>SYLY01000334.1 GCA_005808475.1 Acidobacteriota bacterium
GACCGAGATCGCCGGCACCACGCGCGACCTGGTCTCGGAGACGGCGGAGATCGAGGGGCTGCCCGTGCGCTTCGTCGACACGGCCGGGATTCGAGAAGGGCAGGACCCGGTGGAGCGGCTCGGCATCGAGCGCAGTTACCGCGCGATGGCGGACGCGGACCTGACGCTGGTGGTGGTGGATCTCTCCGCTCCCCTCGGCGCGGAAGATCGAACTTTGATCGAGCGCGCGGCCGGACACGGCCGCCATCTGGTGGTTGGCAACAAGAGCGACCTGCCCCTCGCGGCGGAGATCGACGCGATCGCGGTTTCAGCCATCACCGGCGCTGGCATCGCGGAACTGCGGCGGCGGATCGTTCAGGCGGTTTCGCCCGAGTGCGGAGCCGAAAGCGACGGAGGGTTCGTCACCAGCGTGCGCCACGAGCAACTGCTGCGCGAGGCGCGAGAGGCGCTGGCGCACGGGAGGGAGGCGCTGGGCCGCGGTTTGCCGCACGAAATGCTGCTGCTCGACTTCTATGCCGCGCTGACGCCAGTGGACGCCATCACCGGCGCCACCACGGCGGACGACATCCTCAACAGGATCTTCTCGACATTCTGCATTGGCAAATGAAAACTCCCGCATCCATCTTCGTTCTTCACTCCGGCGGACTGGGCGATCTGGTGCGAACGGCCCCGCTGCTGCGCGCCGCGCACCGCGAGTGGCCGAACGCGTTGATCACGCTGTCGTGCCGCGCCGAGTTCGACGCCATCCGCGAGTTGCTCCCGGTGCGGACCGCGCCGGCTCCGATTCCGTTCGATCCCTCCGATTTCATGGAGCCGGACATCGCGGCGCTGACCGCGGTCCACGGCATCTTCGGATCGTGGAAAGCGGTGGAAGCGGACCTGTTCATTTGCGCGGAAGCGCGGCCGTCCTGGCTGGCGGGGGTGTTGGCGGCTTGGTTCCGGGCCGGCCGTACGGCGGCGGCGGAGGCTCCGGAGGAGTCGGCGATGCTCGACCGGATGCGGTCGGAACTGGTCCTCGAGCCGGCGGAATTCGAACCGGTCCCGTTCGCGATTCCACCGTTGATTCCGTGGCCGCTGCCAGCCACCGCGCGCACGGCCGCGGATCGAGAACTCGAAGCTCTCGGGCTCACCGAACGTGGCTACCTGCTCTGCGCGCCGATGGGCGGATGGCCGCGAAGCAGGTTCGGACAAGCCCTGGATCAGGCGCGCGCCACGCGGCCGTCGCCGGTGCTTTTCATCGGCGCTCCGCTCGACCTGGCTCCGGAGGGCGGCCCGGTGCGGTCATGGGAAGGTGGCATCGGCGATTTGCCTTTGCTGGCCGGCTTGCTCGCGATGTCCCGCGGCTACTTCACCGATTCGCCGGGCATCGCGGATCTGGGCCAGGCGTTCGGCTCCGCCGGGCTATGCGTGTCCGGCGGCGGTTGCTGGCCGGAGGATGCTCCGTGGGCGGCCAACGCCTCGGCGCTGGTACATCCGCTCCCCTGCTTCGGATGCGGCTGGGATTGCGCGTTCGGCGACCCCGTGTGCATGGCGTCGATTCCGGCTCGAGTGGCGGGAGAGTCTCTGGCCGCGCTCGAACCGGGCGTTCGAAAGCTCGACCTGCTGCCCGGTTCCGAACTCCAGCTCATCGAGAAGGCGGGCGCTACCTACCGTCGCGCGCGGAACGACGCTGCCGCGCTGCGGGACTCCGCGATTCGGGCCAGGCACGCAGGCCGGGCCACGCCACGCAGGGGCTGGTTCGGCCGGTAGCGGAGTGGGTCAGTCCGCCGCGAGCCGCCAGATGCGGGTCAGGTCGAGCACGAAGCCGACGACCGGCCCTTCGCCGGCGACGGTTTCCCGCTGGTCGAGCAGTTCCGGCTCGCGATCCGGACGGTAGATCTCGACGGTGCGCTTCCCGGGGTCGATCAGCCAACCGAGTTGGGCGCCGTTGGCGATCCACTCCTGCATCTTCGCGCGCGCCGTCCGTGCGCGGTCCGTCTGGGACATGAGCTCGACGACGAAATCGGGGCACAGGTACAGGTACTTCGCTCGTTGCGCCTTGGGCAACGCCCGGATTCTGGACCACTCGGTCCAACTCGCGTCCGGGGAACGGCGCGCTCCGTTCGGCAGTACATAGCCGGTGCCGGAATCACCACAGATTCCACTCCCATTGGCCTCCGCCCAATTCCGCAGTTGGGCGCTCAGTTCCGCGTTCTGAAATCCGGTGAAGGAATACGTTGGCGGCATAACGATGATCTCCCCTTCCGCCGTCGTTTCGAAGGACAGATCCGGGTGCTCGGCGCAAAACTCGGCGAACTCGTCGTCCGTCATTGGGGACGCGGTCAGGGTAGCGGGCAAGAACGCCTCGTCAATGAGGAACGCCATCCCCCCTAGTGTAACGCCGCTCCGTTAGCGCGAGAACGCCGCCGAAGCCGTCGCCGTTCGCAGCACCCACGAGGGAGCCACACCCATCACGATCACCATCACCGCCGACACCAGGGCCGCCCACCGCACCCCCGGGCTCAACTCCATCATGTCCTCGGACCCGCGGCCCGGCTCGTGGAAGTACATCACCACGATCACCCGCAGATAATAGTACGCCGCCACGGCGCTGTTCAACAGCCCGAGCACCGCCAGCCAGTACAGGTGCGAATCGATGGCCGCCTTGAAGATGTAGAACTTGCCGAAGAAGCCGGACGTCAGCGGTACGCCGATCAGCGACAGCAAGAACACCGTGAAGATGGCCGCCGCCATGGGTTGCCGCTGGCCCAACCCCGAAAGGTCGTTGACCTGCAAGTATCGCTCGCCCTGACGCCCGAAATGGATCACGATCGCGAAGGCGCCCAGATTCATGAACACATAGCCCGCCAGGTAGAACATCGCCGCCGCCGTGCCCGTTTCCGAATGGGCCACGATCGCCACCAGCACGTAGCCGGCGTGGGCGATGGAGGAGTACGCGAGCATCCGCTTGATGTTGGTCTGCACCACCGCCGCGAAGTTGCCGATGGTCATCGTCGCCAGCGCCAGAATCCACAGGATCGGCTCCCAGCGGTCCGACAGGCTGGCGAAGGCGGTCATGAACACGCGGATGAACACGGCGAACGCGGCGGCCTTGGGTCCGGCCGACATGAACGCGGTCACCGGCGCGGGCGCGCCCTGGTAGACGTCCGGAGTCCACGCCTGGAACGGCGCGGCGGACACCTTGAACGCGAACCCCACCATCATGAGCGCGGCGGAGAAGGCAACCACTTCCTGCGAGGCGCCGCCCGACTGCACCGCTTTCCGGATGCCGTCGAGATTCGTGGAGCCAGTGACGCCGTACACCCACGCCACGCCGTACAACAGGAACGCCGTGGCGAACGACCCCAGCAGGAAGTACTTCATCGCCGATTCGTTGTTCCGCTTGTCGTCGCGCAGATAGCCCGCCAGCACGTAGGTGGCGATCGACGAAATCTCGAGACCGATGAACACAACGATCAGTTCGTTGGCGGTGGCGAGGATGCACTGGCCCACCATGGAGTAGAGCATCAGCGCGTAGTATTCGCCCGAGTCGGCGCCTTCGCGCTGGAGATACGCCGGAGAGCACATCACCGCCAGCACGCCGGCGGACAGAACCAGCACCCGGAAAAACGAACCGAAACCGTCGACGAGAAGAAAATTGTTGAAGGCGGGACCGGGGTCCAGGCTGGCGTAGCACGCCGCCGCGAACGCCGCGAAGATGCCCACCAGGGCCACCATGTGCGAATTCCGGCGGTGACCCTCTCCCGCCACTCCCTCGAGCACCATGAGCAATGTGCCGAACAGAATCAGGATGGTTTCCGGCAGGAACCGGATGTATTCGGCCAAAACCGGGAAATCGAAACTAGCGGGCATGCGCCACCTCCGGTTTCGAGGCAGGTGGTTGGGATGCTTGATGTTCCACGTTGACTTTGGATTGTTCGAGAATGCGCGCATTGGCCGCGCTGATGGGGGCGAGGAAGGTCGAAGTGAACACACCCATCCAGACCATCAGGATCACCAGCGGCGCGACCGCCGCCAGTTCGCGTGTGTTCATGTCGGTGACGTGGTGCTCCACCTCGTGCGGCGTGTCGCCGAGAAAAGTCCGCTGGTAGAGCCACAGCATGTAGCAGGCCGAGAAGATCACGCCCAGGGCGGCGAACACCACCCACGTGAAGTTCACTAGAGCCGCGCCCTGCAACACGAGGAACTCGCCCACGAAGTTGTTGAGCAGCGGCAGGCCGATGGAGGCGAGCGTGGTGATCATGAAGACCACCGCCAGCTTGGGCGCTACCGCCGCCACGCCGCCGTACGCCTTGATTTCGAGCGAGTGCCGCCGTTCGTAGAGGAAGCCGACCAGCATGAAGAGCGCGCCCGTCGAAACCCCGTGATTCAACATCTGGTAGACCGCGCCGTCCATGCCCTGCTGGTTGAACGCGAACGTGCCCAGCACGACGAACCCGAGGTGGCTCACCGAGGAATAGGCGACCAGCTTCTTCATGTTCGGCTGCACCAGCGCCACCAGCGCCCCCACCGAGATGCCGATCAGCGCGCAAGCCACGATGGGACCGGCCAGTTCGCGCGCCGCGTTGCCGAACATCGGCAGGCAGAACCGCACGATGCCGTAAGTGCCCATCTTCAGCATCACCGACGCCAGCATCACCGAGCCGGCGGTGGGCGCCTCCACGTGCGCATCCGGCAAC
>SYLY01000335.1 GCA_005808475.1 Acidobacteriota bacterium
CGTCCTCTCCACGGCGGACGACTCGCCCCTGATCTCGAAGGAAGAAATCGCGCGTCAAAAACGCCTGAAAGGCCATGACTGGATTCAGCAGGAGTATTTCTGCAAATTCTCCGATCCCGACGACGCCTTCTTCGACATGGATCAAGTCAACAAGTGCATCGACGACTCCATCAAGCCTCTCTTCCCCAACGGCTACTGACAGGCGACAACCACACGGCGAGCCGTCCTCGAACGCCGTCGCGGCGGCGCCTCGGTCCGGCTACCGCCGCGCCGCCGAGTCGTCCTGATCCCGCATCAACAGGATCAGCGCCAACAGCACGCGGCGCAAGCCCGTTTCCCGGCCCTCCGGCCGGAACCACTCGTTCGCCGTGTGAGCGCCGCCGCCTTGCCCGCCCGCGCCGATCGATACCGCCTGCATCCCCAAGGAAAGCGGAACGTTCGCGTCGGTGGAGGCGCAGTCGAGATGGGCCCGAATACCCAGGTGCGAATCCACGGCGCGGATGTGGCGCAGAATCCGGGCGTCGTCGGGCAACGCGCCACCGGGGCGGAATCCGATTTCGCGAACCTTCGCCGCGACTCGGCCGGCCGGCGACCGGTCGTTCTCCACCTCCACCGCCCGCTCCACCGCGGCGGTCATCCAGGCTCCCATCTCGTCGATCTTCACGGCGCTTTCCGAACGCAGGTCGACCTTGGCGCGCGCACGAGCCGGAATCGCGTTCACCGAAGAGCCGCCCTCGATGATCCCGAAGTTGTACGTCGACCGCGGCGGACCGGGAACGTTCACCGCGGGCTGGTCGGCGAACCACGCGATCGCGCGGCTCAACGCGTGAACCGGATTCGCGATTCCCCAGTCGCTCCACGAGTGGCCGCCTGGGCCCGAACAAGTGATTTCGAAACGGCGGCTCGCCAGCGCGCGGCTGGTAATGTGGTCCACCGACGGGCCGTCCAACACCAGGAACGAGGCCACGCGCGCGCCCATTCCGGCCGGACGGCACAGATAGCGCATCCCGCTCAGGTTGCCTTCGCCTTCCTCGCCGACATTGGCGACCAGCACCAGCGGAAGCGTGGAGTCGCGCAGCACGGTGCTCGAGCGCAGTACATGAGCGATCGCCAACAAGGCCGTGAGCCCTGCGCCGTTGTCCGACACGCCCGGCCCCTGCAGTTCACCGTCGCGGCCGACGCGAATGTCCTCGGGGCCGCGCGGCTCCATCACCGTGTCCAGATGCGCGGTGAGCGCAACCACCGGACCGTCGTGCTTCCCGTTAACGTGCGCCACGACGTTGCCGGCGCGGTCCAGGCGCGCATCGCAACCGATGGCGCGGAACTGGTTCACCATCCACTCGGCGCGTTCCTGCTCCTGGAACGTTGGGGCGGGAATTCGGCACAATTCGACGTGCTTTTCGAAAATCCATTTGCGCTCGGACGCGAACCACTGCGATGCCTCGGCCACGGGCGGCTCGGCGGCCACTTGCGCGACCGATCGCACCATGGCCGCTTCCGCACGAGATGTCGCAAGCGCCGCCACGAAGTCCAGTGTAGCAACGGCGCCGCGCTGGACCCCGCCCCGGTTTGGAATAGAATGAGACCAGTCCGTCATCTCGCCAGTAGGAGGCCCTCTAATATGCGCTGGATTTCGATCCGCGTTCTCGCCGCCGTGTTCGCGGTCATCGCTTGTTCGGCTCAAACCGCGACCGGAGTCATCACCGGCGCCGTCGCCGATTCGTCCGGAGCCATCATATCCGGGGCGAAGGTGACTCTCACCGACACCCAAACCAACCAGAGCCGCGAGCAGACCGCGAACAGCGCCGGCGCCTTCGAGTTCCGCGCGCTCCAGGCCGGCGTCTACCGGGTGGAGGCCGCGATGGACGGCTTCAAAAAGGAGCAAGTCAACGGCATCCAGTTGACGGTTTCGCAAACGCTGCGGCTCGATCTGAAATTGCAGGTCGGCCAGGTGACCGAGTCGGTGGAGGTCACCGCCACGGCCGCGCTGCTGCAGCCGAACGACTCCAACCTGTCCCAGGTGATCGACGAGAAGCGCGTGCGGGAGCTGCCCTTGAACGGACGCAACTTCATGCAGTTGGCGTTTCTCTCGTCGGGCATCGTGACCGCGGGCCGCGCCAGCGCCACGCAGCGGCAGGCCAACTACGGTCCCTCGTTCTCGGCCGGTGGCCAGCGCGACAACACCACCACGGTGGTGGTGGACGGCATCGAGATCAGCGGCATGGAGCTGAACAACTATCCCTACGCGATCCCGTCGCTGGAATCGGTGGGCGAGTTCCGCGTGCTGACCTCGGGCGCTTCCGCCGAGTTCGGCGGCAACTCCGGCGCGTTCGTCAACGTCGTGACGCGGCGCGGATCGAACGAGATCCACGGCACGCTGTTCGAGTTCCTCCGCAACGACAAGATGGACTCGCGCAACTTCTTCGACCGCACGGGCAAATCGGCGCCCAACAAGCGGAACCAGTTCGGGTTCATCGGATCGGGCCCGGTGTTCATCCCCAAGCTCTACAACGGCAAGGACCGCACCTTCGTGTTGATGAGCTGGGAGTGGCAGCGCCAACGAAACGGAACGACCAGCACCACCGTCGTGCCCACCGCCCTCGAGCGCGCGGGCGACTTCACCGGAGCGGACCCCGTCGTCGATCCGCTGTCGAAGATTCCGCTGCCCGGCAACCGCATCCCCGCCAACCGGATCAACCGGGTGGGACAAGGCCTGCTCAATCTCTATCCGCTGGAGAATTCCACCGATCCGGCCCGCAACTACGTGAATGCGCCGTTGCGCCGGTTCGACTTTTCGGTCCCCTCGGGAAGGCTGGATCACAAGATCAGCGACCGCAACAGCATCTTCTGGCGGACCACCGTGAATGAGCCCTCCGACGTCGGCCCGGGGCAGGCCCTGACGCAGGCGTTCCGCTATGACGCCGTGCAGAAGGAACGGCACGTCCAACTCACGCTGGGCGACACGCATCTGGTGACGCCGAACATCGTGAACGAATTCAGCACCGGGTTCGTGCGCATGAACCGCACCCGCAACTCGTCGGACTCGTTCGTGCGGGACTGGGTGAAGGAACTCGGCATCCAGGGAATCCAGACGCAGCCGCTGACGTTCGGCGCGCCCGCCATCACCATCGCCGGATTTCCCCAGGCCGGCTTTTCCACCAACAACGCCTTCTTCTCCTGGATCACGCAGTCGTTTCAATTGGTGGACAACATCTCCATCGTGCGCCAGAAGCACACGCTCAAGTTCGGCGCCTCTTTCCAGAAGAAACAGCTCAATTCCACGCAGTGGGGCGCGCCGAACGGGAACTACGCGTTCACGGGAGTCTACTCGTCGCCGCCGCCGGTCGGCACGCCCACGCGCCAAGCCGCCATCGCCGACGCGCTGTTCGGCTTCCCGGCCACCTACGCGGTGCAGGTCACGCCGTTCGAGCAACGGATGAGGTATTCCAACTTCTCTTGGTTCGCGCAAGACGACTACAAGGTGTCCCGCAATCTCACGCTGAACTTCGGCCTGCGTTGGGACTACTTCGGTAAGCCGTACGACAAGTTCGACCGCATCGCGACCTTCGACCTCGCGAGCGGACAGCAGCTTCTGCCCGGCCAGAACGGCACGCCCCGCTCGTTGATGAAAGCCGACCGCAACAACTTCGCGCCTCGCATGGGCTTCGCCTGGCGCGCCCGGGGAACCGAGGACCTTGTGGTGCGCGGCGCGTACGGCTTGTTCTTCAGCCCGCCGATCGGCAACGATTTCCGCTCGCGCGGCTTCCAGGATCCGTTCGCGTTCCAGGTGAATCGCACCTTCCGGCCGGCGTCGCCCACCAGTCCCGCCCCGGAGTTCACCGCGGACGCGCCGCTGCTGGGCGCCAACCGGCTGGCCAACCTCACCCGGGCCGGGGTCGACCGCAACTTCCGCGACGCCTATGTCCAGCAATGGAATCTCAGCGTGCAGAAGCTGGTCACTCCCAACGTGCTCGCCGAGTTCGCCTACCGCGGGTCCAAGAGCACGCGGCTGCCGACCAACCTGGACTACAACGAAATCAACCCCAATCCTCCGCAACCGCCCGATTTCCGGCTGATCTTCCCGTATCCCACGGCGGGCCTCGTGAGCATCCTGGAGTCGCGCGCGGCGGGGAATTATCACGCGTTCACCGCGCGGGGAGAACGCCGGCTCGCGAACGGATTCACGGTGCTGGGCAACTACACGTTCTCGAAAACGATCACCGACGTCGATTCGAGCACGGTGGGCGTGGCGATCGGCGCCGGTTCGTTCGGTCCGAACACGATCAAGAACCTGAAGGACAACAAGGGTCCGGCGGTGTTCGACCGTCCGCACCAGTTGAACCTGAGCGCCGTGTACGAATTGCCCTTCTTCAAGAAAGGCAAGCAGCGCTTCGTGCTGGGAGGCTGGCAGGTGGCGCCCATCTGGACCGCGTTCCAGGGCGCGTATCTGACGCCGGGCAACTTCAATGTGCTCTTCACGGGCGCTCGCCCGGACGCGCTGCGCAATCCGAATCTGGCGCGCGGCAGCCGTACCATCGACCGCTGGTTCGACACCGAGGCCATCCAGAACGCGACGCCGGGCCGCTTCGGCAACTCCGGCAAGGGCATCATCCAAGGCAGCGGCAACAATAGCTGGGACATCAACTTCGCGAAGAATTTCCAGATCAACGACAAGCACCGCGTGCAGTTCCGGGCCGAACTGTTCAACGCGTTCAACCACGCGCAGTTCGACGATCCGGTGATGCAGCCGGTGGTTCGCGACGCGGCGGGACGGACGCTGAATCCGAACGCGGGCAAGGTGACCTCGGCGAGCGACTTCGGGTTCCGGCAGACCGAACGCGTGATTCAGTTCGGGTTGAAGTACTCGTTCTGATCGCGGCCCCGGCTGGCGGGATGGCTCCGATTCCCGTATGATCTACCGAGGAGATCCTACCGTGAATCCTTGTCCATCCCGCCGCGAAGTTCTCGGCGCCGCACTGACTCTCGGCGCCGCCCGGGCGCAGCGTCCCAAGCGTCCGAACATCCTGTTCATCTACACGGACGACCATTCCTATCGCACCATCAGCGCCTACAAAGAGGCGTACCCGTGGGTTCGCACGCCCAACATCGACAAGCTGGCGGCGCAGGGGACTCGTTTCACGGCGACGTATAACGGCGCCTGGTGCATGCCGTCGCGAGCGACGGTCCTCACGGGCAAACACCAGTTCGGCGTCGAGTCCATGCGCATGGCGGGTCCTTATCCGGGTTGCGAGTACGACCCCGTCAAGTGCCCGTTCTGGCCGTCGGTCTTCCGCAAGAACGGATACTTCACGGCCCAGATCGGCAAATGGCACACGGGAACCGACACGGGTTTCGGGCGCGACTGGGACTACCAGCTCGTGTGGAACCGGCCCAAGTACACCGAGACGAGCGCCAACTATTATTACGACCAGCCGATCACCTACAACGGCGGCAAGACCGAGATCCTGAAGCGCTACTCCACCGATCAATACACCGACTGGGGCGTCGACGTGATCGACGGGAAGACCCGCGACACGAGCAAGCCCTGGTTCCTGTGGATGTGCTACGGCGCGGTGCATGGCCCGTATCAGCCGGCCGAACGCCACTTGAAGGAACTGCAAGGCATCGACTTCGAGACACCCAAGGACATCTTCCCGCCGCGTCCGGGCAAGCCGGATTGGGCGCAGAAGATCGAGCATTGGAAGAAGGACGCCAACGGTAAGCCCGTCGCCGGTGGACGCTCGCTGAACTCGTGGGTCCGGCAATATCACCAGGGCGTGTTCGCGCTGGACGAAGCGGTGGGGCGGCTGATCGACACGCTCGACAAGACCGGACAACGCGAGAACACGCTGGTCCTTTTCACGTCCGATCAGGGGCTCGCTTTCGGACAGCACGGCTTCCGGGGCACCAAGATCGCCGCGTACGACGCCAACGTCCGCTCGCCGCTGGCGTTCTCCATGCCTGGCCGGATCAAGGCCGGAGGCGTGTGCGAGACGCCGGTCTGCGGCGTGGATCTGGCTCCGACGATCTTCAAATACGCTGGTCTGGACCAGCCGTGGGAAATGCACGGACACGACCTGACGCCGCTGATCGAGAATCCGGCGTCGGCATGGCCGCACACGACAATGCTCGCGGCGACCGGCCAGACGTTCGGATCGGACACCAACGAGATCCCCAAGGGCGAAAAGGTCCTTCACAACGGAGTCCCTTGGTACGTGATGCTGCGAGACAAACAGCTCAAATACGTCAGACCTCTGGTGACCGATCTCGAGGAGCTCTACGATCTGAAGGCCGATCCCGACGAGTTGAACAACCTGGCCGTGAAGCCGGAGCGCCGGGCCGACGTTCGCCGGCTGCGCGCCGCCGCCACCGCCGAACTGCGGCGGACCAAATGCGGTTTCGTGGATCGCATGCCACCGGTGCGCGAAGCCGCCGGTTGACACCCGGCACGCCGCCGAATAGAATCCGGTCCATGCGTCTCTCTGGTTCCCTCGCGCTAGCCGCCTTGGCCGCGTCGCTTGCTTCCAGCCTCTTCGGCCAGGGATCGGCGCTCGGCACTATCAGCGGCCGAGTCGTCGATCCTTCCGAAGCGGCCATTCCCGGCGCCGCCGTCCTCGCGACCAACGCCGCGAACAAGGCGCGCTACACCGCAAGCACTTCGAACGACGGCTTCTACCGGATTCCATTCGTTCTTCCGGGCCGCTACGCCGTGGAGATCTCCCACAGCGGCTTTCAAAACGGTTTGCAGCCCGATGTCGTGGTCACCGCGGCGGGCAGCGTCACCGTCAATATGAAGCTGACGGTGGGCGCGGTGGGACAGACCGTGTCGGTGACGGAGAGCGTGGCGCTGGTGGAAACGGAGAACGCGGACCGCGGCGGCGAGATCGACCGCACGCGCATCACCTACACGCCCACCACGGCGCGCGTGGTGCTCAGCATCCTGCCGTCGATCCCCGGCGTCACCACGTCCACCAACGATCGCGGCATGACGCCTTCCGGCAACTCCGGCGCCTCGGCGTTCATGATCAACGGCGGCGTCGACCGCACGAGCGAAATGCTGATCGACGGCGTCGTCAATCGCACCAGCGCGGGCGGCTACGCGTATGGCATCATTCCCACGCAGGAATCGGTGCAGGAGGTGAAGGTGATCACCAACGCCTACAGCGCCGAGTACGGCAGCACCACCGGCGGTGTGATCAACATCATCACGCGCAGCGGCGGCAACGATTATCACGGCGAACTGTTCACCTACATCCGTAACACCGCGTTCAACGCGAACCAGTTCGAGCGGAATCTCGCCGGCCAGCCGAGACCCCGGCTGGTCTACAACACCTACGGCGGCGTGGTGACTGGCCGTATCCTGCGGGACAAGCTGTTCGCCGTGTTCAAGTACCACACCAACCTGACCAACCAGATCAAGTCGTACATCGGCCGCGTACCCACCAGTCTCGAGCGCGAGGGCAACTTCTCCCAAACACTTTGGCTCAATCGCGGAGTGGCGACGCCAATCACGGTCTACGATCCGTGGACCACGCGGCTGGATGCGCAGACCGGCCGTTTCACGCGCCAGCCCGTGCCCGGCGGCATCATCCCCGCCGCGCGCATCAATCCCGTCGCGCGCGGACTGTGGAAGTACATTCCACAGCCGAACGTCCCGCAGAACACGCCGGTGAAGGCCGTCAACTACATTCCGTCGAGCACCGCGTCGGCGCCGCGCAACTACTACGAGTGGATGCCGCGCATCGACTGGAACATCTCCGAAAGGACCAAACTGATGGGGCGCGTGACGCGCACCACGTTCGATCAGACCGACATCCGCTTCTACGATAGCCCCGCCGACGTGAACCAGTCCCTGTTCGTGCGCCAGAACTGGAACGCCGGTTTCGATCTGACGCGGACCGTGTCGCCCACCAGTGTGTTGAACGTGCGCGGTGGCTTGTCGCGCTATGTGCAAGGCGGCATCGAGCCGATCCGCTTCGGTCCTTTCCCCAAGGAACTCGGATTCAGTCCCACATTCGCCGGCCAGGCGTTCCCCGCGTTTCCGTCGTTCACCTTCGGCGGATCGAACCTCGGAGGCGACCGCTTCACCGGGGCGGGCCAGGCGGCGGCCACAGTCGTGCCGGATCAAGTCAACAATTTCGACGTGAACTGGCTGAAGAACATGGGCCGTCACAATCTGAAGTTCGGCGGCCAGATCCGCATGGAGCGCATCTATCAACCGGCGGGCGGCTTCGACGCGGGGCTGTTCGGCTTCGGTCCCGGGGACACCAACGGTCCCGATCCGCAGGTGCAACTGCAGGGCGCGGGAGACGAAGTGGCGTCGTTCCTGTATGGCGTGGGATCGGGGCGTATCGAGATCAACTCGGCGCCGGCGCGGCAGATGCTGTGGTTCACCGGATTCGCGCAGGACGACGTGAAGATCACGCCGCGGCTGACGATCAATCTGGGCCTTCGCTGGGACAAGACCGGCGGCCTCACCGACCGCTTCAACGCGATCACCGGGCCGTTCGACGCGGCGGCGGCGAGTCCGCTGGCGGCGCGAGTCAAGGCCGCTCCTGGCGCGGCCGCGTGTCCTGCGTGCGCGAATCTGGTGGGCGGCCTGACGTTCCCCGGCGTGGGCGGCGTATCGAGAGGCATCTATCGAATGGCGAACACCGACTTTTCGCCGCGCATCGCCGGCGCGTACGCGCTCGGAACAAAGACCGCGATTCGCGCCGGCTACGGCTTCTTCCACGGCCCCGTGTACTACGATCCGGGCCAAGTCGGCTTCAGCCAGTCGACGCCGTGGGTCGCATACGACGCCAACAACATCCCGCTCAACACGGTCGACAATCCGTTCCCCAGCGGGTTGATCCAGCCGGTGGGCGCGTCGCTGGGGCTCGCGACGAACATCGGCGCTGGCGTGGTCTTCACCGATCCGAAGAACGCCACGCCGCGCGGGCGCCAGTTCAGCTTCGAAGTGCAGCGCGAGGTTCCGTGGGGCATGCGCGTGAGCGCGGCCTACGTGAACAACATCGTCACCAGATTGCCCGTGAGCCGCAATTTGAACTCGCTCACCGAACAGCAGTACAGGCAGGGCGCGGCGGTGCTGAATCAGCGCGTGCCGAATCCCTTCGCCGGGCTGGTTCCCGGCTTCGGACTGAATCAGGCGGCGATCGCCGTGTCGTCCCTGCTGGCGCCGTTTCCGCAGTTCCCCGGCGGAGTGGTGCGGCAGAACTCGCCCGTGGGACGCTCGCGGTACGACGCGTTGCAGCTTTATGCCGTGAAGAGGCTCAGCCATGGCGTCAGCTTCAGCGTTGCCTACACCTGGTCGAAGAAACTCGAGAGAACGCGCTATCAATGGCAGACCGATCCGTTCCCTGAGAAGATGTTCAGCACGTTCGACATTCCATGGGTGTTCTCGCCAAATCTGGTCGTGGAGCTGCCGTTCGGCAAGCGGCACTGGCTGCTGAGCGATCTTCCACGCTGGGCCGACAGCCTGGTGGGCGGATGGCAGGTGAACAGCATCATCCGCGTGCAGGGCGGCAAACCGCTGGACCTCACCGACAACGCGATCCCTACCGGACCCGATCCACGCGACGTCGCGGGCGGCCGCGACTGGAATCAGTGGTTGAATCCGGCGGCGTTCCGAGTGACCACCGATCCGTTCTACATCCGGCGCTGGCCGACTCGCTACTCCACCGTGCGCGGACCGGGCATCCGCCGCTTCGACTTCGGCGTTACCAAGGGCGTGGCGATCACCGAGCGCATCAAGTGGGAGTTGAACGCGATCGCCACCAACGCCTTCAACACGCCGGAATTCTGGGATTCGCCGGCGGGGAACGGTGTGAACCCGGCATCGCCGCAATTCGGCAGGATCGCCGGATTCCGCGGCATATCGAATTCGCCCAGGGAGCTTCAGTTGGGCGCCAGACTGACGTTCTGACGGGCGGGCGCCGCGGCGCGGCGAACCGCTATACTGTGCCAAACCATGCTCTACGCTGCCGTGATCGGCCTGGTGGTCCTGGTCCTTCTGGCGGTAACGGTCCAGAAGACGCTGGGCGTGAAGACCCGCAAGGACTTCATGCTCGCAGGCCAGAAGCTGCCGTGGCACGTTTTGGTGTTCACGCTGCTTTCGTCGTGGATCGGCGCGGGCAGTCTGTTCGCGGGCGGCGAGAACGCCTACAAGAACGGCTTCTCCGCGTTGTGGCAACCGGCGGGCGGATGGTGCGGATTGATGCTGATCGCGGTGATCGCGGCTCGCGCGCGGCGGTTCGCGCAGTTCACGGTGCCCGATCTGCTGGAATCCCGCTACAACGTCGCGGCCCGGGTGCTGGGGACCATCGCGATCGTCATCTCGTACACGGTGATCACCAGCTATCAGTTCAAGGGCGGCGGCGACATCCTGCACCTGATTTTCCCGGAGATCGACCGCACGACGGGCATGTACATCATCGCCGCGTTCGTGATAACGTTCACCGCCGCGGCAGGCATGGCTTCGATCGCCTACCTGGACGTGATCATCGGATCGATGGTCACTCTGATCGTGATCGTCGCCGTGCCGCTGCTGCTCCACCGCGTGGGCGGATGGAGCCACGTCACCACCGCGCTTCCAGCCGACCGGTTCACGGTGTTCGGCCCGCAAACCGTGTCCGAGGCCTTCGGCAAGCTGCTTCCCACCATGCTGCTGCTGATCGGCAATCAGGGCATGTATCAGAAGTTCTTCTCGGCGCGCAGCGAACGCGACGCCAACCGCGCCGTGGCGGGCTGGATCGTGGGCACGCTGCTGCTCGAAACGCTGCTCGTGACGCTTTCCGTCATCGGATCGAGCAAATTCCAGATCGACAATCCGCGGGAGATCCTGCCCACCACCGCCAAGCTGGGCCTGCCGCCGCTGATGGGCGCGCTGCTGCTCGGCGGCATTTTCGCGAAAGTGATCTCCACCGCCAACAACTACCTGTTCTCGCCGGCGACCAACATCATCCACGACGTCTACGGCCGCTTCATCGCGCCCGGCGCCACGGAGAAGCGAACGCTGCTCGTCTCGCGAGTGGTGATCGTGTTGCTGGGGCTGTTCGCGCTGTTGCAGGCGTCGCACTTCGACTCGATCCTGAAGGCGGCGCTCTACGCCTACACGATCTACGGCGCGGCCGTGACTCCCGCCGTGCTGGCGGTTTTCTTCTGGCGCCGCGCGACGGCCGAAGGCGCCGTGGCTTCGATCGCGCTGGGGACGCTGGTCACCATCGCCTGGCAGCTCTTCTCCGGCAGCGATCTCGACGCCGTGTATCCCGCCGTGGCGGCCTCGGTGGCGAGCCTGGTGGGCGTCAGCCTCGCCACCAAGCCGCCCGCTCCCGGCAAGGTAGACAAGTTCTTCGCCTGAGTCCCGACACATGCAACTCGCCGAAATCCAATCCGCGCTCCGCGGCCTCAGCCTCGATGGCTGGCTCTTCTACGATCACCACGAACGCGATCCGCTCGCGTACCGGATCCTCGGGTTCAAGCCCGCGCGCCATGTGACGAGGCGCTGGTATTACATGATTCCAGCGGAAGGCGAACCGCGGGGCCTGGTGCACAAGATCGAGGCGGGGATGCTCGACGCGCTTCCCGGCCGCAAGACCGCCTATGCGAGTTGGCAGGCGCAACAGCAGGGTCTGGAATCGCTGTTGCTGGGCTGCCGCCGCGTCGCGATGCAGTACTCGCCGCGCAACGCGGTGCCGTACGTGGATTTGGTGGACGCCGGAACGATCGAACGGGTGCGCGCGCTCGGCGTCGCGATCGCCAGTTCCGCCGACCTGATCCAGCTCTTCGAGGCGCGCTGGACCGCCGCGCAATTGGAGTCGCACCTCGAGGCAGGCCGGCGGGTCGACCGGGTGCGGGCGGCCGCGTTCGCCGAGATTGGCGAGCGGCTCCGGTCCGGCGCTGGTTGCACCGAGTTCGACATCAAGAACTGGATCCTCGCGGCGTTCGAGCGCGAGGGTCTGTTCACCGATCATGGTCCTATCGTGGGCGTCAATGAAAACGCGGCCAATCCCCACTACGAACCCACGGCGGACCAACATCGCCCGATCCGGCGCGGCGACATGGTGCTGCTCGACATGTGGGCGAAGCTCGCCTCGCAGCCGGATAGCGTCTACTACGACATCACGTGGACCGGCCATACGATCGATCCCGTTCCCTCGGATTTCGCCAACGTTTTCGCCATCGTCACCGGCGCGCGCGATGCCGCCATCGAGCGTGTGAAGAGCGCCGTCGCGGCGGGCGAGTCTCTCGCCGGCTACCAGGTGGACGACGCGGCGCGAGGCTTTATCTCGGCTCGCGGCTTCGGCGAGTGGTTCGTTCACCGCACCGGCCACTCCATTGGCCGCGATGTGCACGGAACCGGCGCGAACATGGACAACCTCGAGACCCACGACGAGCGCCGCGTGGTTCCGCGCACCTGCTTCTCGATCGAGCCGGGGATCTACCGCGGCGCGATCGGCGTCCGCAGCGAGGTCGACATGTACGTTGGAGAGACCGAGGCGGTGGTGACGGGCGAGATCCAGCGGGAACCGGTTAGGATCGGTTAGATGCGTCTGATCGTGGCTTTTCTTCTGGTGGCGCCGCTGCTACCTGGCGCCAACCTGATCCGCAAGTGGAGCACCCGTCTCAACACGACCACGTTCGAGATGGCCGAGGGCTCGGCGGAGATCGAGTTCCTGAGCGACACCACGTTCCGGTTCCAGCGCTGCGATCCGGGCGCGATCTGCGTTTCGCGCGCCAGCGTGAAGGATCTGGTGCCAATCACTTCGCGGGCGAGTTCGAGGATGATCGAATTC
>SYLY01000336.1 GCA_005808475.1 Acidobacteriota bacterium
GAGTTGGGCGCCCGGTCCGACGCGAGGTTGCACGGTCCTATTGAAGCACCGCGCCGCGGCGCGGAAAGGCAGCGTATGGCTATTCTGGTAGGACCGTGCCGATCGTCATCCCCGGCTCCGAAACCACGATCAGCTTCATGCGCGCCTCGGGACCTGGAGGGCAGAACGTCAACAAGGTCTCGACGGCCGTCGAGCTGCGTTTTGACATCGCCCAATCCCCTTCGCTCCCCGAGGCAGTGCGGCGGCGGTTATGGGCGTTGGGAGGCAATCGCGTAACGCGGGAGGGCGTTCTGATCATCGTGGCGCGCGAGCACCGGACGCAGGAAGCGAACCGGGCGGAGGCGCTACGGCGGCTCGATGAACTCATCGCGCGGGCGGAGACGGCTCCCAAGCCCCGGCGTGCGAGCCGGCCAACACTGGGTTCGAAGGTTCGGCGGCTGACGGAAAAGACGCAACGGGGTTCGACGAAGAAGCTCCGCGGGCGGCCGGAGGACGAGTGAGGTTACGACCGCCGCCGGCTAGTCATCCAAGCCCCTTTCCGGCCATGATCCGGTCCACGTTCTTCTCGATCCTCGCCTCTCGCGTCTTGCTCTGTTTGGCCGAGGCAAAGTGGAGGAGGTAGCTGCGCTGCCGCCCCGGCGTAAGTGCCATCAAGGCTTTCTCCAGAGCTGGCGACGCCCGCAACCTCAGCGCCAACTCCTCCGGCATTGGGAAATCCGCCGTCTTCTTCAGTGGCACCTTCCGGCCAGCCTTCTCCACCTCCACGGCCTCGAGGATGTAGGCTTCGAGCGAGCGTTCCAGCCCGGCAATCTCGCGCAAATCCTTGAAGCGGATCTGCCGCGCCGATTGCACATTCTCCGTTTGCCGGACCAGGATGCCGTCTCTATCCTCTAGCAGTGCGCCCTTGTGGAATAACAACGCGCAATATTCCTTGAAGCCGTGGATCACCACCACGTTCTTCCCGTCGATCGAGTAGCACGGGCAGCCCCACTTCAGCTCCTCGGTGAGCCCGCAATCAAGCGCGATTGCGCGAAGCTTCCGGTACGCGTCTTTCCACGGCGTGTCCTTGTCAAAGAACCAGTTGACCTTGGGGTTCATGCACGCTCCTCGACCTTACCGAATATCGGCCACCACGCCGTCCTGACTCCGGACGGCGCCCACTTCCAGCACCACGGGAGCCGCGCCGGACCGCGTGCCCAGCGGCACCCGCGCGTTAATCTGCATCGTTCCCGCGGTTCCTGGAGTCTGGCCCTTGAACAGAATCTCCGCCTCCGCTCCACCAATCAACAGACGGACTGGAGCCGCTGGGTCCGGAAACACGTCCACGGCGATCGCCCCCGTTGCGCTCGGTGGGGTCGTCGCGCCTTGTCCGGTTGCGTAGAAGATGAGAATCTCGCCGGGCTCCGCGGGCTGATCGCGGGACACAAGCGACGCGTCCAGATGCAGGGAGCGCGGAAACAGCTCGGGGCTCGTGGGCTGGACGGAGGTCCGCAAGGTGTTCCCGGCCGCGCCGCGGTAGCTCACGCGGACTTCGGCTGGTCCCGGCGAGGCTTCGTAGGGGACCTGGATGTTGACTTGGTTCATCCAGGCGAACAGAATCGGAGCGGGGAGTCCGCCAACCGTGACAGACACACCGGCGGTGTTGAGCGGAAGCCGGCCGGACGCGTCGAATCCCGAGGTGACAGGCGCCTCAGGTCCGAGACCGCGGCCGAAGATCGACACCAGCTTGCCGGGCGCAAGGGGGAGGATCCGGCTGCTGAACGCGCCCAGAATGCCGTCTTCCGCGATGGCCGGCGAGCCGGACGGTTCGGCGGAGAGCGGCGGACCATACAGCCACAGATCGCTGCGCCGCGTTCCTCCGGAACTGCCGCCGAAAAAAACGACACCGCCCAACTCGGGCACGTACGCGCCTTCATGCCGGTCGATGCTGCCCGGCGTCTCCCCCGCCGGCATCGCCTGCTGCCATGTGCCGGCGGCAGGGTCGAACTCCCACGTATCGGACCGGCCGCTTCCGCCTTGTATCACGAGCCGCCGCCGTCCCACATCGAATGCCATGCCATACCACTGCCGTCCAGCCGGCCGCGGCTGCTGCGCGATTTCGCGCCAGCGGCCGGACGCGATGTCGAACGACCATAGGTCGCCGAGCGGACAGTTGTTAGGGACCGGAGTCCCGCTCGCGCAGCCCCCGTAGAGCAGCATTTGATCGCCTTGCGGATCGTAGACGGCGTGGTGGAGACAACGGCGCAGCGGACGAGCGGTGGGCGAGACGTCGCGCCACGCTCCGGACGCCAGATCGAGCGCCCAGGTATCGTCGAACCGTCCGGCGCTGGTGAATCCATGGGAAATCAGCATGCGGCCGCGCGCCGAATCGAATACGCCGGAGTGTCCATACCGCGCGCCCGGACCCGTCGCCTGGAGCCGGGTCCACGCGGGCGTGTCGACGTCAAGGGTCCAGGTGTCATTGAAGAAACCGATTGCCTGCCCACCAAAGACGACAAGCCGTCGCCGGGGCGCATCGAAAATCAGCGTGTGACCGAACCGCGCCGGAGGCGGGTTCGGTGCGTCGACCTGGCGCCAGGTTCGGTCCGCGAGCGAGTAGTACCACAGGTCGTTCGCTGGACCGCCGGTATCGCCGCCGAACATCCAGATCCGCCGGGATTGCGGATCATAGGCGAGAGCGCCATCGATCCGCGCGGGAGGCGCGGCCGCGGCGGGAAGCCGCGAATACACGGGGTTTTGAGGCAGCGCGGGCGAGAGCGCGCCGAGAATGAGAAGAGCCAGCCTGAAACGCATTGCCCATATCATCCCACATGAGTTAGTGCCCGCGGCCGGGCCGTTGTCGCGAGCAAGTTGAGTTCTGAAGACAGGCGCCGCCATCGAACGCGGCGACGCTACGATACAATCGGCATGATGGTGGACATCGGCGTCGTACGTCCACACAGGAGCGTCATGACCAGCTTTCGGGCTTCCTCTCTTTTTCTCATTACGGCGCTACTCGCACCGGGGCTTTTCGGGCAAAATCGCGGAACCGTCAGCGGCTTCGTCCGCGATCCGTCGGGCGCGATCGTCGCCAACACGAACCTCACGCTGACCGACCAGCGCACGGGCGCCGTCAGAACCGCGATCAGCGACGCCACCGGCGCCTACCAGATCCTCGGACTGGTCTCTGGCGTCTACACGCTGGGCGCGGAATCGCCGGGATTCAAGCGGGTGCGCAATACCGGACTGGTGCTCGAGGTGGATCAGAATCTCCGAAGCGACGTGACGCTCGAAGTGGGCGCCGTCGCCGAGTCGGTGGAAGTGACGGGCGCGGCGGCGCTCGTCGATACGCGCTCTTCCGAAACCTCCGCCGTGATCGACGGCAAGCGGCTCATGGATCTTCCCGTGAGCGGACGCAACGTGTTCCGGCTCGCCGCGACGCTGCCCGGGGTGCTGGGAGTGGTGGCGCCGGACAACACCGATCTCGGCGACACGCGATCGGGTCCGCGGATGAACGTCAACGGCGCGCGCGGCAACCAAAACTACAACCGCTTCAACGGCACGTATTTCAATAATCCGTCGCGGAACACCGGACTCAACGCGCCGCCGCCCGACGCCGTGCAGGAGTTCAAAATCCAGACGAGCAACTTTTCCGCCGAAAGCGGACGCAATCCGGGCGCGAACATCACCATCGTGAGCAAGCAGGGCACCAACCAGCTTCACGGCGCGGCGTGGGAGTTCCACCGCAACGACAATCTCAACGCCCGGAGCTTCTTCCAGACCTTCCGCCCGCAATTGATCCAGAATCAATTCGGCGCCGCGGCGGGCGGACCCATCAAACGGAACAAGTCGTTCGTGTTTGGAACATTCGAACTGCTTCGCGATCGCAGGCAGGCCGCCACAACGAATGCGTTCCCGACGACGCGGGCCGAGGCGGCGGGCGATTTCTCCGGCCTGCTGCCGGGCAAGCAACTCGTCGATCCCGCCAACAACATGCCATTCGCCGGCAACCGGATTCCAACGTCGCGCATCGATCCGGCCACGCGACGGCTGCTCGAGTTCGTGCCTCTGGTGGACGGGGGATTCGTGCAGGCGGTGGGTCCGAACCCGCGCAACTCGGAGCTGTTCATGATCCGCTCGGACTACATTCTCACGTCGCGCCAGACGCTGTTCGGGCACTACTACCTGAATCAGAACTCCGTGTCGAACCCCGTGCTCGGGTACGGCTCCACGCTCGCCGGCTGGACCGGGCAAACGCAGAAGCCGCGCTTCCAGAACGCCGGGCTGAACCACACCTGGACGATCGGCCCGAATCTGCTCAACCAGATCACGCTCGGATACACGCGGTCGTACTCGCTGAACACGCCGAGCGTCAACCGGCTGCCGGCGGACGTGGGCATCGGCGGAATGCCGCCGTACACCGACGGCGGGTCGCCGCAGTTCCAAGTGGCCGGGCGGTTCAACCTCAACTCGGGCGGACCGGTGAAGTTCGTCTCCAACGTCTACCAGTTCCAGGAAAACCTGAGCTGGGTCCGCAACCGGCACACGTTCAAGTTCGGCTTCGAGCACATGGACCTCGGGTTCTTTCAATCGTTCCTGGGACCTCCCGTGTTCGCCTTCAACGGACAGCGCACCGGCGCCGGAACCGCCACGCGCGGCGATTCGATGGCGGACTTTCTGCTCGGCTCCTACGCGACGCTCGGCGTGACCAACGGAGTTCGCGTGAATGACGGCGCCAACACGTTCACGGCCGCTTACGCGCAAGACGACTGGAAGTTGCATCCACGCCTCACGGTCAACCTGGGCCTGCGCTACGAACTCCCGACGCCCTGGGTGGACAAATTCGATCGCATCAACACGGTCGTGCCCGATCTCAACGTACGGTCGGCGAAGATTCCGGCCGCGCCGCCCGGAATGCTGTTCGCCGGCGATCTTCCGCGCGGCCTGATGAACACCGACAAGAACAACTTCGCGCCGCGCGCCGGATTCGCGTGGGACGTGTTCGGGAACGGCAAAACGTCGGTCCGCGGCGCTTATGGCCTGTTCTACGACACGTTCAACACCGATACCATCGCCCAGGAGAATCCGCCGTTCGTGGGCGGCCGCCAGACGTTCATCGGCGGCCAACTCTCGAATCCGTTCGGAAGCATCGGCCGCACGGCGCCGGCCGCGTTCATCGATCCGGCGGCGTTCAGCTTCGTGTTCCCGATCAACGGGCTTTGGAGCGCCATCGGACGCAACGGGCTCCGGACCACGTACGCGCAGGAGTGGAACCTCAGCCTCGGCCGTCAACTCGGCCGCGAGTACGCCGTCAACATCGCCTACATCGCAAAGACCGGAACCAAGCTGTTGTCCTATCGTCCGTTCAACGCGGCGCCCTTCATCCCCGGCAACGACGCGCAAGGAAGGCCGTTGTCCACCGAGGCGAACGCCCCGTCGCGCGTGCCGTTCGTGCCCGGTGTTTACGGCGCCGAAGGCTTCAATCTCGACAATGCATTCACCAGCGCGTTCCACTCCTTCCAGGCGGAGATGAACAAGCGCTTCTCGAAGGGCTTCCAGTTCAATTCCTCCTACGTGCTGTCGAAGGCGCTGGATACGAGCTCCGCGGTGACGCTCGGCGGGTGCGTCGCCAATCCGTTCGACACGCGGGCTTCGCGCGGCCGCGCCGATTGGGACCGCCGGCACAACTTCGTGGTGTCGGGCGTGTGGACGCCTCCCATTCCCGGCAGCCGGAAGAGCTGGATCGGACGCCTGGCGGGCGACTGGAATCTCTCCGGCATCTCGACGGTTCAGAGCGGAGCTCCGGTGACTCCCACCAACGGGCAGAATCGCGCGCTCGATGGAACCGGCTGCTCCGGTTCCCATCACCCCGACATCATCTCCTCTGAAGTCACGCGCGAGCAGACTTCGCGGACCGACCTGATCACCCGCTTCTTCAACACGAGCGCGTTCCAGCTTCCCGCGCCCGGCAGGTACGGCGGTTCGTCGCGCGGCCTGTTCTCCGGACCGGCGAACGTGGTGACGGATTTCGCCATTCTCAAGGACTTCGCGATCCGGGAAGAGATGCGCTTTCAGTTCCGGGCGGAGATGTTCAACATCTTCAACCAGGTCAACTTCTCGAATCCGATCGCGCAACTGGCCAACCCGCGGTTCGGGCAGATCACGGGTTCGGGCGCCGGACGCACCATGCAGATGGGGTTGAAGTTCCTGTTCTGACCGCAGTCAGCTCAACCGGTCGAGCGGCTGGGTGGCGTCGGCGAACGATCCGATCTCGACGCCCATCCGCCGCGCGATCGACACGAATAGCCGCGCGAATGGCGTGTGCCCGGAGTAGGCAACCGACCGGCCCGTCCGCAGGGTTCCGCCTCCGCCGCCCGCCAGGATCAGCGGGAGATTGTCGGCGGTGTGCTTGTTGCCGTCGGCCAAGCCGGAGCCCATCAGCACCATCGAGTGGTCCAGCAGCGTGCCGCCGCCCTCCGGAATCGCGTCCATCTTCGCGAGCAGATACGCCAGTTGCTCGACGTGCCAGCGATTGATCGCTTCGTACTGCCGTTTGATCTCCGGACGGTCGCGATGGTGCGACGCCGCGTGCCACTCTTCCGTCACCCCGGGCAGGAACGTGAAGTTGCCGGTGCAGCCGCCGTTGTCGAACATGAATGTCGCCACGCGCGTCGTGTTGGTCTGGAACGCCAGCACCATCATGTCGAGCATCAACCGCGTGTGCGGCTCGCGATCCTCCGGACGCCGGCCGGGACGCCGCAACTCGGGGACGTGAGCCGGACGCCAGCGGCCGCCGGTGTCCGAATCCGCGGTTTCCACGCGCTTCTCGACATCGCGCACCGACTCGAAGAACTCGTCCAGCTTTTGGCTATCCGCCTTGCCGACGGCCGACTTCAGTTCGCGCGCCTGCTCGAGCACCGCGTCCAGCACGCTCTTGTCCCGCAGCCGCCGCCCGGCGCCGCCGAACAAGCGGTCAAAGGCGAATCGCGGATCGATCTCCTTCGGCGCCGGGCGCGACGGAGTGGCCCACGAGATGTATGACCGGTAGATCGGCGCCAGATCGAGCTGTGTCATCGAGTCCGGCTTGACGCCGAGGCAGAACGACGGAAGCGGCGTCTGCCCGCCGATTTTGGCGGCGATCGCCTGGTCGATCGAAGTGCCCACCTCGAGACGGTTGCCCTCCCGCCGGTAGTTCTCCATGCCGGTGAGAAAACCGGAAGTCTTGCCGTCGTGGCCGCCGCGCTGTTCCAGCCGCTCGTGCCAGAGCCCGCTCGGGACGATCAGCTTGCCCTTCAGCGGGTCGAGTGGACGGAGCAGGCTTTTCAACTGGAAAGCGGCGCCTTCGCCCGATCCGCCCCATTCCTCCACCTGCACCCCGTTCGGGAAGAAGAGCGCGGCGAAACGCGTGGGCGGAGCCGCGTCACGGGGAGCCGCTTCGAGCCAAGGCAGGCCCATCGACACGCCCGCCGCCTTCAGGAATCGCCGCCGGTTCCATTGCTTCATCACTGGGTTCCTCGAAACTGGGGACTCGCTATCACCACTTCGACCGCCGCCGAAAACCGGAAGTTCGCGGCCGCGAGCGACTGTTCCATCTTACGCAAAAGAGGCAGGTCTTGCCACACCACCGCCCGGCCCAGACCGTACGCCAGAAGCTGGCGGCAAAAATGGCGCGCGAATTTCTGGCGCTCCCGGCCCGTGGTCAGCGTGCGCTTCAAATCGGCGAACGAGTTCAGCGGGCGCCCACCAGGCAACTCCGACCGGGTGTCGGCGGGGCGCGAACGGCCGGTGTGATCGAACCCCTCGAGCGCGAATCCCACCGGGTCGATCCGCGCGTGGCACGACGCGCAGGCCGGATTGGCGCGGTGCGCTTCCAGTTGCTTTCGCGGACTGGCGCCGGCCATTTGGGCCACCCTCTCCTCGAACTGGTTCGTCACGTTCGGAGGCGGTGGAGGTGGCGGCGTGCCGAGCACCTCCGTCAATACGAACA
The DNA here is from genome assembly GCA_005808475.1 of Acidobacteriota bacterium. Lineage (GTDB taxonomy): Bacteria > Acidobacteriota > Terriglobia > Bryobacterales > Bryobacteraceae > SYLY01. Next base: position 7,967 of record SYLY01000336.1, read on the forward strand.
CGCCGCGGCTCACGGGGCTGGTCCTGGCCGGGTGCGAGGTGAGCGTCAGCACCGCTCCGGCGCCGAGCAGGCCGCCCCGCGCCGTGCGATCCACGCTCACCGGCCGGAACTCCGGACCCACGACTCCCGGGATGCCGTAGTGCCGGGCCAGTTCCTCGTTGACGAACGTAGCGCCGCTATCCAGAAGTTCGAACACGCTCCGGTCTTCCCGGATCACGCGTTGCGTCGCGAGCAGCGACTCCCTGTACATGGCTTCCCTCAGCGACGGCGATTCGGGCCGGTCGTGCCCGCGGATCTGGCGGAACCGCAGCCAGCTTCCCACGAACTGATCCGCCAGCGCTTCCGAACGCGGATCGCGCAACATGGCCCTCGCGCTCCGTACCGCCGGATCGGGTGGAGCCGACCATAGGAAGTAGGCTTGGCGCGCCTCCGGATCGTTTCTCAGATACAGAAACTCGGGCGAGGCGATCAGACTGCCCGCGGCGAATCGAACCGCATCCTGCGTATACGCCGTCTCGCCGGACAGAATCGTGTCGTGGAGTTTCATCAGCCGCGCCGCCTCGGCCCCCGAAGCCGGCCGTCTAAAGGCGCGCGCCGCCAACGCACGCAGGTGGAGTTCAGCGGCGGCTCGCAGTTCCGGGACGCCCTCCGCGAGCATCTTGTCGAGCTGCGCCAGTTCCTCTTTCACCTCGGGTCCAGCCTCGGCGCGGATCTCCTCGAACGTCGCCTCCCGCCCCTTCACCTGGAGCTTCTTCTGGCCCATGAGGCGCCGGTACTCGTTGTTGAGGATCGCGAGGGTCCGTTCGCGGATCTCCCGCGGCTCCGAGCACAGCAGCAGATACTCCTTCCACGCGCGGCGCAGTTCGGCGGCGGCCGGGGCGGGAATCCGCGCCGCCAGACGTTCCGGGTGCTCGTGCGGCACGCCCTTGGGAGGCAGGCCATACCGCTCGTCCAATATCTTGATCCAATAAGAGCGGCTCGGGAAGAATCGCGTCACGAGATTGTCGTAGAACCGCCGGAGTTGGGTTTGTTGCGCGCGTGTGGCGAGCGTCAGCCGCGCTCCGGGTTCGGGCCCCGCGACGGGTGGCTTTGTCCCGATCGCGAACTGGACGATGCCGTCCTGGCGCCACGGCCGCCCTTTTTGGCCCGGAGCGACACGAGCCAGGTCCTGCAGAACGCCCCGGACGGTGAACCGGCGCGCGCCGGGCGGGACCGCGACGGTGAGCACCGAGGGAGCCTTGACCGAGTAGGCTTCCGTCCATCGGATGGTGTAACCACCATAAGTGGGATCGCGCGGATTGGCCAGTAACTTGGCGCGGATCGCGGTGGGCGCGGCCGCCTGGGAGAACACGTGGAGCGGCCCGCCGCCGGTGCTGACGTTGCGTTCGGCGTTCCCCGAGAGGACGGCGGGGCGCGGCGGCCGGCCATCGAAATGAAACACCGGGTCCAGCCAAGCCGCGAAGCCGTTGCCGTTGGGGACGGCGCCCTCCACGGCGCTTAGGTAGAGCGTGCCACCGCCTGGCGCCGGTAGGTCGAACGGGTGGGAGTGGTCGCCGGCGCGGAGCTGCTCGACGAAATCGTCGTGCTCGCGAAGCCGGTGGAGCGCACCCGCGAATCGCCGCGCGGCGGCGGCGAGCGTGGTGGGAGTCGCGTTGCGGAACTCGTCGAACAGCGGCGCGAAGTGGAGCTTCACCGCGGCGAAGTCTTCCGCCGTGGAGCCGCCCTTCAGCGCTTCCTTCTCGTAGTCCAGCGCGAAGTACTCGAGCCACCGCCTGGTCTCCTCGGACGCCGGCGCCCCCTGGTTCCTGGTTCGCCAGGCCGCCGCGAACAGCTCCGGAATGCGCGGATCGAGATGCGTGCTTACGGCGTGGAAGTAGACTTCCGACAGCTTCGCGGCGGCCGCATGGACCCGCTCCTGATGGCGGAGTTCGGGCGCCGGCTCCGCCGAGAACAGGATCCCCTGAGTCGGCGAGAACGTCGCGTGCGACGTCAACTCCTCGGCGGCGGCGAGGATCTTCGAGAGGTGCGGACCGGAGAAGAAGAGCGTGCCGGCGTTGTTCGGCAGACCGTCCTGGCTGGCGCCATCGGGAGGAAGATACGCGCTCAAGTCGATGGAGGCGCGGGTTAGCCAGCGGATCGAGCGGTCAAACTCGGCGCGCGTGAGCCTGCGGACCGGAGCTGGCGGCGCGGCTCCCTGTGGAACCGGCGCCTCGGCCACCTGGCGGTCGATCCAGGCCACGATGCGGTCCCGCTCGGCGCGAGTGGGCGCGGGGGCGGCGCGCGGCGGCATCGTGTGCGTGGCCACCTGTTCGGCCAGCGTCTCCCACTCCCGGAATCGCTCGGCGAACGGCGCCGCAAGCAGACCGTCCAGGTCGAATCCACCGGTCTTCACGCGCGCGCCGTGGCAGCCCTGGCAGTAGCGCTTCAGCAGGTCCGTTTCGACCGAAGCCGATGCGGCCGCGGCCAGCAACAATAGGACTGCCGGTCTCATTCCGGACCAGTCTACAGCGTTCAGCCGGCGCTCGCCACGCGGTTGCGGGATTTACCGTTTCGGCCGCTTGCCGAAAAGCAAATCCATCAGGAGGTCTTCCGCGGCGGCATCGGTCCGAACGGCCCGCCAACTCTCGAAAGCGGCCCGCGCTCGAGCGAGGACCTCGTCCACATCGGTCCGTGACCACTTCTTGGCGTTGTCGTAGTCGGCGGTATGCCGGTGGCCCTGCAGCTCCTTGAAGGTCTTCGCAACGGAGATTAACTCCGCCCTTTTTCCAGCCGGTTCCCTCAGGAGTGGTCGAACAAGCGAGCCAAGATATCGCGGTGCCGCTGCACCGCCCAGTTGTTCACTGCCTCCCCGACAAGGAGATGGAACAGCGCGTAGTACGCGGTGGAAACCGCGCGACGCATGCTAGCCTGCTTGGGAACATCGGGCGCACCGGCTTCCCGGGCGGCGAGTTCGAACGACTGCTCCAGCAGATCGTCCGCGAGCGACACCGCCTACTCCCACGCCGCGTCGCGAAGGACCGCTTGCTCGGCCGCGCCGCGGAAGTTGTGATAGGGAAAGACTCCCAACTCCTGGAAGTCTACGTGCCGCTCCAATTGCTCGCGCACCCTCGTGGCCGCTTCGTGGAGCCGCTCCCGGCTGCTGGCATCATCGGAAAGCAGCACGCGAAAGAAGATGGCCAGATCGCCGCTCCAATCCTCGGCCAAGTCGTAGCGGATGCGAACCAGATCCGGCGCCAACGTCCGGGCCACATTTTCCACGGCGGAGTCAAGCTCCGCTCGATGCACGACGGCGGCAGGTACGATCATCGAAAACTTCCCCGCCCGATGGTAGCGCAGCCGATACACGGACTTGGCCCTAGCCGGCGACCCGGGATCTTGCGATCCGACGCCGGCAAGCGCGTGACGCGGGATTGCGCGGGCGGAGATGCCTCCCAAGCCGCGGCGGGCGAGGCGAAAAAGCCGCGCGGGCAGCCCAAGGAAGAGTGAAGCATCCGCGCGTCCCACGGCGGAACGAGCCGTTTCGACGGCGCGCCCGAGGCCCGCTGATATAATTCGGGGGAGACTTCGGAACAACATGACAGCGGCGCTACCGGTTCTGCGGGATGTCCCGCCCAAGGACGAGACCAAGGCGGGAAACTACTTCGTTTCCAACTATCCGCCGTATTCGCTGTGGAACGCCGCGGCCGTCTCCGAGGCGCACGCCGTCTTCGACCGGCCTCCCGCCTCGTCGAACCCGCTCGGCGTCTACATCCACATTCCGTTCTGCCGCAAGCGCTGCCACTTCTGCTACTTCAAGGTCTACACCGACAAGAACGCCTCGGAGGTCGAAAGCTACCTCGACGCCGTCGTCGACGAACTCGCCCTGTACGCCGCCAAGCCGTTCCTCGGCGGCCGCAAGCCGGCGTTTATCTATTTCGGCGGCGGCACGCCCTCCTACATCTCGTCCACGCAGCTCGGCCGCATGGTGGAGCGGATGAAGAAGCTGCTGCCATGGGACCAGGCGCGGGAGATCGCTTTCGAATGCGAGCCCGGCACCATCACCGAGGGCAAGCTGCGGGCGATCCGCGACATCGGGGTGACGCGCCTCAGCCTGGGCATCGAGAATTTCAACGACGCCATCCTCAAGGCCAACGGCCGCGCGCATGAATCGAAAGAGATCGGACGCGCCTACGACATGGCTCGTACGATCGGCTTCCGGCAGGTCAACATCGATCTCATCGCCGGCATGGTCGGCGAGACGGACGAGAATTGGCGCGACTGCGTGCGGCGGACCATCGAGATGGAGCCCGACTCGGTCACCATCTACCAGATGGAGATCCCCTACAACACCACGATCTTCAAGGAGATGAAGGCGCACGGCGAGTCCGTGGCCCCGGTCGCCGAATGGAGCGTCAAGCGCGATTGGGTCCGCTACGCGTTCTCCGAGTTCGAGGCGCGCGGCTGGAAGATCGGCAGCGCCTACACGGCGGTGCGCGATCCGGCCAACGCATCCTTCCTCTATCGCGACATGCTGTGGGAAGGCGCGGACATGCTCGGACTCGGCGTGGCGTCATTCTCTCACGCGCAAGGCACGCACTATCAGAACGAGCACGAATTCGAAACCTACCGCTCGCGGCTCCAGCGCGGCGAACTCCCGGTGTTCCGCGCGCTGACTCCCACCGCCGAGGAGCGCATGATTCGCGAGTTCGTTCTGCAAATGAAGCGCGGCGGCGTCAACGCGCGGTACTTCCTCGACAAGTTCGGCGTGGATGTCCGGGCGCGGTTCGCCGAGCCGCTCGAGAAGCTGCGCGGCGAAGGGCTGCTGTCGTCCGAAGCCGGCGCGGTGGGCCTCAACCGGGACGGGCTGCTGCAGGTGGACCGGCTGCTTCCGGAATTCTTCAAGCCCGAACATCGCGTGGCGCGCCGGGTATGAGCGCGAGGTACGACGCGGCGGTGATCGGCGGCGGTCCGGCGGGATCGGCCGCGGCGGCGCTGCTGGCCGAAAAGGGACGGCGGGTGGTGGTGCTCGAGCGGGAGACGTTCCCGCGCTACCACGTCGGCGAGTCGCTGCTGCCTTACTGCTACTTTCCGCTGGCCCGCCTGGGGATGATCGATAAGATGAAGGCCTCGCGATTCCCCAAGAAGTACAGCGTGCAGTTCGTGAGCCCCGGAGGCAGACAGTCGGTCCCCTTCTACTTCCACCAGCACTTCGATCACGAAGCGGCGATGACGTGGCAGGTCCCGCGCGGCGAGTTCGACGCGATGCTGCTCGACAACGCGCGCGAGAAGGGCGCCGAGGTCCGGTTGGGATGGAACGCACGCGAACTGCTGGGGAGTGGCGGAGTGGTCACCGGAGTGCGCGCGACCGGCAGCGCGGGCGAGAGCCGCGAATTTCGCGCCGCCGTCACGATCGACGCCACTGGGCGCGACGCGTTCGCCGTGAGCCGCAACGGCTGGAGGGTGCGCGATGCGTATCTGAACAAGATCGCCATCTGGACCTACTATCGCGGCGCCCTGCGCGATCCGGGGATCGACGAAGGCGCCACCACCGTCGCCTTCGTGCCGGACAAGGGCTGGTTTTGGTACATCCCGCTGCCGGACGACATGGTGTCAGTGGGGATCGTCGCCGAAAAGGATTATCTCTACTCCGGTTCGCGCGATCTCGAGACGATCTTCCAGCGCGAGATCCGCAACAACAAGTGGGTGGAGGAGCACCTGGCGGCGGGGCGGCAAGAGGGCGCTCACCACGTCACCGGCGAGTTCAGCTACCGGTCCCGCCACTGCGCCAGCGACGGTCTGGTGCTGACCGGCGACGCCTTCAGCTTCCTCGATCCCGTGTTCTCTTCCGGCGTCTTCCTCGCGCTGCACGGCGGCGCGCTGGCGGCGGACGCGGTGGACGCGGCTCTATCGGCGAACGACGTCTCGGCGGAACGGTTCTCCGATTACGGCGCCAATCTGTGCGCCAGCATCGAGGCCATGCGGAAGCTGGTCTACGCGTTCTACGACCCCAACTTCAATTTCAAGGCGTTCCTGATGGACTTCCCACACCTCAAGGGCGACCTCACCGACTGCCTGATCGGCAACCTCTCACGCGATTTCGACCCGCTTTTTTCGGCGATGGCGAAGTACGCGCCCGTGCCCGCGCCCGTGCCGCACGGCGCGCCGCTGATCCGGCAGCCGGCAGCCGCGGCATGTTCGTAGGCGCGGACCGCCACGAGATCGAAGCGGCGCAGCTCCGGCTGCTGCGGCATCTGCTGGCGGAGTTGATTCCGGCGAATCGTTTTTACTCGGCCAAGCTGGCGGGAATCGATCCTGAATGGGGCGGCCTGGCGGAGTTTTCGAGCCGGGTCCCATTCACGGTGAAGGCCGAACTGGTGGCCGATCAGGCCGCGAATCCGCCCTGGGGCTCCAACGTCACCTATCCGCTGGATCGATACACGCGATTCGCGCAGACGAGTGGCACCACGGGGAAGCCGCTGCGCTGGCTGGACACGCCGGAGAGCTGGTCGTGGATGCTCGACAACTGGACCCGCGTGTTCCACGCCGCCGGCGTGCGGCCCGCCGCGCGCGTGTTCTGCGCCTTCTCGTTCGGGCCGTTTCTGGGCTTTTGGACCGCGTTCGAAGCGGCCGCGCGCATGGGATGCCTGTGCATTCCCGGCGGCGGCATGACCAGCGCGGCAAGGCTGGCGGTGATGATCGACGCGGGCGCGGACGTGTTGTGCTGCACTCCCACCTATGCGATCCATCTGGCGGAGGTGGCGGCCGCCGAAGGAATCGAGTTGGAGCGGAGCGGCGTTCGAACGGTGATCGTGGCGGGCGAACCCGGCGGCTCGATTCCCGCCACGCGCCGCCGCATCGAGGAGCTGTGGCGCGGCGCGCGGGTGGTGGATCACCACGGCATGACCGAGGTCGGACCGGTCAGCTACGAGTGCCCGGCGCGGCCGCTCGTGCTGCACGTGATCGAGCCCGCCTTCTATCCCGAGGTGATCGCCCCCGCCACCGGCCAGCCCGCGGGCGCCGGCGAGATGGGGGAACTGGTGCTCACCAATCTCGGGCGCGCGGGCTCGCCGCTGTTGCGCTACCGCACCGGCGATCTGGTGCGTCCCGCGCCACCGGGCCGCTGCGCGTGCGGCTCGGCGGAGATGGCGCTCGAAGGCGGCATCGTGGGCCGCGCCGACGACATGGTGGTCGTCCGAGGCGTCAACGTTTATCCGGGCGCGGTGGAGGAGATCGTGCGATCGTGCCGCGGCGTGGCCGAGTATCGCGTGTTCGTGGGGGAACGCCTGTCGCTGACGGAGGTGCGGATCGAGGTGGAGCCGGACGCCGGGACGGATGCCGCGCGATTGCCACACAAGCTGGAAGCGGCCCTGCGCGACGCGTTGTCGCTGCGTATCCCCGTATCGTTGGCGGCGAGTGCTCTGCCCAGATTCGAGATGAAGGCCCGAAGGTGGAAGAAGGAGTGCTGACATGGCGATGACCCCGTTCCTGGACTTGTTTCCCGTGACGGCACGGCAGGACTCGATGGGCTTCACGGTGACCCAAGAAGCGACGGATGTTCCCGCCGGGGTGTACCGGTGCATCGAGTTCTATTGCACCAATCCGGAGTGCGATTGCCGGCGCGTCATTGTCTGGGTCACGCGCGACTCGTTTCCCGGCAGGCCGCTCGCGGCGATCGGCTATGGATGGGAGAACCTCGAATTCTATGCGAGGTTCGCGAAGAGCGGCTTGGATCCCGTCGAGTTAAAGGACCCCTACCTCGACCCCTTCAACCCGCAGTCCAGCTACTCCCCGGGCATTCTCGCGCGATTCCGGGCGATGTTGGAGAATCCGGCCATCAATTCGACGCTGGCCCGGCACTACGGAATGGTGCGCGGCCTGGTGATCGCGAAATCCGGCGGGGAAGGGCAACTCCCGAACCGTGGTTCCACTCGCAAACGGGACCCTTCCCGCCGTAAGCGATGAGCGGCCGGCGCTTGCTACCATCGGATCAATACTAGTCTCACAGGAGCCGGAGAACATGCATTCGGACAAACCGAACGGCTAAGGCAAAGCCATCGTTCTGACCGCCCCACTGACCGAAACCGTGGATCACGCGGGGTACTTCATTCAAATGGCGATGGCGTCCCTGCCCAAGCGCATGGAAAGCATCATCGACCAGAAGTACCCGAAGTGGCGCGACGTGGAACACAACGCGGACGGTTCGGCGCGATTCATGCCGGCGGGCATCCGCTTGCTCGAGGCCTCGCTGGCGCGGGAATTCGCGGCGGACGACATCGTCTGCTGCTTTCCGGACGATCTGCCCAAATTCGTGGGACCGCGCACACGCGTCGTCGGCGTGTCGACCCACAACCCGCTGGGCGTCACCTTCGCGGCCGGCGTGTACGCGTCCATTTTCGGATCGTCGAAAGAGCCTATCAACTCGCACTACGCCAAGGAGGTCTTCCGCATCCTGAAGCGCAGCCCGCATCGCGCCGGATTCAAGGTGATCGTGGGCGGCTCGGGCGGCTGGCAGATCACCGGGAACGACGTCTTCGAGGAGTTGGGCGTCGACACGGTAGTGGACGGGCGCTCGGAGTCCGAGGACGTGATGAAGCTCTTCCACGACGCGATGGCCGGCAAGGACGTGCCGCGATTTCTGCGCGTGACGCATCCCAAGCAGCGCGAGGGTCTGCTCACGCCGGACAAGCGCACCACGTTCGGCGTCGTCGAGATGACCACCGGCTGCGGGCGGCGCTGCAACTTCTGCGTGCCCGACCTGAATCCGCAGATCGACTTCCCGAAGTCCGCCATCATGGACGCGGTCCGGGCCAACGTCCGCGAGGGCAACAACCAAATCTCGCTCGCCACCGAGGACATGTTCATCGGGGGCCAGGTGGGCACGCAGACGCCGTTCTACTTCCCGAATCGCGAAGCCCTGGTGGATCTCTACACGTCGGTGGTGAGCACGCCGGGCGTCAACCACCATCTGCTCAGCCACAGCACGATGGCGCCGGCCGTCGTCGATCCGGGCTTGATCGAGAGGCTATCGGCGGTGTTGCTCGACAAGAGTCCGGTGAAGGTTCCGGCGGTGAGTTCCCACCCGGAAGGGCGCATCCTGTCGCCGCTCATCGGCATGGAGACCGCGTCGGTGCGGATGGCCAAGCAGATCATGCCGGGCAAAGGAGTTCCCTTCCCCATCGACGAATGGCCCAGCGTGCTGGTCCAGGGGCTGACGATTCTGAACAAGAACAACTGGTTCCCCGTGCTCACGCTGATGATCGGCAATCCGGGCGAGACGGACGACGATTGCAAGGCGACGCTCGATCTACTGTACGAGGTGGAGCGGCGCGGACTGTTCGCGTTCTTCGTGCCGTCGATCTTCACGCCGTTGCACGACACGCGCATGGAGAACAAGCAGGGCGTTCAGGAAAGCCGAGAGATGACGCCGCTGCAATGGCAGATCATGATGAAGTGCTGGAAGATGAGCCTGCGTCCGGCGCTGCGGAGCTGGTGGGGTCCGATGGCGTGGCGTCTCGGCGCGCTGGGCGTGTGGGTGTGGAAGCTGCGCAAGACCAACGGTCCGAACTTCACGTGGCCGCTGTTCCTTTTCGCCAGCGCGATGCCGGAGTGGCTGATGGAGAAGATGGGCAAGATCTACCGGGGCCGGCCGATGACGGTGAAGAGCCGCAAGGAGCTGCTCGCGACGATCAAGCCGAACCACTGGAAGCATCTCCGCGAGGACAACGGGGATCTGCCGGATGGCTGGCAGGCGGCCAAGTCCGAGGCGGAATTCCGCGTGCTACCCGCGTAGCTGACGAGGGTGTCACGCGGCGGCGAGGTCGCGCAGGGTGGTCAGCAGCTTCCGGAAGCTCGGAGACTTCGGGTTCGCGAGGTCGAGCTGCGGGCCGATTTTGCGCGCCCATTCCGATTTCAAGGCTCCGGTCTCGGCGTAGCCTCCCGAGCCGAGAGCGGCGCGGCCCCCCGGATGCACTGCGTCCGCCAACATCTCCCACGTGTCGCAAATCGAGTCGGGTTCGTAGCGCTCGAGCAAGGGACGTTTCGCCCTCGGGTAGGCTCGCAACACCGCGTCGCGGTCGCTCAGTAGCCACGCCTCCGTCTCCTCGATGGCGATACGGAATACGGCTCTGACGGGGAAAAGGTTCGCGGCAGCGCAGGACTGGAGTTCACTCAGTAGTTCGCCGCAATCTCGGCGGTCGCTATCCATGACTACGACGAGGGCATCGATTCCCGGCGTTTGCCCGTAGCCGCGGAGGAGTCGAGGCAGGTTGTTGAGCAGCGCCCGGGTTCGCGCATGCGCGCCAGCCCGCAGATCCTTCGGCAGGGCGCCGATTCCCTTGTAGTGCATGATCCTGGGCCGGACCGCGGCATCGGCTACGATTCGCGGAACCACCTCTTCCAGCAACGCCTTACCCGATTGGTCCTCGACCAGAATCTCGAAATACATGACTTCTCAGGCGGGGGGGCGGGGGTTATCGAGATAGTCGCTGTACCAGAGACTCCCGAGGGGCAACTCCTCGGCGGCCAGACTGGCGACCAGCGGATCGGAACTCGCCTGCCGGATCGTTGCGAAGCCGCCGGCTCCCTTCTCCAGAATCCACACTTCCTCCGGGCGGAGGGCGTTGACGAAATACGGCTGGTGTGTTGTCACGAAAATCTGAGACGCGCCCTTCTTCCCCGTGGCGTGGGCGCGGAACTCCGCGGCAAGGGTCTCCAGCAGCTTGTGATAGAGACCGTTCTCCGGTTCCTCGATGCACAGGAACGGAGGTGGGTCGGGATCCTCGAGTAGGAGCAGGTAAGCGAACAGTTTCAACGTGCCATCGGAAACCTGTTGGGCGTAGAAGGGATCCTGGAAGCCGCTATCGTTGAATCGAAGTAACAAGCGGCCGTCCTCCGTCCGCTTCGTGTCGATCTGGCGAACTCCGGGAATTCGGCTCGCGATTCGCGACAAAACGTCCTTCAGAGCCTCCGGGTGGTGGCGCTGCAAGTACTCGACGACATTGCCCAGGTTGTCCCCGTGGGTATTGAGGTGCTTTTGCGGACCGGCGAGGGGAAGAGATCTGGCCGCGTCCGGAGTGAAATAGCTCAGATACCAACCCTCCAGGAACGCGCGGAACTTCGCAATCCTGGGATGCTCGAGCAACGTCCCCAGCGTCGCGATTCCCAGCCTCCGGTTGTCAACCAATCGAACGGGCATCGAGTTAGGATCCTCTTCCCCATCCGCTTCATCCGGCAGAGTGTCTCCCGCCCAAGCGCGGCCCTGACCGTTCGCCAGCCAAAGAAAGGAGTACGGACGCCCGTGCTTCTGCCCCCTTCTCCGCTGCCGGAGCCGCTCCTCGACGACGAAGGGCCGGCCGGATTCCTCGGCATCGATCGCAACTTCGTAGGTAATCGGCCGGTCCGCCGGCTTCTCGCGATAAGTGATCTCGAAGCGTATCGGATCCTGACAACCCGCCGAGCGTAGCCTGTGGAATCCCCCGCGCATTCCCCGGTCGCAGGCCTCCTCGACGCCCGACTGAAGAGCGTCTTTCAAGAACCCGAACGCGTCGAAGAGGGTGCTCTTACCCGATCCATTCTTGCCGATCACCGCGACCACCGGCTCGAGCGGCTTGCGTCCAGTGCTCCAGGACGCGCCCATGGACACATCGCGAAGAACCCGGTAGTTCTGAATCCGTAATCCTTCGAGGCGTGCCATGGCCGATGTTCCGGCTCTCATCGTCTCAGATTCCGCCCATGCCGCGCTACCATGGGGATTCATGGATCAGGCCCACTTGAAAGCCCTTTTCGAACAGGTGCGGGACGGCGCCATCGCGGTCGACGACGCGGTGGACCGCATGCGCCACATGCCGTTCGAAGATCTCGGCTTCGCCAAAGTCGACCACCATCGCGCGCTCCGGCACGGCATGCCGGAAGTCATCTTCGGAAAGGGCAAGGCTCCCGAACATCTGCTGGCGATCGCGACGAAGCTGCTCGAACGCTCGGCCAACCTCCTGTCGACACGCACCGAGCCTCGCGCCGCCGAGATGGTGCTCGCGCGCTTCCCGGAAGCCGAGTATCATCCGCTCTCCTGCGTCCTCCGCGTCTGGCGCGACCGCACCGTCCACGGCAAGGGAACGATCGCCGTGGTATGCGCCGGCACCAGCGACATCCCCGTCGCCGAGGAAGCCCAGTTGACCTGCGAGATCATGGGCAACGAGGTCGACACGATTCAGGATATCGGCGTCGCCGGCATCCATCGCCTGATGGCCAACCGCGACCGCCTCCACAAGGCTCGCGTAGCCGTGGTCTGCGCGGGAATGGAGGGCGCGCTTCCGAGCGCCGTCGGTGGACTGGTGGGGTGCCCTGTCATCGCCGTCCCCACCAGCATCGGCTACGGCGCCAGCTTCAACGGTCTCGCGGCGCTGCTCGGCATGCTGAACAGTTGCGCCAGCAACGTCACCGTCGTCAACATCGATAACGGTTTCGGCGGCGGTTACGTGGCCAGCCTCATCAACCGGCTCTGACGGCCCAGACGGTGCGCATCTTACTCGCCGCCACTTATGAGACGGGACGCCAGCCTTTCGGCTTGGCATCGCCCGCCGCGATCCTGCGTCAGGCAGGCCACACCGTCGATTGCGCCGACACGGCGGTGAGGGCGCTGGACGCGGATGCCGTGCGAGGCGCGGACCTGATCGCGTTCCATCTGCCGATGCACACCGCCACCAAGCTCGCGATCCCGCTGATCCGCCGCGTTCGGACGCTCCAGCCGAAAGCGGCGATCTGCTGCTACGGGCTCTATGCGGAGCTCAACGCGGAGCACTTGCGGGAGCTGGGCGTGGAGGCGATCCTGGGAGCCGAATTCGAGACCGGGCTGCTCGCGCTGGCCAACGGCGCCGGGCCGGCGGAACCGGACGCGATCGGCCGGGTGGCCTTCGTCACACCCGACCGGTCCACCCTTCCCGCGCTGGACCTCTACGCGAGTCTCGACCGGGGCGGCCGCCGCGACACCGTGGGTTACACGGAAGCCTCCCGCGGCTGTAAGCACCTTTGCCGGCACTGCCCCGTGGTCCCCGTCTACAATGGCGTGTTCCGCGCGGTGCCCGGCGGCGTCGTGCTCGCGGACATTCGCCAGCACGTGGAATCCGGCGCGCGCCACATTTCGTTCGGCGACCCCGATTTCTTCAACGGGCCCACGCATGCGATCCGGATCGTGGAGGCTCTCCATCGCGACTTCCCGGCTGCCAGCTACGACGTCACCATCAAAATCGAGCATCTGCTGCGGCATCGCGATCTGTTGCCCACGCTGGCGCGCACCGGATGCCTATTCGTCACCAGCGCCGTGGAGTCGGTGGACGACGCCGTCCTGGCGAAGCTGGACAAGGGTCACACACGGGCCGGATTTCACGAGGCGGTGGGGGCCTGCCGGGACGCGGGGCTCGCGATCAGCCCCACTTTTGTCGCATTTACTCCCTGGACGACTCCCGCCACTTATCGCGCCATGCTGCGGGATATCGCGGATCTCGGCCTCGTGGAGAACGTAGCGCCGGTGCAGTTGGCGCTGCGGCTGTTGATCACCGCGAAGTCCCGGCTACTCGAACTGGACGACATACGCGCCATCGCGCGCGAGTTCGATCCCGCCGCGCTCGTGCATCCGTGGAAGCACTCCGATCCGGCGATGGACGATCTGGCCGCGTGCACGCTGGCCGCGGCCCACCGGATGCAGGCGAGCGGGGCCACGAGAACCCAAAGCTTCTCCGCCGTCTGGCGAATGGCCCACGAAGGTCCGGCGCCGGACTTCCATCTTCCGGCGCGCGCCGCGATCCCTTACCTCACCGAGCCCTGGTACTGTTGAGCGGAACCCACCGCGGATCAGTTTGCTCCGCTCGAAGGGTAACATCGGCGCTCGTCACTTCTCCCGGCCGCACCTCCATGGGGACGGCGCGATGCAGGACGGTCTCGCCGGCCTCGAACGAGATTCGATAGCGGTCCGGCGGCAGGTCCACGAACCCCCAGAAACCCGTCGCGCTGGTGGACGACAGACGCGCTGGCCCGGCGCCGGAATCCGGCTCGACGCGAACCGCGACGCCGTCGTTCATCCACCCGGCTCCGTCTTCCACGGTCAACCGCCCCATCAAATGCCCGGTGGACGGCGATTCCTTCCACGGCAGCGAGGGCGCCTGTTGAGCGGCGCCGAAGAGTTCGCCGGCCGCGCGATAGAATTCGCGGTTCGGATCGATCGGCGCGCCATTGGAATCCAGCGAATTCGTGCTGGCGTAACTGTAGAAACAGACTCCGGCCGCGGTGTTGCCGCTCTAGCCCGTCGACAGGGCGCGGCGGGTCTGCGCCATTGAATCGGGGATCGAATTCAGATACGGCGCCAGCCCCGCGACATAGCGGCGGTTGAACTGCCGGTCGCGCGCGAAGGCGAGCCACCGGTCGAGAAACGAGGCGTTGGCGGGCTCGCGGAAATAGTGCATCGGAATCGCCAAGTCGAGGATGCCCTCTTCCATCCACGACCGCCAATCCTGAAACACGCGTGCGTACGCATCCGTCGAGCGCCAACCCGCGTCGTTCGCCGGGCCGTTGCCCCAACTGATCAAGGCCGCGCTGACCTTGATCGAGGGCTTGGCCGCGATCGACCGCAGGTACACTTCACGCACCAGCCGCGTCACTTGATCGCGCCGGAACGCGGCCCACGCCGGATCGTTGGGCGCGGGCGATCCCTCGCCCCCGGCAAGACGCCGGAAGCGCTCCACCGAGGTGGGATTCCAGCCATGGTCCGCGTCTTCCGAATAGCGGACATAGTCGAGGTGCACGCCGTCGATGTCATACTTGGAGACCGGATCCACGATCAGGTCCGCCAGGTAACGTTGGACGCCGGGATGACCGGGATCGAGCGAACCGCCTATCTCGCCTTTCGATCCGATCGACATCCACATACCGGTTCCCTCCGCGCGCGGACCGTGACGGTGCCACAGGTGCCTGGGATCGAGCGGAGGGGCGAAGGCTACTGGCCAGAGCGGATAGACGACGAACCAGGCATGGACCTCGATTCCCCGCGCGTGGGCCTTGGCGGTCAGATACCGCAGCGCGTCGAAACCGGGGGCATAGGCAGGATCCTGCGCGGGTGGCTCGGGTGAATCCGTGTAATAGGAATCGCCGCGCCGGCGCGCCTGGACGAACAGCGCGTTCGCCCCGGCGGAAGCGGCGTCTTCCACCAGGCGGGCGGCTTCGTCCGGCGACTTGAAGCCCGGATGAAACGCATCCACCCAGAACCCCACGTACCGCTGTCCCCACGCCGTCGCGGCGAGCGCGAGCGCGGCGGCCGCGATTCTCAGCCCGCCGCGCGCAGCAGCTCTTCGGCGTACAGCGCGCCCTCCGGCGTCTCCTCGTGCTTGAGGAACACGTAACAACTCTTGCCGGACGCCCGCAACAATTTCACTTTGTCCGCGATCTCCGCGCGCTCTTCCGCGGTGTAACTTTCCTTGCGGAGCCGGAAATACACGAAGTCCGCGGTGATGCGCTCCGGGACGGCCAGCTTGTCCGATTCCGCGAGACACAACGCGATGCCCCTGGACTCCAGCAGATCGTACACCGCCTCGGTGAACCAGGACTTGTTGCGGAACTCGAACGCGCAGCGGACATCGTCCGGAAAATCCTCCAGAAAGCCCCGGAGTAAGTCGAGATCCACCGCCAGGTTGGGTGGAGCCTGGAACAGCACCGGTCCTAGCCGCTCCTTGACGCGCAACGGATCCATCGCCTGGAAGAAGACCCGCGTGAAATCGGATTTCCCGAGCCGCTGGATGTGGGTCAGCTTCTGGTGCGCCTTCAAGGCGAACACAAAGCCCGGCGGCGTGTCCTCGAGCCAACCCTCGAGCGTCGAAAGCGAAGGCAGCCGGCGAAAGGTGTAGTTGATCTCGACGCCGTTCAGTCTGGACGCGTAGTACGACAGGAACTTCTTCGCGGGAAGCTCCTTCGGATAGAAGGCCGGCTTCCACGATGGATAGGAGAACCCGGAAGCGCCACAGACGAGCTTCGCCATCGCCATCACCTCCTGGGGATCGCCCAGCGGGGATCCTTCGAGTGGATCGACGTCCCGATGATGCCCGAATCGCCGCCGAGCGCGCTTTCCACCCGCTCCCTGAAATTGGTGTAGGCGGCGTCGCGAGTGCAGGCCGGCAGAGCCACGCCGTCCACGCAGCCGGTGTTGGCGGGCAGACCGGCGAGCGCTCCCAGCATCATGATGGCATACGCGTCACCCGTCTCGAAGTTACCCGGGGCGAAGGAATCCGGCAGGTAGTTGAAGGCGTTCTTGTACTTCAGCCAGTTCGAAAAACCCACCCGGCGCGCCCCCCCGACGGTCAGGACATGGGTGCTCCCGCCCGAGGAAAAGCACAGACCGCCGACTCCGCCATCGTAAGTGGAGCACGGCTCCGCGGGGAGCCGGTATCCACCCAGCGAGTGAACCGTCTGGTCGTCCGCGGCCATCGTCACCAGATAGCGGCCCAACTCCCGCCGCCCGAAGTCGATCTGCGTGTATCCCAGCCTCGACGCCCATCCGAACGCGCCATGCAGATAGCTGAGCATCCAGGGGGACTCCAGGCTGAAGACACGGGATTGGTTGAAGACCACCCGCACCTCCGCGTCGATGAGGTTCGCGCTCCCCACCCAGAACGTGCGCAACGGATTGGCCGCCGCGAACCCGCGGTGCCACCGCCCGTAGCACTCCGCCTCGGCCACCGTAACCGGGTCATAACTCGGGCTTTCGTTCGGAGCGGCGCAGTTGGTCGACCCCATCATGCCCGCGACCGCGGCGGCGTTGTTGAGCAGGCGGGAGTCGTAGTAGGTCCGCTGCGGGGTAAAGTCCTCCGACGCCCACGCCGCCAGCGCCAGATCGCGGAAGCCCCATGCGAACGCCCGCGTGCCATCGGTCAAGGTCAGCAATCCCAGCCGCTTGCCGCGGCTCCGGCGGCGCAAGTTGAGGTCCAGGGAGGAAGAACTCACGGGGAAAACGTTGCCCGAGGACGTGACCGCGAACGACGCCGATGTCTGGAGGAGATCGAGCCAGAATTCCTCCCCCGTGGTGACATAGGGAAGAAACGCCAGTTGCGGTATGTGGGAGAGCGTTCCGGAGTTGATGGTCCATCCGTTGCTCGAAAAAGGCCCGCTCGGCGCCATCCGGTCCGCCGCATCGCCGTCGGAGGCGGGAGCCGTGCCATTGAAGCTGGGGCGCCCGTCCAGGGAAACCGGTAAGCCGACACCCATGCCCCGGGGAAGTGGCTCCCGATAGTGCAAGGGAATCAGGCCGGCGCAACTCGCGATGGAGTAGACCGCCTCCGGAAGTCTGTCGGCGAACGCGGACTCGACGCCCTGCGCCGCCATCCAGATGGCGTGGAGCCGCGGGATCAGCGCGATCTCGGGACGCCCCCCGCCGGAACCCAATCGCTTGAGAAACGGACCGGCGTTGTCGCGGGCGAGGTTCTTTCCCCCGGCGAAAATGGCCGCGTTGTCCCATTCACTGAACGACGGCACGTCGCAGCGGTTGTTCAGCGCACCCTGCTTGAGGACCGGCTGCGCGCCGCCGTTCACCCAAGTGGATGCCGCGATATCTTCCGATCTGCGTAAGTCGTGGCCCAGCCACCAGCCACCGGCGTGCGCGTCGATCTTGGTGAACTCGTTCTCAATGGCGGCGGCGGTGGCGGTAATACCCGGGTCCAGCGGGTTGACGCCCAACTCCGAGAGGTACGCCGCGCCATGGTCCACGCGTAAGTCCGGCGGCGAACCGGCGATCCAGAAAACCTTTCGGAAGCGCGAGTTCGAGGGCTGCTTGACGGCTTCGTTCGAATAGAGGATGCCGTCGGCGTTCTGGCCGGTCCGAAAGTCGAGCGAGTAGATCTGATCCTGCCGGACGCGTTCGTTCTCGATGCGGTACTCCACCTTGATGAAAGTGGTGTTGTCGAAACGGAAGAAATCCATTACGAAAACCGGATGAAGGCTCTTGTAAGGGCGGGAAGGAGCCGCGATCCACGGCGAGCCTTGGAGCGGTAACAGCACCATCGTGCCCGGCTGGTGCCCCACTCCGAGATTCGGGGTTCCGTACCATCCCCGGCCCGCCGTGCTCGCCGAGCAGCCGGTATCCGTCATGAATCCAATGGTCACGCGAACGCTGTTGGGTCCGGTCCGCTCGGACCCGCAGGTCCGTATGAACATGCCCTCGATCTGGAATGTGTTGACGGCGCGGCCGGCCACCGAATCGATGATGTCCGCGCCGCCGGTCAACTTCATCTGCAAGTCCGTACGGGCCAGGGGCTGTTGCAGTTCGAGATACTCTTCCCCCGGCGCCTGCAGGTATAGGAACGAACCGTCGGTGGCCGCCGAGTAATTCGAGGACGGCACGAAGTCCGCCCCGCCGCCATTGCAGTTCGCCTTGGAGGCGCCAAGCCGGACAACCTGCTGCCCTGACGCATTGACGCCCGTGCCGCACACGCGAATCTTGTCAGGGATTCCGTCGCCGTAAAGGCGTCCGTCGATGAAATCCACGGTCTGCAGGGCGGCGGCGATATCGGCGGTTTCCTCCACCGGAATGGTGGCGTCGCCCGCGAACATGAGCTGCGTGAAACGCACGACGCCACGCCGTTTCCACCCGAAATCGCCGGTGCCGGCCTCGTCGTCCCGATGGACCTTGATTCTGGTGTGAAAGGGCCCGCTGATCGACGTCTCGAAGCGATTGTTGACAATCTCGTTCCGCGCGTCGATGGTCAACGCAGTGGCGCCGGACGAAGGAAACGGCTGAGCGCGTACGAACGCACCCCAGTTCAAGGCCAGGATGTCGGAGCGGGTGACCGGCGAACACGGCGAGGAGCACGGATCGGCGCTATTGGTGAACGTGATCTTCGTGCCGGCCAGAGTGGCGGTCACCGAGGTCAACGGCAGCGAGATCACCGCGAATCGCACCTTGTTGCTGCCGGCGTAGCGCTGCCGGATGTCGGCCTGCCACGCGGGCGGCGCCGCGCCGTTCACCAGGGGCTGAGGAAAGCCCTGAATCGAATCCGGCCCGTTCTCGGGAAACGCGCGCCCGAAGGTGAACGGAACCCAGCCGCCCGAGCCGGCGTTGGGGCCGTACTTCTTTACCCTCAGCTCGTTGGCGGGCTGTGCCAGAGCGGAGACGGCGATCAGGAGGAAGAGAAGCAGCGGCATGACCTTCGACTAGCGTACCGCGCCGGCGGCGTCCGCGCGCTTTCACAGATTGTTTACAGTTTCGTCTCGACTGTACCGTCGCGAACGGGCACACTCGATTCATGACGTTTTGCAAACTGTTCGGAGCGCTTCTAGGAGGAGCGCTCCTCGGCCAAGCCCAGCCTGTTTTCACGACGTACGCGGGGCTCGGACAGATCACGACCGGAGTTGGACCGTCGGTGGCACTGAAGTTCCAGAACCTCAGGGCAATCGTCGCGGACCCGAACGATGGCACGGGCTCCGTCTTCTTCGCGGACGCCAACCGGCTGCTTCGCGCGTCGAACGACGGAACAACCTCGGTCTTCGCGGGCGGTGGGCCCGTCGCCGTCGGGGGCTCCGACGTGGCCACCAACTCGACCGTGAGTGCAATCGAGGTGACGCAATAAACCCTGTTGACGCCGGGCGGCGGTACAATATCGGAACCATGCTCACCCGCCGCCAATGGCTCGGCGCGGCTGCGGCCTCCACCGCCGCCGCGCAAACGCGAAAGCCCAACATCGTTCTGATCGTGGCCGACGATCTCGGTTACGCGGAACTCGGCTGCACGGGCGATCCATCGATCCACTCGCCGAACATCGACGCCATCGCCGCCGAGGGCGTCCGGTTCACCGATTTCTGCGTCTCCTGGCCGGCCTGCACGCCGTCGCGCTCGAGCATCCTGACCGGCCGCTATGCGCAACGCAACGGCCTCTATGAGATGATTCGCAACAATGAGGTGAACTACAAACACGTATTCACCGAGGACGAGTACGCGGTGTCGCCGGAGATGACTCTCGGGCTCGACACGCGGGAAACCACCATCGGCCAGGCGATGAAGTCCGGCGGATACCGCACGGGGGCGATCGGCAAATGGGACAGCGGCCGCGCCAAACGGTACCTGCCCTTGCAGCGGGGTTTCGACTTCTTTTACGGCTTCGCCAATACCGGCATCGACTACTTCAACCACGAACGCTACGGCGTTCCGTCGATGTTCCGCGGCAACGAGCGCGTGAAGGAAGAGGGCCACGCCACCGATCTGTTCCAACGCGAAGCGGTTCGTTTCATTCGCGACAGCGGCGACAGACCGTTCTTCCTGTACCTGCCGTTCAACGCGCCGCACGGGGCCTCCACGTTCGACAAGAGCGCGCCGCAGGAAACCCCGAAGTACCTCGACAGGTTCAAGGGCGACAAACGCCAACAGTTCAAGGCCTGGGTCGCGCATCTGGACGACGCGGTGGGAGCGGTGACCAAACAGGTTCGCGACCAGGGTCTCGACCGCGACACGCTGGTGATCTTCACCAGCGACAACGGCGGCACGGGCAAATCGAACGGTCCGCTACGCGGCGGCAAAGGCCGGCTATTCGAAGGCGGGTATCGCGTACCGATGATAGCCCGGTGGCCCGGACGCATTCCCGCCGGGCGTGTCTTTAACGAATTCGCGTCCACGCTCGAGCTGCTGCCCACGTTCTGCGCCGCGTCGGGAACCGCGCCGCAGCGCGTCAAGCTGGACGGCTTCAACCTGCTGCCCGTGCTCGAGGGCAAGGCGAAGTCCGGCCGCTCGGAGATGTTCTGGCAGGCGAAGCGGGACAAGGCCGCCCGGTCGGGTCCGTGGAAGTGGATCGAGGCCTCGTACGGAAAAGGCCTGTTCGATCTATCGAAGGACCCTGGCGAGACCAGGGATCTGTCGTCGGAAAAGCCCGATGTCCTCGCGTCGATGCGCGCCAAGTGGTCGGCGTGGCGCAAGGAGATGGACGACAGCGAACCGCGCGGCCCGTTCCGCGATTATTGATAGAGCAGGAAGAAGCGGCCGATCAAGGCATCGAACGGGACAGAAGCCGTAAAGTCGTCCAGCGTAGATTCAACGAAATCCAAGTTCTCCAGCCTCGCGTGGTCGGCGCGGCGCTCCGCTACGGCCAAGGAGGCCGCGCGATCCAGACCTACAACGGCGCCGTCCGGGCCCACCAATTGAGCCACCAGGAAAGAAACATCACCGACTCCGCAGCCCACGTCGAGCACTCCTCATCCCTGGCCGCGGACCGGTGTCACGCAGCAGGTGTGCCGTCGCGTCGCGAAAGAAGTTTGCCTGGAGAATGAGACGGTCGAATTCTTCCGGCCCGTAGCCCAGGACATAATCCGGCGCGGCGGAATCGGATGTTTGCATATGGTTACCCTCCCGATGCCGCCGCCATCGATTTGTCCGTTCTCGGTGAACGCGGCACTACGATTCTTCCACCCGCGTCCAGGCCGCCACCACGGGAGCGGTCACCACCTGCGCTCCACATGCCACCGCCTCTGCTCGCATTCGGGCGGCCAGCGTATCCACTGCCACCTCGGACGCCGTCGCGATCCCAAACCGCTCCATGTGCGGCAGCAGCGTCCGCGCCATCCCGGCGTAAAGCGCATAGCCGGCAAAGTCCTCTCCGCCGCCCACGCCTGCCTCGTACCGCATCGCCGGCGCGGGCAGCCCGGCCTCCCGGAACGTCGCAAAAAGACGCATGCCCATATCCGTCTGGATGCCTGCGGCGCGGCAGGTATCCTGAATCCACCGCCTACACTACTCATACAGCGGCAGCGCCGGACGCGAGTGTCCTCCTACCTCCATATCAGTTACACCACCCGCGAGAAGGTTGGTTGACCTAGGCCCGATCGACGTGTTCCGCGATAAAACCAGCCGCGTGCCCGTGCCACCATTGCCGGAGCGGTTGCTGCCATCGCCGGAGTGGCGCTCCTGGTAATGCGCGGCAAGAAGTAATCCTGGGCTCGCCGCCCGTGCTATTTGGAATCGGCCGCGACGGTTGCTGGAGCACGAAGCACAAAGGTCAGCAAGGTCTCACTACCAATGACGGCAGGCTTGCCGCGCGTGGCCAGCACAACGCCTGTTCCGGCCCCGGCGCCAGCGGCAGCACCGATGGCGGCCCCTCTGCCCCCGCCGGCAACGGCGCCAATCGCGGCACCCACGCCGCCGCCGATTCCAATCTTGGCGGCGTCCTCTTTCTTGGTAGCCCTCGCCAAACGCGAAGCGGAGTTGGTGGAGATCTGGACCACCTGCCCACCGGCCGCGTGCAGCCGCGTCAGTTGAACGGCCAGCATCGCTTGCCCTTTCACGCGTCCGCCTTTATCGCTTTCGACGATGGTGCCTTCCACTTCCGCTCCGCGCGGGGCGATTTCGCGGCCATCCAACAACAGGGGCTGCGCCAGGTGGCCGGTGAAAGTCTGGCCCGCCACATGGGTGTTCGTGGATAGAGCCGTCGCCGTGCGAACCGCGAGTGGTGTTCCTTCCGGTAGAATGAAGGGTTTGGCCGGAAGGATCTTGCGAATTACGGCAGCCACCACGCTCGTCCTGGTCTTGCCTTGTGCCGGACCAGCTTTCCCGGCAGGCTCGGCGGCCTTGTCGCATCCGGACTGGATCAGAATGCCCGTCAGCGCCAGGCCACAAGCTCCCAGCGTGTTCGTCCTTGTCATTCTGTCATTCCCTCTTTGCCTCCCGTTGCAATCTATTTCTTGTGAAAATGCCGGCCGCGGCGAGTGAAGCCTCTATCGCCAGCGCCCAACTGAAGCGGCTGCTCCAGGCGGAACGTCAACAGGGACTCGGCTGGAATTTTCACGGTTTTGCCGCGAGTGAGGACCTGCGTACCGGCGCCGGCGCCCGCGCCAACGCCAGCCCCGATAGCCGCTCCCTTGCCTCCGCCCGCAATGGCGCCAATGATAGCGCCGATCGCCGCACCGCCACCTACGTACTCTCCCGTCCGCTTGTTGGCTCCGAGGCTATCCTTCCGGCCGTCGCTCAATTGGCTTTCCCCTGCCGCGACTGCATATCGTTGTCCGCTTACGGTCACCGATTCCAGGTCGAGCGAAAGCTCCCTGTTCGAAGCTTGCCGAACGACCAGTTCCGCGCTTGACCCTTTCGGGAGCACCACGCTCCCGAGGGCGTCGGTCACATCCTGATCGACGGAGCCGGAGAAGACCCGGCCATCGCTTTTCTTCGCATCGATCTTTTCATTGGTTCGGATCGCAACGTTGGCTCCGGCGCCAATGGTTCGTGTTTGTGCCGAGGCTAGCAACGCCAAGGCGAGAAATCCGGCCGGTGTTTTCATGCAACAGTTCCTTTTCAATTCTTCTGTGTGAGCCCGCGAGGCTTCACGCGCTTCAGCGGCTCACACGGAAGTTAGAAACGCCGCTCCACAGTCCAAAAGCCCGCGGGAGCCAGACGCACACAGCGACGACGACCACGACGTTCAGTATGTTCTTGATGCTCGAAGCCATCGGAATGTACAGGTTGATCAGATACAGGCCCATTCCCACGATGATCAGCATCACGACGATATTTATCAAAGGCATTTCTTCGCTCCCACAGCGCATCAGGAGCACTCTGATGCCCAATGGGCCCACCGGCCAGGAAACCGCATCCGGTCGTGCCACTGTGCCCTTCCATCCCGTCGGGGGCTTTTTCGGGATTTGGAAATGGAAACCGAGCTCGAGGATGTGTTGGCCGGGATCGCGCGCCATCAGCGAGTGTCTAAGTGAGCGCAACTTTCAATGCCAACCCGCCCAACGCATAGCACTGACCGCGCCGCGTCAGTTGACCGTTGGCGGTCATCTCCCCAGTCAATCGAACGCGTGAAGCCGGGCGATCGCGGCATTGCCAGCGAATCGGCTCAACAAACGGAGCGATTGGCGCGCCGCGTGCGATATAGCCAGTGTCACCCAACCCCCGCGCGGGCCGGGTCGAATCGCGAAGAGGTTAACAATGCGAATGATTCTGGCGGCAACCCTGGCGAAGAACGCTGAACCAGCCAAGCGGCTGGACGAAGCGGCCGGCCGTATTTTCCGAGATCATGTCGGCTCCCGACGAGGGCATCCCGGAAGAGATGCTGGCGGGCGCCAACTGCATTGTGATTGTGCCCGGCTTAAAGAAGGCGGCGTTCATTATCGGCGGAAAGTTTGGCAAAGTCTCCGTGTCATGCCGCAACAAGGGTGGGCTGGGTTGGCCGGCGCCGGGCACGGTGCGGATCGAGGGCGGTATCGTGGGTTTTCAGCTAGGGGGTCCAGAAACCGATCTGGTCATGCTCGTGATGAACGCGCGCGGCGTCCATCACCTCTTGTCCAGCAAATTTTCGGAGTGTTGACGCCCAAAACGCCATCGAGCGAGCCGTGAGCTGGTTGCTTCAACCCTACCGATGCTGTCTTTGTGGCCACCACTTCTTTTCGTTCCGGTGGCAGGCGCCCGCGCCTGAAGCCGGATGAATCGAAAGTCGAAGAAATAGTTAGTAAAATGAAACAAGATAATTCCACTACGCCGCATAACAAATCCGGCAAACAGCGGGAGAAACGGAAAACGCAGGTGGGAGTGTGGCTCGATCATCACCAAGCGTTCGTCGTCTCGGCGCCAGACGGTGAGTTTGCCATGGCGGAAAGTATTGAGACCACCGCGCCCGAACATAACCGTACCAGTGAACACACCATCAACAAGGCCGAAAACGCGCTAACGCTGAAACACCTCCATGCGGTTGCGGCACGCCTGACTACCTACGACCACATCCTGCTATTCGGCCCCGGCACCGCGCAGGAAGAAATACGGAACCTGCTCAGTGACGACAACCGCTTTCGCGACAAGAAAGTTGTTATCGATTCGGCGAGCCAAATGACGCAAAATCAGATAGTAGCCAAGGTGCGCGATTTCTTCGAGCCGGACTAAATCTAGCGAGGTCTTCGACCTCAAACCGACCAGCGTAGAGTCGCGGGACTCCGTACAATCTCGGTCATGGCGAGCATCCCTGAACTGCCAAACGGGCATGTCACGTTGGAAGTGGAGTGCCGGGATCGTCTTTACCTGAATGGCTACATCGGACCGTTGGCCACGCCCGGCGGGTTGGTGACGTTCAATTATATTATTGACCGAGCCACCGGCGCACCACTATCAATCCGTCGGCGGTGAACGGCTCGTTGGACGCGCGCGCAAGAACCTCGTGAGGCGTCATCCGCTCGACGGATTCGACCTCTTCCGCTTGCAGCGTTAGTTCGCCGTCGTACCGGCACTGGAAGGCGCGGCCGAACACGCGCGATCGCGGATCTTCGTAGTAGACGACGAATAGCGGCTCGATCTCGACGCCACGAATTCCCATCTCCTCCTCGAGTTCGCGCGCCGCGCTCTCTTCGTACGATTCGCCGGCCAGGACCACGCCGCCCGTGCACGGGTCCCAATATCCGGGGAAGATATCCTTCGTCGTAGTTCGCTTTTGGACGTAGAGCCGTCCCGCCGCGTCGAACACCAGCACGTACGTCGCGCGATGGAGCAGGTTGTCCGACCGCATCCGATGCCGCGGCGCCGAACCCACCGGACGGTCGAACTCGTCGACGATCGCGACCAGTTCGTCGCGCGCCATCTACGAGAACAGTTCGCGCAACGGCTGGCCGCGATCGGTGATCGGAACCGGCCGCTCGCCGGCGAACATGTTCTTATGCGGATCGATGCCGAGCGCGCAATGAATCGTGGCGTGGAAATCCGGAATCGAAACGCGCTTCTCGACAATTTTCTTGCCGGTATCGTCGGTGCGCCCCACCACCTGCCCCGTCTTCAGTCCGCCGCCGGCCAGCACCATCGAATACGCCAATGATTGATGACCGCGCCCGCCGCCGGAATCGAACTCCGGAGGCCGCCCGAACTCGGTGGCCACCACCACCAGCGTGCTGTCGAGCATCTTGTTCTTCTCGAGATCGGAGATCAGCGTGGAGAACGCGCTGTCCAGTTCCTGGATGAGCAAATGCTGGTTCAACTGGCCTTCGTTGTGCGTGTCCCAGCCCGATCCGTTCAGGAAGTTCAGGTTGTGTGACACCTCGACGAATCGCACGCCGGATTGCACCAGCCGCCGCGCCAACAGGCATCGTTGACCGAACTCGCCGCCGTAGGATTCCCGCAACGCCTGCGCCTCGCGCTTCAGGTCGAACACGTTCAGGAACTTCGGGCCCGCCAGCTTGAACGCCTGCCGCGTCACCGCGTCCTGCTGCTCCACAACCTCATCCTTGGCGTTGCGCTTCCGGTAGCCTTCGCGCATCTTGCCGAGCAGCGTCTCGCGCCGGTCCTCGCGATTCAGATCCACATCGGGCGGGCGGATCAGCCCGGTCGGCCCCGTCTCGGTCTGCGTGAGGTACACGTAGCCGTACTTGGCGCCGAGAAAGCCGGGATCGCGCATGATGTTCGGATAGCCCATCACCACGTAGGCCGGAACCTCTTCGGTCCTCGCGCCCAATTGATTCGCCACGATCGACCCGATCGAGGGATATTGCAGTGTCCCGCTCGGCAGGCGTCCGGTGTGCACCAGATTCGCCGCCGCCGCGTGCTCGGCGGAGATGCCGTGGCTCACCGATCGCACAATCACCGCGCGATCCATCAGCGGAGCGGACTTCTTCAAGTGCTCGCAGACTTTCTCGCCGCGAATCGCGGTGTCGATGGAATCGTAGTACGAACCGGGCTTCTTCTTCCCGTCCCCACGAACCTTCGGATCCCACGTATCCGTGTGAGCGGCGCCGCCACCCAGCCAGATGTAGATGCAGGCGCCGGCCTTGCCCTTGGGAGGCGCTTCGTTGACCGCGGCCATCGCCGCGCCCGCCGCGCCCGTCATGAGAAAATCGCGTCGTTGCATGGCGTCTCCTACGGCATCAGCACGAACTCGGGCGAGTTGACCATCGCCCAGAGCGCGTCCTCGTAGCGTTCCCGGAACGCGGGTTTCAGGCGATTGGTCGGTTGATCGCCCATTCTCAAATTGCGCTCCTCTTCCATGCGAATCCGGGTCGCTTCCGCGCTCAGGTGATTCGACCACGACACGCGCGTGTCCGTCTTCCGCGCCAACGCCGCCGACTCCGCGCCCGCCACCTTGCGGCCGGCGTAGTGCGGTTCCAGCAGTTCGCGCATCGACTTCAACTCCTCCGGAGCGGGAGGGCGCGACAACACGCGCAGGAACGTCTCGGCGATCAGTTGGGTAAGCGGTGCGTCCTTCAGCGCGAGCGCCGTGAACGCGCTATCGTCCGACAGCCGGATCATCCGCGTGCCCAAAACGCCGTTCGCCAGGATCAGCGTCTGCATCGGCGACGCCGCGTCGTCGCGCTGCGTGGCCGCGCTTTGGCGGGACTGCCGCCAGCCGTACGCGGTCATCACGTCCACGATCGACTGCGCCACCGGCAGGGCCAGCGCCGGCCGGTCCCGCTCGTTCGACAGCGCGGTCATCTGCCAGGCGCGCGACGGCTTGCCCATGTTGAGGAACTGGTTCGGCGAGCGATCGCCCGCCGGATTCAGGTTCAGTTCCTCGCACTCGAACTCCTTGCCGGCCGCGCGGTGCAGCGAATCCACCAACTGCTCCGCGCTCATGCGGCGCCGCAACGGACCGGCGAAATAGCGCTTCTCCGCCGTGGTCTGCTGCTCGGTCAATTGCTCCACCGGCTTGCGTTGATAGGCGTGCGACTGGAAGATCAGCCGGGACACGTGTTTGATATCGTAGCCGCTCATCACGAATTCGCGCGCCAGAAAGTCCAGTAGTTCGGGATGCGAAGCCTTCGCGCGGGACCAGTCGTCCACCGGCTCCACGATGCCGAGCCCCATGTGGCGCTTCCACACGCGATTCACCACCACCTTGGCGAACCGCTCGTTTTGCGGGGAAACGATCAGGTTGGCCAACTGCCGCCGGCTGTCCACCTTGCCGTCGGTGGGAGCCGGAGCGCCGTCGTTGTGGCGGATCAAATCGTGGAACGCCCATTCCGGCTCGATGATCTCGCCGGGTTTGAGAGTGATCTGCACGGCCGGCTTGCGCATGCCTTCCACCACCGGAACCGTGCTGGTGACAGGCAGCTTCATCGGCTTGCCGTTCAGCATCGCCGCCAGACTGAACAGGTCCTTCTGCTTGAACGGATGGAACGGAGCGTCGTGGCAGCGCGCGCAGCCGAGCTTCTGCCCCAGAAACGCCTGCGCCAGAATATCGGCCTTGGCGGCCATCGGCGCGTCGTTGAGCGTCGCCTGCGCGAAGCCGGCCGGCGCGCCCTGATGCGCGCTTCCTTCCATCTGCACCAGTTCGGTCACGAACCGGTCGAACGGAACGCCGTCCTGGAAAGCCTGGTGGATCCAAAAACGGAACGGGCCGGTATTGTTCAAATCGGGCTTGAGAATTCCCGGATTCTCCGCCAGCACGTCCTGCCAGTAGCTCACCTGATTGTCGGCCCACGCCGGATCTGCAAGCAGCCGCTCCACTGCCTTGGCGCGCCGCGTGGCGGGCGGATCGGCCTGGAACGCGCGCACTTCCTCCGCGGTGGGAATCAGTCCCGTCGCGTCGAGAGTCACACGCCGCAAGAACTCGAGATCGGAAATCGACGCGAGCGGAGCCACGGTGGAGGCTTTCATCTTCGCCGCCAGAAACCGGTCGATCCCAGGGTTCGCCGGATAGCCGGCCGTCGCGGCGGGAACCGCCACCGGGCGCGACTTCCAGTATTCGCGCACCGCGTCGTGACGCTGGCGCCAACGCGCCACCACGTCCTTGCTCGAGTCCAACCGGCGCGCGCGATCCGCCGTCCGATGCCGCGCCTCCGACTGAGCCACCACGCCGTCCCAAGCCTCGTCGGTCAACATCGGCGCATCGGCCCCGCCGAGCAACCGCTCCACCTTCCCCGCCGGACCGAAGCTCACCGATAGCTCACCGGGCGTGGGCATCAGCCCCTTGCCGCCGATCACCGTGATCAGTTCGATGCGCCGCGTCTTGCCGCCTGCCACTTCCGCCACCGCGTCCTGATGCGGATAGGGCGCGGGACGCCGGCCACTATCGTCGTGGACTACCGGCGGCGGAACCGGATCGTCGCTCGACGTGTTCGGCTTCTGCCCGGCCGTCCGCGCCACTTCCACGCCATCCACCGTCAGCACCGCCGCGCCGCGCGATCGCAAACGGAACACGTGCTTGCCGGCCGGCAACGCGCCCTCCATCGTGGCGCGCATGACGAACGGCACGGAACGGTCGAGCGGCAACGCTTCGCCCGAGTACTTGGTGGGAATTCGCGGAAACGCGAAGTACGGTTCCGAGTAGACGAAGACCGGCTTCGCCTCGCCCGGCGCGAGTTCGGAGCCCTTGGGCAAGTCCTCGAATATCTCGACTCGCACAGGACCGGTTTCGGCGCACAGGGCCATCGCGGCCGCGAAAAGCGGCAGGGCGGTCAACCGCATGATCGGCTCTCCCTCTGAGGTGGTTTGGTTCCTTAACTATACTAATCGACTGGTGACCGTTCCCACGACAGCCATCTCCCTCGAGTCCGTGACCCAGCGGTTCGCCGCGCCGGGCGGCGGAGACTACGTCGCCGTGCGCGACGTTTCGCTCGACATCGAACGCGGCCGCTTCGTGTCGATCGTGGGCCCGAGTGGATGCGGCAAGTCGACGTTGCTGAACGTTGCCGCCGGCCTCGCCGCGCCCACACAGGGACGGGTCCGCGTGTTCGGCGAGCCACTCTCGGGCATCAACCGCCGCGCCGGCTACATGTTCCAGCAGGACGCGCTGCTGCCGTGGAAAACCGTGCTCGACAACATCCGCCTCGGTCTGGACCTGCGTGGCGCGCCGGACGATGGGCTCGCCCGCGACTGGCTGCGGCGCGTGGGGCTGGACGGCTTCGGCGCCAGTTTCCCCTACCAACTCAGCGGCGGCATGCGCACGCGCGCCGCCATGGCGCAGACGTGGATCGTGGAACCCGA
>SYLY01000337.1 GCA_005808475.1 Acidobacteriota bacterium
AGCTCCGGCGCGATCCTGAGGTAGAGGTCGATGTCGAGCGTGTTGTGGTGAGTGACGAAGGGCCTGGCCGCCGCGCCGCCGTAGAGCGGCTGCATCATCGGCGTTTCCACCTCGATGAAGCCGCGCGCCTCCAACTGGCGGCGGAAGCTCGACACGATCTTTGCCCGCGTGACGAAGACATCGCGCGATTCCGGGTTCGCGATCAGGTCGATGTAGCGCTGCCGGTAGCGCGTCTCCACGTCCTCGAGCCCGTGGAACTTCTCGGGCATCGGCAGCAGGATCTTCGACAGGAAGTACAGCTTTTCGACGTGCACGCTCAGTTCGCCCGTGCGCGTGCGGAACAGATAGCCATCGCAGCCGGCGATATCGCCAATGTCGAGGATGTCCCAGAGCTTCCAGTCGTTTTCAGGCACGGCGTCCCTGCGGACGTAGATCTGGAGCTTGACGCCGTTCTGTTGCAGATGCGCGAAGGCAGCCTTCCCCATCCGGCGCATGGTGAGCACGCGTCCGGCGATTTTGACGCCCACACGGACGGCTTCCAGTTCCTCGGCCGTCCTGGCGGCGAACCCTTCCAGGACTTCGGGGATCGTATGAGTGTGATCGAACCTCTGGCCGTAGGGTTTGAACCCCAGGGCCTCGATTTGGCGCGTCTTGTCGAGACGCTGCCGGAGCAAATCCGCTTCGAGAGACAATAGTTTGAGCCCTAAAGAGTCGATTATAATCGAGTGTTGCGTTCGCTCTCCATCGTCATCCCCGCCTACAACGAGGAAAAGCGCATTCCCCAGACGCTCGAGCAGGTGATGGCGTACCTGGAATCGAGGCGGTTCGACTTCCACGAAGTGATCGTGGTGAACGACGGATCGAAGGATCGGACGGCCGCCGTGGTGAAGCAAGCGGCGGCGAAATGGCCGAGTTTGCGGCTGCTCGAGAACCCCGGCAACCACGGCAAGGGCTACTCGGTCCGGCACGGGATGCTCGCGGCCAAGGGCGAATGGGTGCTGTTCAGCGACGCGGATCTATCGGCCCCGATCGAGGAGTTGCCCAAGCTCGAACGCGAGGCGGAGCGGCAATCCGCGGCGGTGGCGATCGGGTCGCGCGCGCTGGACCGGTCGCTGATCGGCGTCCACCAGTCGGCGTTTCGAGAGACGGCCGGCCGGTTCTTCAACCTGGTGATGCGAGCCCTGATCGGGCTCCCGTTCTGGGATACGCAGTGCGGGTTCAAGCTGTTTCGAGCCGACGCGGCGCGGCAGGTGTTCCAGCGGACGCGGCAGGAACGGTTCGGGTTCGATGTGGAATCGCTGTTCATCGCCCGGATGCACCGGTTCAAAACGGTGGAGGTCGCCGTGCGTTGGAATCACGCCGACGGGACCAAGGTCAGCATGTTCAAGGACAGCGCGGACATGTTCCTGGACCTGCTGCGCGTGCGCTGGAATCAAATGCGCGGCATGTACCGCTAACCGGCGGCCCGCCGGATGTAAACTCGAACAATGTTCGCGCGAATCCTCTGTTCGTTGACCATCGCCGCCGCATTGACGGCGCAAAACGCCGCTCAGATTCGAGCCGGCCGGCAAGCCTTCGTCCGCCAGTGCTCGGCTTGTCACGGCGACAACGCCAAAGGCGGCCGCGGCCCGGACCTGACCACGGGCGAGTGGAAGCACGGATCCACCGACGAAGATCTGGTGCGCAACATGGTCAAGGGGATCCCCGGCACGCAGATGCCCGCCATTCCCATGCCTGAGGCGGACTCCACAGCCATCGTCCGGTTTCTGCGGTCGGTATCGAGCGGTCCGGACGAGAAGATCGATGGAGATCCGGAGGCCGGGCGCGCGCTCTTCTTCGGCGCGGCGGGCTGCTCCAAGTGCCACATGTACGCCGGACGCGGCGGGCGGCTAGGCCCCGATCTGACCAACGCGCGTTCGCGATTCAAGGCGGCCGACCTGCGCAAGGCGATCGTCGAACCCGGCGACCGGCTGGCCGGCGGGTTCGAGACCGTGCAGGTGAAGACGCGCGCCGGACAGACGATTCGCGGCGTGAAGAAGAATGACGACACGTTCTCGGTCCAGATGATGGACACAAGCGAGAGGCTGCACCTGCTGTCGAAGAAGGACTTGGCGGGGTTCGAGAAGCCCTACGTTTCCATGATGCCGGCGTACACTGGCAGCGGCCTCGGCAACCTGATGGCGTTCCTCATGAAGTTCGACCCCGCCGGGCTCCCGCGGCCGGAATGGCGTCCTTCGTCCGATTTCAACGTGACGTACCAGCGGTTGAAGAATCCCCAGGCCGAGCCGCACAACTGGCTCACGTATTGGGGCAACTTCGCCGGCCATCACAACTCGGCGCTGAAGCAGATCACGACGGCCAACGCCGGACAGTTACGGAGCGCGTGGGCCTATCAGTTCGGCGGCGGAACCAACGAGACCACGCCCATCGTGGTGAACGGCGTCATGTTCGTCACGGGTCCGCTGAACACAGTGGCCGCGCTGGACGCCCGCACGGGCCGTCCGATCTGGCGGTACACGCGGCGGCTGCCGCCCACCGTCGCCAGCCACTGCACGGTGATGACCAACCGCGGCGTCGCCGTCCTGGGCGACCGGGTGTATCTGGCCACGCTCGACATGCAACTGGTGGCGCTCGACGCCAAGACGGGCAACGTCATCTGGGAGTCGGAGGTCGACGACTACAACAAGGGCTTTTCGATCACCCACGCACCGCTCGCGCTGGACGGCAAACTGGTGGTGGGCGTGACATCGGGCGAGTGCGGACTGTACGGCTTCGTGGACGCGTTCGACGCGGCGTCGGGCAAGAAGCTGTGGCGCGTCCACGCGATCGCGCAGGAAGGCGATCCCAATCGCGCGAGCTGGTCCGGCGATTCGGCGAAGTATGGCGGATCGCCGACGTGGACCACCGGCACCTACGATCCCGAGACGGACACGGTCTTCTGGGCCACCGGAAATCCGGGGCCGGACTACGAGGGATCGGTCCGCCTGGGCGACAACCTGTATAGCTGCTCCGTACTGGCGATCGACGCCAAGACCGGGAAAATGAAGTGGTGGTTCCAGTACACTCCGCACGACGTGCACGATTGGGACGGCAATCAGACGCCCATGCTGATCGACGGAACGATTCGGGGGCAGAAGCGGAAACTGCTCGTTTCCGCGCAACGCAACGCGTTCTACTACGTGTTGGATCGCGTGACGGGCGAGTTTATCTCGGGCAAGCCGTTCGCCATGCAGACCTGGGCGAAGGGCCTGGACGACAAGGGCCGCCCGATCGTATTGCCCAACACGACGCCGACGTCCGAAGGGAACTATGTCTGCCCCGACGCCGCCGGATCGGCCAACTGGGGCGCGCCCTCCTACGACGCCGGATTGAACCTGTTCTTCGTCTCCGTGCGCGAGGCCTGCGCCTGGTACAAAAGCGTGATCAAGGATCCGGTGCCGGGACAAGGCTACACGGGCGGCGGGCAGGAGATCGACCCGAAAGTGGGAACTCCCGGATCGGTGCGCGCGCTCGAGGCCACCACGGGGACGATGAAGTGGGACTTCCCACTGCATGGCGGCTCCTCGGCGACCGGCGTGCTCTCAACGGCGGGCGGCGTCGTATTCGCCTCGTCGGCGGACGGCAACTTCATCGCG
>SYLY01000338.1 GCA_005808475.1 Acidobacteriota bacterium
CCTATCATGAGGCCTTTTTTTCCCCACTTCAAACAAATTCCGTGTTCCTTGTTCCGGCGCCCCTCCGGTCTCACCCACTTCCAGCACCTTCATCCACGCCATTTTTCCAAAAAACGTCCCCTATGGGACAGGCTCTCGATACCGGCACGCAGGGGATTCCGCGCGCGGCCAGCAGGTGCAAGGCGGGCCTCGCCGCGTCCCACGAGTAGTCCCGATCGTCGAGCAGCGTTCCATCGAGGTCCGTGAAAACCAGCATCCGGCTCCAGAGTACCGTCCGGGCGGCGCCGGCCACGATCCCGTCTCCGCGGGAGAAACGGACGAAAACGGCATGGGAAGCTGGTAGTCATGAGATCCCGGCTGTTGCTGGTGTTGTGTCTCGGAATCGGGAGTCTGGTGCTCCTGATGGGCCTGACGGGCTTGGGCGTCATGCGCCAGGCCGGGCAGATGACCCAGCGCTTCGAGATGGCGCAGCGCTCCTATTTGGAGGCGGAGGATCTGCTGCGCGACATCCCCGCGGAGATTCATCTCGCCGGAATTCTGGTTCGCGACTACCTGCTGGATCCTTCACCGGCCGCCGCCCCCGAGTACAAGGCCCGCCTCATCGAGCATCAACGTCTGATCGAGGGCCGCTTGAACAAGCTCGCCGGCGGACCCGCCGTGGAAGAGGCGCAGGCGCTTCGCAAGCTCCGCGACGAGGTGAAAGCCTACCTCGACTCGCTGGATCCGATGCTCGCGTGGAGCCAGGGCGAGAAGGCGTATCTCGGCCACGCGTTTGTCCGCCAGAACGTGATCCCGCGACGGGATTCGGTGATCGCCATCGCGAGCGAGTTGAACGCGCTCAACCTGCGCAATCTGCAGTCGGGCCAGGATCGCGCAAAAAAAGATCAGGCGCGGCTGATGACCTTCCTGAAGTGGATGCTGTGGGGCGCGCTGGCGTTAGGGCTGGTGGTGGCCGCGGTGACTATCGGCTGGGCGGCGAGGCTGGAACGGCGGGCGGAGGAGGAACGGGAACGCGCCGAAAGGGCGGAGACCGAACAGCGCCGGCTGGCGCGGCAGATCGTGAAGGCGCAGGAGCAGGAGCGGAAATTCCTGTCGCTGGAGTTGCATGACGCCATCGGCCAGACGCTGTCCGCCGTCGGAATGGAACTCGGGAATCTAGAGAAGCTGCGAGACGGTCCAGCCTCCCGGTTCCAGGCGTTGATGGATGAGATCAAGAAGCTCAACACCGGCGCGGTTCGCGCGGTGAAGGATCTGGCCGCCGGGCTGCGGCCCGCGACGCTCGACGAGCTGGGTCTGGGCCCGGCGTTGCGCGCCCATGCGCGCGAGTTTTCGAGGCGGGGAGGCGTTCCGGTGGACGTGCGGATCGACGGCGAGTTGACGGAACTTCCGGAGGATCACCGGACGTGCGTGTTCCGCATCGTGCAGGAGGCGCTCGCCAATTGCGCCAAGCACTCGCGCGCCCGGACGGTGCGGATCGCCGTCTACGGGCGCCGCGATCTGGTGCGGCTGACGATCCAAGACGACGGCGAGGGGTTCGACACGCAGGCGCCGCGCCGCGGTCTGGGGCTGGTTGGGATCCAGGAGCGCGTCCGCGACCTCGGCGGAAGGGCGACGATCGGCTCCCAGCCGGGCGCCGGGACGGTGCTCGAAATCGAACTGCCCGTGGCGGTGGAGGCGGTGGCGTGAGCAGGATCCGGATTCTGGTGGCCGACGATCACGGGATCATCCGCCGCGGGCTGCGCCTGCAACTGGAACAACACGAGGATTTCGAAGTGGTGGGCGAGGCGAGCGATGGCAGGCAGGCCGTGAAGATGGCGGAGACGCTGAAGCCCGGCGTGATCCTGATGGACATCGGCATGCCGAACCTCAACGGGATCGAGGCGGCCGCCCAGATCGTGCGGCAGAATCCGGCGGCGAAGATCGTCATTCTCAGCATGCATTCCGACGAGGAGTTCCTGTTGCGGGCGCTCACCGCGGGGGCCAAAGGATATCTGCTCAAGGAGAGCGGAGATGCCGACCTGGAACGCGCGGTTCGTGCGGTGGCGCAAGGGCGGTCGTTTTTCAGTCCGGCGATTCAGCAGACACTCATGGAAGACTATCTCCGGCAGTTGCAGCAGCGCGGTCTGCGCGATTCCTACGATCTGCTCACCGAACGTGAGAAGGAAGTGCTCCAGTTGCTGGCCGAAGGTAAATCGAACAAGGACGTGGCGTCGATCCTCGATTGCAGCGTGAACACGGTGGCCACGCACCGGACGCACTTGATGCAGAAGCTGGACCTGCATGGCGCGGCGGATATCGTGCTGTACGCGGTCCGGAAAAAGATCATCTCCTGAGCCGCTCCGCCAGGCGATGCAGCCATCGCGCGGCCTGCTACATTGAAACACGGATGCGCCCCATCGCCCTCTCGCTCTCCCTCGCAGCGGCCCTCTTCGCCGAGCCACGGCACATCAAGGTCTACGAGGAACCCGGCCGGTTCGGCGGCTGGCCGGCCAACCATGGCATCTGGTCCTGGGGCAACGAGATCCTGGTGGGTTTCTCCGCCGCCTGGTATCAAGCCAAGGGACCGGACCGCCACCAGATGAACTCGGACAAGCCCGAGGAGCCGCGCCTGGCGCGCAGTCTCGACGGCGGCGAGACGTGGACCATCGAGAAGCCGTCGAGCCTGCTCCCCCCCGAACAGGGCGGCAAACAGCCGGTCCCGCTGCCTGAACCCATGGACTTCACCGCCAGGGGGTTCGTCCTCACGATCCGCTTCACCGATATCCACAAGGGTCCGTCGCGGCTGTGGTACAGCACGGACAGAGGCAAATCGTGGAACGGACCGTACGAGTTCCCGCTGTTCGGCGCGGCCGGATTGGCGGCTCGCACCGACTACATCGTCAACGGCAAGCGCGATGCGCACGTGTTCGTCACCGCATCCAAGTCGAACGGGCGGGAAGGGCGGTCCATGTGCGCGCGAACCACCGACGGCGGACTCACCTGGAAGATGCTCTCGTGGATCGGCGCCGAACCGCCGGGCTTCTCGATCATGCCGTCGTCGCTGCGCGCTGGTCCGAACGAACTGGTGACCACGGTGCGCGTCAAACAGGAGCCGGACAATTGGGTGGAGCTCTACCGGTCCCTCGACAACGGGGCTTCGTGGACCTCCGAGGGGCGCGTCGCCGGCACGGGCGCTTTCAGCGGCAATCCGCCTCACTTGATCCGGCTGAAGGACGGGCGCTACTGCGTGACCTACGGCCACCGGTCGAAGCCGTACGCGATCCGCGCCAAGCTGAGTTCGGACAAGGGCAAGACCTGGGGACCGGAGATCACGCTTCGAGACGACGCGGCGGCGTGGGACATCGGCTATCCCCGGTCCACGCAGCGCGCCGATGGCAAGATCGTCACGCTGTACTACTACAATGACGCGCCCCAGCGTGAGCGGTTCCTGGCGGCGACGATCTGGGACGCGGGCCAATGAGCGCGATCGCCGGCGTGCATCCCGTCGTCGAGGCGCTGCGCGCCGGAGTGTCGCTGGAGCGTGTGGTGATCTCCAAAGGCGCGGGCGGATCGCGCATTCAGGAGATCGTCGAACTGTGCCGCAAGGCCGGCATTCCGGTGCGCTTCGAGGATCGCTCCGCGCTCGACCGCCATGCCCAAGGCGCCGTGCATCAAGGCGTAGTCGCGTTCGGAGCGCAACGCGCCTATCGCGACCTGGAGGACGTGCTGCCGGACGCGCGGCTGCTGGTGGTGCTCGACGGAGTGGAGGATCCGCACAACTTGGGCGCGATCGCGCGCACCGCGCACGCGGCCGGGGCCGCCGCCATCGTCATCCCCGAGCGCCGCGCGGCCGGCGTCACGACCACGGCCGAAAAGGCGGCGGCGGGGGCGTTCTCGCACCTGCCGGTGATCAAGGTCATCAACGTGAACCGCGCCTTGGACGATTGCAAGGAGAAGGGCTTCTGGATCTACGGGCTCGACGAGCGGGGCGAGTACAGCTACGACGAACAGAAGTACAACACACCCACGGCGTTCGTCCTGGGCGGCGAAGGACACGGGCTGCACGAGCAGGTGAAGAAGCGCTGCGATGGATTGGTGCGTATCCCGCTGGCCGGCTCCATCGCGTCGCTGAACGTGTCGGTGGCGGCGGGCATCGCGTTGTTCGAGTGGAAGCGCCGCTATGGTAAACGGTAACCTGTAGACTGGCGGATCTTCCCATGGAGGCGCAACATCAGGTCACACGGCTCCTCGTCGAACTGAACGAGGGCCGCCGCGAGGCTCTCGACGAGTTGCTGCCGCTCGTGTACGACGAGATGCGGCGCATCGCCGCGCGTCATCTCTATCGCGAAAGCGCCGGCCACACGCTGCAGCCGACGGCGCTGGTCCACGAGGCGTTCCTCAAGTTGGTGGGCCAAGACGACAGCGAGTGGAAGAACCGGCTGCACTTCCTCTCGGTGGCCTCCACCGTGATGCGCCGGGTGCTGATCGATCACGCCCGCGCCAAGCGGCGCGAAAAGCGGGGCGGCGGCGCGCACGTGGCGTCGCTCGACGGCGTCGAGGTAGGCGGCTCCGACGGTGTGTTCGAAGTGCTGGCGATCGACCGCGCCATCGAGAAGCTCCAGCAACTGGATCCCGTTCAGGCGCGCATCGTCGAACTGCGCTTCTTCGGCGGAGTCTCGGTCGAGGAGGCGGCGGAGATCCTGAACCTGTCCACCGCCACGGTGAAGCGCTACACGAATTCCGCCCGGGCTTGGCTCCAACGCGAGATCAACCGGGGCGGAGCATGAGTCCGGAGCGCTGGCGGCAGGTCCGCGAACTGTTCGACGCGACGCTGGAGCAACCTCCGGACCGGCGTTCCTCCTATGCCGCGGCCGCGGCGGCGGACGACGACGAACTCCGCCGGGAGGTGGAGGAGATGCTGGCCGCCTACGACGAGTCGGGCGACCTGTTGACGGTTCCGGCCGCCGCGCGGCTCCAGCCTCCCGCCCCCTTTCCGCGCATCCAGGATTGGGAAGGGCGGCGCCTCGGTCCTTACCGGCTGACGCGCAAGCTCGCGTCCGGGGGAATGGGCGCGGTCTACGTGGGCGAGCGCGCCGACAAGGAGTTCGAGAAAGAAGTCGCGATCAAGGTGGTGCGCCCCGGTCTCGACAACGAAGCGATCCTGCAGCGGTTTCTCCAGGAACGGCAGGTGCTCGCCGGACTGGACCATCCCAACATCGCGCGGCTGATCGACGGCGGAACCACGCCCGAAGGCATGCCGTATCTGGTGATGGAGTACGTCGAGAACGGCGAGCCGGTGGACGCCTATTGCGACGGCCGGCGTCTCGACATCGCCAAGCGGCTCGCGTTGTTCCGCACGGTGTGCGGAGCGTTGCAATCGGCGCACCAGAATCTGGTGGTGCATCGCGACCTCAAGCCCCAGAACATCCTGGTGACGCCGGATGGAACGGCGAAGCTGCTCGACTTCGGGATCGCCAAGCTGATCGGCTCCCGCCCGGAGGATACGGCCCTCACCATCGAATCCGCGCCGATGACGCCGGAGTACGCCAGCCCGGAGCAGGTGCGCAACGAGCCCGTCACTACCGCCACCGACGTCTATGCGATGGGCGTGGTGCTGTATCGCCTGCTGACCGGGCGGGCGCCGTACCGCGGGAATACGCGCAACATGATCGAGCTGTTCGAGGCGGTGGTCAATCAGGAGATCGAACGGCCCAGCGAGGCGGTGATGCGCGCGGGCGGGCTGTCCCCAGCCGAGGTTGCCGCGGTGCGCGAAGGCTCGACGGACAAGCTGGTCCGCCGGTTGCGCGGCGATCTCGACGTGATCGCGCTGACGGCGCTTCAGAAGGATCCCCGGCGGCGTTACGCGTCCATCGAGCACTTGAGCGACGACATCCGCCGGCACCTCGAGGGTCTGCCGGTGGCGGCGCGCGGCGACACGCTCGGGTACCGGCTCGGCAAGTTCGTGGGCCGCCACAAGGTGGCCGCGGGGATGACCGGGCTGTTCACCGCCGGGTTGATCGCGACGACGATCACCAGCGTCCACTTCGCCCGCCAGGCGCGCCAGGAACAGCGCTCCGCCGAGCGGCGTTTCGGCGAAGTGCGGCAGCTCGCGCGGTTCGTGCTGTTCGAGTTCGACGACGCGATCCGCTCGGGCGAGACGAGCGCGCGGCAGGTGCTGGTGAATCAGGCGCTCGGGTATCTGGACCGTCTCTCGAAAGAGGCGGGCGGCGACGCCTCTTTGTTGCGCGAGACCGCCGAGGCGTACCTCAAGATCGGCGACATTCAGGGCAACCTCTATACGGCCAATCTCGGCGACGCGGCCGCGGCGCGGGAGAGCTACCTGCGCGCGTCGCGCACGGCGGATGAACTGCTGGGGGCCACGCCCGGATCGCGCGAGGCGGCGATTCTGGCGGGAACGGCCAAGGTGCGGCTCGGCGATCTCGCGGTGCAGGCGAGCGATCGTGGCGCGGCGTCGAAGCTGTACGCGGAAGCGCTCGCGCTTTTCGAACCAGCGGCGGCGGCCGATCCAGCCGGTCCGGCGGCGGAGTTGGCCGCCGAGACCGTTTCCAAGACCGGCTTCGCGCAACTCCATCTGGAAGGCAACGCGGTCCGGGCGCTGGAGACGCAAGAGCGGGCATTGGCAATGGCCCGCGATCTGGCCCGCCGCCGGGGCAGCGCCTCATCCGCCGAGGAAGTGGTGGCGAGTTCGCTCGGGCGCGTGGGGCAGGCGCTAATGCGGCTCGACCGCGCGAAGGAGGGCGCGGAGCGGCTCCGCGAGGCGTGCGACGTCTACGAGAAGCTGATCCTCGACACGGCGGGTTCCAGTAAGCGGAGGCGCAGTCTGCAGGCTCTGTACACCGTGCTCGGCGACGCGCTGACTAACTCCGGCGGCTCCAAGGAGGCCGGCCGTGTCTACGAGCGGGCGGCGGATCTAGCCGCCGAACTATTACGGTCGGATCCGAAGAACCGTCAATACCTGCGGGACCGGCACATCGCTCTCGGGCGGGCGGCCTCGGCGGCTCGTCTCCGGGGCGATCGCGCGCGGGCGGAGTCGGCTACGAGCGAGGCGCTGCGCATTCTGGCGGGCATGGCCGATCAGCCGAATGTCGCGGTCTACGACCTGCAACAGTACGTCCGCCTGCTGGTAACTCGCGATAACCCCACTTCGTCCGACTTCGCCGCCGCGATCCGGTACGGCCGCCGCGCCGTCGAGATGACCAAGGGCGGCACGCCCTCGATCCTAGATGGACTGGCGCGCGCCTACGCCGGCGCTGGCGACCGCGTACGGGCGATCCAGACCGAGGAAAC
>SYLY01000339.1 GCA_005808475.1 Acidobacteriota bacterium
ATTTCCAGGAGGACGTCTACCGCCGGATCGAGCGCGAGTTCGCCTCGTTCTGCGCGGGCCTGGGCCGCACCGGCGTTGTGACGATTCCGATCTGCGCGCTGGACGGCGACAACATCGTGAGCCGGAGCCAGCGGACACCGTGGTTCGATGGGCTGCCGCTGCTCGAGCATATGGAGAACGTACCCATAGCCTCCGCGTACGACCTCGAAAACTTCCGAATGCCGGTCCAGTACGTGGTTCGTCCAGATCTCGATTTCCGGGGTTTCGCGGGCACGCTCGCTTCGGGCAAGGTCCGGCGTGGGGATCGCGTGATGGTACTGCCGTCGGGCCGGGTGTCGCGGGTGAAGCGCATCGCGACGTTCGACGGCGATCTCGAGGAGGCGTTCGCGCCCATGGCGCCGTGCCTCACTCTCGAGGACGAGATCGACATCAGCCGGGGAGACATGCTAGTGGATCCGGCGCGGATGCCGCACGTGTCGCGCCGGCTCGAAGCGCGGCTGGTCTGGATGAGTTCGACGGCGCTCGAGCAGGGCCGTCCGTATCTGCTGAAGCACAACACGCACCAGACGCAGGCCAAGATCACCCGATTGATCCACCGCATCGACATCGACGACCTCAGCCAGCGGCCGGCGGACCGGCTCGAGTTGAACGAGATCGGCTTGGCGGCGGTGGAGACCACGCGTCCGCTGTTCTTCGACGCCTATTCGACCAACCGGTCCACCGGAAGCTTCATTCTGATCGACCCGGTGAGCAACGCGACGCTGGCGGCCGGCATGATCGAGCAGCCGCGCGTCGAACGGATGCGCGGCGCGGCCGCCGAAATCGCGCTGGTGGAGACCGGACGCGTGACCGCCGCGGAGCGAATGAGCCGTTCGGGGCATCTGGCCGTAACGGTTTGGCTGGTGGCGCGAGCCCGCGTAGCGGCGCTGGTGGAACGCCGGCTCTTCGACCGGGGCTGCGCCGTGCAGGCGCTTACCGACGACGTGCGGACGCACCTGCTGCCCGAGGCCGCGCGCGTGCTGAATGGAGCCGGAGTGATCGCGATCTGCTCGGAGGCTTCGGACGAGGCCGAGGACCGCGCGGGCGCGCGGGAACTGATCGGGGAGCGCAATCTCCTCGAGTTCGGGCCGGACGATCTGCCACCTTCCGACGCCGACGCGGCGGACCGGATCGTCGCCGAACTGGAGCGCCGGGGCGTATTCCTCGCCGAGGATCGATCCGTGGGGGAGGGGATCTAGCCCCCGCAAGAGTGTGGCAAATCAGCCACACGGCTATTTTCGTGTGGCTCTGGAGCCACGGTTTGCATTAAATCAAACGCTCTGCCATCAATGACTTGCGGCGGACGGGGTCTTACGAGTATCGTAAGGGGAAATCCGAATGCGTTTCGAGACGACCGTCCAACGGACCGTGGAAGCAAGCGGCGTGGGTCTTCATTCCGGGGCTCCCGTGTCCATCCGGATTGTGCCCGCGCCTCCTTCACAGGGCATCGTCTTCGTCCGGACCGACCTCGAGCACTTCGCCATCCCGGCGTCCTACCGCTACGTCGCCAAGGTGAGCTACGCCACCAGCCTCATGCGCCAGGGCGTGCTGATCTCCACCACCGAGCATCTGCTGAGTTCGCTCTACAGCATGGGCATCGACAACGCGTTCATCGAAATCGACAACCTGGAAGTGCCGATTCTCGACGGTTCGTCGCGGCCATTCACCGATCTCATCCGCCAGGCGGGCATCCGGACCTACCGCCGCCGGCGGCGGTACATGCGAATCCGCCGTCCGGTGTCGGTGGAAGGCGACGGCAAGCGCATCACCATCCTCCCGGCGGACCGGTTCCTGCTCACTTGCGACGTTTTCTTCGACCATCCGATGGTCGGCCGCCAGATGCTGGAAGTCGAACTCGACTCGGACCACTACGAGCGCGAAATCGCGCCTGCGCGCACTTTCGGATTCCAGCATGAGCTCGACCAGATGCGCAACATGGGGCTGATCCGCGGCGCGACGCTCGACAGCGCGGTCTGCTTCACGCGGGACGGCGTGCTCAACCCCGGTGGCCTCCGCTTC
Source organism: Acidobacteriota bacterium (assembly GCA_005808475.1). Taxonomy (GTDB): domain Bacteria; phylum Acidobacteriota; class Terriglobia; order Bryobacterales; family Bryobacteraceae; genus SYLY01. The sequence goes on from SYLY01000339.1 coordinate 2,059, forward strand.
CGGGACGAGTGCTGCCGGCACAAGGCGCTCGACCTCATCGGGGACTTGGCGCTGATCGGCAAGCCACTGATCGGCCACGTCATCGCCGAGCGGGCCGGTCACGCGATGCACGTGGCGCTGGTGTCGAAGATCATGTCGGACCCCTCGCTCTACGAGATGCTCAGCGTCGATCAGATGGCGAACCGGATGGTGGAGGCATTGGTCTCCTAGCCGGATCATGCGCTCGATCCCCAACCTGCTTTCGGGGCTGCGGCTGATCCTCACTCCCTTCATAGCGGCCGCGATCCTGGGCCATCGCTTCCGCGACGGCGTGTGGCTGCTGTTCATCGCCGGGTGGACCGATTTTTTCGACGGCCGGCTGGCCCGGCGTTACGACTGGCATTCGAAGCTGGGCGCGGTGCTGGATCCGATCGCCGACAAGGCGCTGCTGGTGACCGTTTACGTGTGTCTGGCGCAGGCCGGGGCGATGCCTTGGTGGCTGGCGGGCATGGTGCTCGGGCGGGATGTGCTGATTGTGCTGATGGCCGTTTACGCGCTGCTGTTTTCCACACTGCGCGGCTTCCCGCCGTCGTTCTGGGGAAAGCTGAGCACGGCGATCCAGATCGTCACCGGGGTGACCCATCTGGTGCACGCGGCGGAGCTGGTGGGAGGCCTCGCGACAGTCTGCGTCGTGCTTCAGGGACTCGCGGCGGCCGGCACGGCGATTTCGGGCGCGGACTATTTCTACCATGGTCTCCTCAGGTTGCGGGCATCAAGGGCAGGGGGCGATTGACGGACGCTCTCCGTAACGGTAGTCTAGTAGACAAGGTGACCCGGTATACTCCATCCCGGAACTACCTCACCGCCGGGGCCGTTGCATTGGCTCTTGCCGTGTTGTCGGCGTGGGTCGCCCTGCGTTGGCCGCCCACGATCGTTCCGGCCATCCTATTCGCCGCCAGCGGCGCGTTGCTGCTCTTTCTGGCCTTGCGGCCGGAAGTGGAGATCCATCCGCATCACTTGCGGGTTGGCAAACGCACGATCTCCTGGCCCGAGGTGTTGCGGGTGGACCGCACGGGCTGGATCTCCCCGCTCATCCTGCATCTCTCGCTGACCAACGGCCGCCGGTTGTTGCTCGTCTATCCGGGCGATTACGAGTCGTCGAACATGCTGCTGAAGCAGATCCGCCGCTCGGCGTTCAACGCGCTGATCGACGGTGCGCCGCATCAACAGTTCTGGGCCGAGCCGGGAGCGGTGGCCGGCGAAGGTCCGGTCGAGGCTCCCAAGCCGCCCGCCGCCAAGCGATATCCGCTTCTCCGGGCCGAGGACGAGGCCGATATCGAGCGCATGTTCCAACGGCTAAAAGCCGTCGGCCGTTTGGATCCGAAGGACGAAGGCTAGTCCCCGGCGTCCGTGAAAGCCCTCCGCAGGCTGGGCGTGTTGGCCGCCGTCTCCGCGGCCGCATGGATCACGCACCCCTGGTGGCTCCGGCAGGCCGGGCTGATGCTCGTCCACGTGGACGAGCCGGAGAACGTCGATGCGATCGTGGTGCTGGCGGGGGACTGGTCCGGCGAGCGAATCATGAAGGCGGTGGACATGGTCAAACGGGGGATCGCACCCAGGGTTCTGGTGAGCGGCGTCACCCTGCATTTCGGCATTCCGGAATGTAAACTGGCGGTGGATTTCGCGGTGCGGAACGGAGGCTCGCCGGAATGGTTCGACTGCTTCGTGGAGGCTGCCCATTCCACGCGCGAGGAGGCCGAGAAGATCGTGCCGGAACTGAAGCGGCGCGGGGTAGGGAGCATTCTGGTCATCACCAACGACGCGCACACGGCGCGCGCCCGCTACGTCTGGCGGAAGCAGGCGCCGGGGATGAAAGTGCTGGTCACGGCGTCGAACGACGAGTTCCAGCGGGGCGTCTGGTGGCGGGATCGAGAGAGCTGGAAAGAGTTCCATAACGAAGTGGTGAAGAACCTCACCTCCTGGGGAGATCTGTGAGAAAAGTCCTCGCTATCCTGCTTCCGCTGATGAAACCGCACCGGCGGACGATCGGCCTGGGTCTGGGCGCGTTGGTGATGAAGGACCTGCTCTCGGCCCTGCAGCCTCTGCTGATCCGGCACGGCATCGATTCGCTGGCATCGGGCTTCGTTCCCTCCCAGATCGCGTGGCTCTGCGGTGGGCTGCTCGCGCTGTCGGCCGTGAAGGGGCTGTTCCAGTATTGGATGCGAGTGCTGATGATCGGCGCCTCGCGCGACATCGAGTACGACCTGCGCAAGAACATCTTCGCGCATCTGTTGACGCTCGATCCGGCGTACTACCGCGGCTCGCGCACCGGCGACATCCTGGCGCGCGCCACCAACGATCTGAACGCGGTCCGGATGATGCTGGGACCCGGCATCATGTACTGGACCGAGACCGCGCTGACGGCGGTGCTGGTGGCGATCGTGATGGCGTGGACCGACTGGAAGCTCACCCTGATCGCGCTGCTGCCCACGCCGTTGGTGAGCGTGGCGGTGATCGTGATCGGGAGGCGGATCCACACGCGGTTCGAGAGCATTCAGTCGCTGTTTTCCGACATTTCGTCGCGCGTCCAGGAGAATCTGGCGGGTGTGCGGGTGGTGCGCGCCTACGCTCGCGAAACGGCCGAGCAGGAGCGCTTCGAGGAACTGAACGACAAGTTCGTGTCGCAGAACATCAGCCTTGGGCTTACGTCGTCGATGCTGTGGCCGATCCTCGAGGGGTTGATCGGGGTCTCGTTCGTGGTGGTGCTGTGGGTGGGCGGCTACCGGCTGTTGCAGGGCTCGATCACGCTCGGCGACTTTCTGATGTTCACCGTGTACATGGGGATGCTCGGTTGGCCGATGATCGCGCTGGGCTGGGTGGTGAACCTGATGCAGCGCGGGATGGCTTCGTGGGAGCGGATCGAGAAGCTGATGGCGGAGCGGCCGCTGATCGCGGCTCCGGCGAATCCCGTCCGGCTGCCGGAGCCCGCGCGCGGCGAGATCTCGATCGAAGGCGTGACCGTCGAACACGGCGCGGCGGAAGCCTTGCATGACGTCACGCTGCGGATTCCGGCTGGATCCACTCTGGCGGTGGTGGGACACACCGGGTGCGGCAAGACCACGCTCGTCAGCCTGCTGCCCCGGCTGCTGGATCCCACGCGGGGAACGGTGCGGCTGGATGGCGTCGACTTGCGCGATCTCGACCCGGCGGAGCTACGGCGGCGCATCGCGTTCGTGCCGCAGGAGACGTTCCTGTTTTCGGCGACGCTGGCGGAGAACATCGCGCTCGGCGCTCCGAACGCCACGCGCGCGGACATCGAACGCGCGGCTGACGCGGCCGGGCTCGCGGCGGACATCGCGTCTTTTCCGGACGGGCTCGAGACGAAGGTCGGCGAACGCGGCATCACGCTTTCCGGCGGCCAGAAGCAGCGGACCGCGATCGCCCGGGCGATCCTGCGCGACGCTCCGGTGCTGATCCTGGACGACGCGTTGTCGAGCGTCGATACCATCACCGAGGAGCGGATTCTGGGGAGCCTAGAGGGCCTGATGCACGGGCGCACCACCATCCTCATCTCCCATCGCGTGTCCACCGTGCGGAACGCGGATCTGATCGTGGTGCTCGAAAAAGGGAGGATCGCCGAGCAGGGCACTCACGAGGAACTGACCGCCGCGGGTGGCTACTACGCGGACCTGAGCGACAAGCAGAAGCTCGAGGAAGAACTGCAGTCGGCGTAGCCGGCTACGGGCGCCGTTCCGCCGCGTCCTTCTCTCGATGACAAGTTCCGCAGCCAGCGCGCGCTCGCGTCTTCAGGTGGCAGTCGCGGCAGAAGTTCATGTGCATCGCCACCTCCTCTTGCGCTTCGTCGCGCAGTTCCACGCGGCCGTGACAGAGGGAGCAGGACGAGGCCTTGTGGCGCGCGTGGGAGAAGCGGACCCAACCGGGAAGTTCGTGCACGGGTTCCCAGCGCAAGGGCGAGCTGGTTCGGGATAACCGAATCGCGGCGGGCGCCACCACGCCGGACCGGCGGTGGCAGTCGATGCACGCGGCCCGCGCCACAATGCCCGCCTTTGCCGAAGAGGCGGCTCCCGGGTGGCACGCCGCGCAGGCGATCTTTCGCTCCGCATGGATGCGGTGGCTGAAGGACTGGGGTTGCTGCGCGTGGGCGGACGCGGCCAGAAACAAGGCCGCCCAAATCAAGATGGCGTCCCCAGCGGGATTCGAACCCGCGGTATCGC
>SYLY01000340.1 GCA_005808475.1 Acidobacteriota bacterium
GCATTTCGAACAATTCGTCTTAGAGCGGGCGCAGGTAGGGATCGATCTTTTCTTTTAAGGTTCCGGGAAGGAAGCCCAGCTTTTCGCCCGCTTCGACAGCCGGCCGCGTGAGGATGATTCGCGAAACTCTCTTGGCGAGCAACGCGGAGACACCCATCGCCACCGCGAGATAGGTCTTGCCCGTCCCCGCTGGACCGACGCCGAACACCAGATCGTGACGTTCGATGGCGTCCAGATAGAGCCGCTGGTTGATCGTCTTCGGCGTGATCACCTTCTTGCCGAAGCTGCGCTGGCGGCCGCTTTCCACCAAGGCGCGCAGGCTAAGCCCGGCGTCGCCGGACACCAGGCGCAGGCAGTTGTGCAGTTCGCCGTCGGAAAACACGTGGCCGTGGCCTACCAGCTCCGCGTAGTCCTCCAGAATCGCCTCGGTGCGCTCCACGCCTGCCTCGGGACCTTCGATCTCGAGAGAGTCGTCGCGCATCCGGACCAACACTCCGAGGTTGGTCTCCAACAAGCGTATGTTCTCGTCCCGGGTTCCGAACAGCGGTTCGATGCCGCCGCTCATTCGCACGCTGAGTTTCATTCAGGGAGCGATGGCCGGTTACGGCGTGACGGATGAACTACAAACATCCAGTTCCAATGATATCAGAAGGATACCCGCGGGTTCAGGCCGCGACGGCGCGAACCGCCTCGGCGCACGCCTCGAGCGCGATCCGGCACTGCTCGGTCGAAACGTCGCAGTGGGTCACGAAGCGAACCGAGGCGGGCCCGGTCGCGCCGCTCAGCACGCCGCGATCCTGCAAAGCCGCGACGAACGCCGCCGCGTCCATTCCCGTCCCGCTCACGTCGAAGATGACGATGTTTGTGTGCACCTTCGCCGGATCGATCGCGATCCCGTCGATCGCGGCGAGCCCGCGCGCCAGTAGCTGCGCGTTGGCGTGGTCGGCCGCCAGCCCCTTCGGCGATTCCTCCAGCGCGATCAGCCCCGCCGCCGCCAGGATGCCCGCTTGCCGCATGCCTCCGCCGAGCCGTTTGCGCAACAGCCGGGCCTCGTCCATCGCTTTCGCGGTTCCGCACAGCATCGACCCGGCCGGAGCCCCCAGCCCTTTGGACAGGCAGAACATCACCGTGTCCACCTTCGCGGCGATGCGGCTCACCGGAGTTCCCAGCCGCTCGGCGGCGTTGAACACGCGAGCGCCGTCCATGTGGACGGGGATGCCGGCGTCGTGCGCGCCGTCGCAGATCTCGTCCACCACCTCCACCGGCGTCACGGTCCCGCCGCCCATGTTGTGGCTGTTCTCGATCTCGATCAATCCGGTCGGCGCCCAGTGGGGGCTGACGTGGCGGATCTCCTTGCGGATGGCCTGCCAGCTCAGCACGCCGTCCGGCGACGGCACCGGACGCGCGATACAGCCCGAGAACCAGCTCATCATCGCCAGTTCGTAGTTGAGGATGTGCGACCGCGCATCGCAGATCACCTCCTGCCCGTGCGACGTGTGCACCTTGATCCCGATCGTGTTGCCCATGCAACCCGATGGGACGAACAGCGCCGCCTCCTTGCCGGCCACGGCGGCCGCGCGGGCCTCGAGCCGGTTGACGGTGGGGTCTTCTCGATAGACGTCGTCGCCGACTTCGGCTTCCGCCATCGCGCGGCGCATGGCGGGGGTCGGCTTGGTCACGGTGTCGCTTCGCAGGTCGATCGGCATGGGACTTTCTGACGATAACACGCGCCGATTCTGGTACACTTCCGCCATGAACTCGCGCCGAACCTTCGCCGCCGCCGCCGCGATCGCCGCCGCGCGCCCGCTACGCGCGGAGACACTGGCCTTGGACGGTGGAGCCAAGGCCGTATCCTTCGACCCCGCCCGCCACAGCGCCCTCACCAAGTGGCCGAACTACGGCAACGACGAGAAGCAGGCGGTGCTCGATCTGATGGATAGTAACCGATACTATCAGGAGATCCCGCTGCTCGAGAAGGACACTTGCCAGGCCACCGGCGCGCCGTTCGCCAAAGCCCATTGCAATGGAACCTCCGCCCTGATGTCGATGTTCTTCGCGGCCGATCTTCCGCCCGGATCGGAAGTGCTGGTCCCCTCCTACACGGCGTCGGCGACGATCGTGCCGATGCGCTTCTTCGGCCTGGTTCCCGTCTTCGTGGACATCGATCCCGCCACCGCCTGCTTCGACCTCTCGCACGCCCGCCGTGTCATCACGCCCGCCACGCGAGCGCTGGTCCCGATGCATTCCTGGGGCCGCCCCTGCGACATGGACGAGATCGCCGCTTTCGCCAAGGAGCGAGGCCTGATGGTGCTCGAGGACGCAGCCCAGGCCGAGGGCGCCTCGCTGCTGGGCAAGCCGATGGGAACGTGGGGCGAGATGGGCGTGTTCAGCTACCAGACCAGCAAGGTCCTCCCGGCGATCGAGGGCGGCATGGGTCTGTACCGGTCGCGCGAAGCGTGGGAGCGCGCCACCGCGTTCGGCAACTACGACCTGCCCGCGTCGTTCCCGCAAGACAGCAAGTACCGGAAGTATCACGACACCGGCTTCGGTCCCAAGTTCCGAATCCATCCCTTGGCGGCGGCCATCGCGAGAAAGCAACTGGCCACGCTCGGCGCTCGGAACCGGATCGTGCGCGAGCAGACGCAGCGGCTGAACGCGCGGCTGACGCAACTTTCAGGGCTGGCCGAGCAACGCCGGAGAAGCGATATGGAGCGCGTCCATTGGGCATCGAACATCCTGTTCTTCGACGAGGGCAAGGCGGGCTTCGACAAGGCGAGGCTCCTGAAGGCGCTCACCGCCGAAGGAGTGCGCGCCAGCGCCGCGCCGTATCCGGAGCAGCACCGTTTCGCGATCTATCGCGAGCCGGCTTGGTGGCATCACGCGCCGAAGGTCCCCGCGTCGCTGCCGGGCTGCGAGCAAGTGAACCGGACCGCGATCCGCGTTCCGCTGTTCCAGCAGGACGCGCCGGAACTGGTGGATCAATATGCGACGGCGTTCGAGAAGGTGTGGGCTCACCGCAAAAGCCTGGCGTGAGAGCTCCGGTAAAGATCCGGCGGATTTGATACGATCATCGTGGAGCAACTCATGAGCGGCAAATTTCTCTCCCGGCGGACTCTTCTACGAGGCATGGGCGTGGCGGTCGGCCTGCCGGCGCTGGATGCGATGTTTCCCGCGTTCGGCGCGGCCAAGCGCTTGGAGCAGGCCAAGGCGGCCCCCACGCGCCTGCTGTTCTGCTACGTGCCGAACGGCATCATCAACGATGGTTGGACTCCCGCCGCGTCTGGCCGCCAATACGATTTGTTGCGCATCATGAAGCCGCTGGAGCCGGTTCGCGACAAGCTGACGGTGCTCACCGGGCTGACGCACAACACCGGGCGCGCGCTCGGCGACGGTCCGGGCGATCACGCGCGCGCGGCGTCCACCTTCCTCACGGGGATGCATCCGAAGAAGACCGCTTCGGCCGACATCAGCCTGGGCATGTCCGTGGATCAAGTGGCCGCGCTATCGCTCGGCAAGCAGACCAGGATTCCGTCGCTCGAGATGACGCTCGAAAGCGGACGCCAGGCGGGCAACTGCGACTCCGGGTATAGCTGCGCCTACTCGAACAACATCTCCTGGCGTTCGGCCACCACCCCCAACCCGCCGGAGACCAATCCGCGGGTGGTGTTCGAGCGGATGTTCGGCGACGTGGATCCTACCGAGACCGCCGCCTCCCGCGCCAAACGCGAGCGCTACGACAAGAGCATCCTGGACTTCGTGCTCGAGGACGCGCGCGGTTTGCAGACCGGCCTGGGACCCACCGACCGCCGCAAGCTGGACGAGTACCTCACCGCGGTTCGCGAGATCGAACAGCGGATCGCCAACGCGGAGAAGCTCGAACGAGCCAACGTCAACCTGTCGCAACTGGCGCCCGGTCTCGAGAAGCCGCAGGGAATTCCGGTGGATTACGCCAGCCACGCGCGGCTGATGTTCGACCTGATGGCGCTGGCGATGCGCGCCGACATCACCCGCGTGATGACGCTGATGATGGCGCGCGAAGGCTCCAATCGCGCCTACAAGGAAATCGGCGTGCCCGACGGACACCACGGACTCACCCACCACCGCGACAACGCGGAATGGGTGGAGAAGATCCGGCTAATCAACACCTACCACGTCGAGCAGTTCGCCTACTTCGTGAAGAAGCTCGACTCGATCCGCGAAGGCGACGGCACCCTACTCGACCGTTCGATGGTGGTCTACGGCTCCGGCCTTTCCGACGGCAACCGGCACACGCATCACGACCTGCCCGTGGCGATCGTGGGTGGAGGCAACGGCAAAATCCGCGCCGGGCGGCACGTGATCTATCCGCGCGAAACGCCGATGAACAATCTGTTCCTCACGCTGCTCGACAGCATGGGCGTGCGTACGGGCGAACTCGGCGATTCCACCGGAGAGTTGAACCACCTCGCCGTGTAGTTACGGCGCGGCGCGCGAACGCGCGATGAGGGAATGGTGGAACACGCGATCGAAACGCCCCGCCTGATCCTGAGAAGCTGGCGGCCCGAAGACTCAGAGCCGTTCGCGTCGATGAATGCCGACCCGGAGGTGATGGCGCACTTCCGGTCCGTGTTGACGGCGGAGCAGTCGGTCGAGCTCCTAGGCCGGATCGAGCAACACGAGCGCGACCGCGGATTCACGTTCTGGGCGGTGGCGCGCAAGGACACCGGAGAATTCGCCGGGTTCACCGGGCTCGCGCCGGTGAATTTCGAAGCGCCGTTCGCGCCGGCGGTCGAGATCGGCTGGCGGTTCGCGCGCCGGCAATGGGGCCACGGATTCGCGACCGAAGCGGCCCGGGCGGCGCTCGAGGACATCTTCGAGCGGCATGGTCTGGAGCAAGTGGTGGCGTTCACGATTCCGGCCAACGTCCGGTCGTTGCGGGTGATGGAGAAGCTCGGGATGATGCGCGATCCGGCGGACGACTTCGACCATCCCCGCCTTCCGGAAGGACATCCGTTCCGGAGGCACGTACTTTACCGGATCTCCGCGCGGTCTTTTCGCGAGCGAGCCGCGTCTACTCATTAGAGAAGCATGCCGCGCGCGTTTTTCCTTTTTATGCTGGCCGCCGCCCTGCCGGCGCAGGATTCCAAGGCGGCGTCCAAGGACGCCAAGGAGCGAGTCCGCTGGTGCCGCGACGCCCACAAACAGGGCGGGGCGGCGATCCCCGGGCTGAAGACCTACCTCCAATCCGATCCGAGCGACGAGGTCCGCCGGGAAGCCGTGAAGGCGCTCAACGTCATCGGCGGAGCCGGCGTTCTGGACGCGCTCGTCATGGCCACGAACGATCGCGATTCCGAAGTCCAGGCGCGCGCCACCGACGGGATCGTGAACGTCTACATCCCCGGATACGTGAAGAACGGGTTCACCTCTACTCTGAAGCGCGCCGGCGGCGGGATCAAGGGAAAGTTCGCGGGCCCGAACGACGTGATCGTCGATCCGTTCGTGCCGGTGAGTCCCGATGCGATCGCGGCTCTGGGGCGCCTGGTGCGGCAAGGAACGTGGCCGGAGGTGAAGGCAAACGCGGCTCGCGCCGTGGGGATCCTGCGCGGAAAGGCCGCCGTGCCCCAACTGGTGGAAGGATTGAAGGGCCGCGACACGCAACTCCTGTTCGAATGCCTGGGCGCGCTCGAGAAGATCCGCGACCGCGAAGTGGCGCCGGAGATCTCGCCGCTCGTCAACGACCTGAACGAGCAGGTGCAGCTCCGCGCCATCGAACTCGCGGGGTTGCTGCAGAACAAAGTCTCGCTAACCCCGTTGACGCGGGCGTTCGAAGGCGCCAAGAGCGTCAAGGTGCGGGCCGCCGCCTTGACGGCGATCGCCATGATCCCCGATCCGGTGAACCGGCCGATTTTCGACCGGTATCTGGGCGATCGCGAAGACGACCTCCGCGCTGGCGCCGCGGAAGGCTACGGCCGCCTGCGCGACGCCAACGACGCGCCCAGGCTCGAGAAAGTCTTCGCCGAAGAGACGCACATGAAACCGCGTCTCGGGCTTGCGTTTGCCCTGGTGAACCTCGGCAGGACCGCGATGTCGGAGCTTAGCCCGCTGCAGTACCTGGTGAACACGCTGAACTCTTCGGCTTACAGCGGACTCGCGGCTCCGTTCCTGGTGGAGTTGGCGCGGGACAAGGCGGTTCGCGAAGCGCTGTACCCGGGCATGGAGGCGCGTACTGTCCGGGAGAAGGTGGAATTGGCCGACGTGTTCGCCCGATCCGGTGACGAAGCATCCAAGCCGGTGCTCGAGGCGCTCGCGCGCGATCGCGACCCCAAGGTCGCCGAGGCCGGCCAGCGCGCGGTGAAGACGCTCGACGTCAGAACTCGCTGATCGTCTGCTTCACGCGTTGCGACGCGCCGATGTAGGTGGCCTGGAGCGTCTCCAGGAACTTGTCGCCGCCGCGCCAGAAGGGGAACTGCCCCACGCGGTGCAGTAACGCCGCCGGCTGCACTTCGCCCGACTCGCCCAGCAGATTGTCCGGCGCCGGCTTACGCGCCCAGAAATCGTCCGGATTCCCCGGCGGACCGGCCGGCTCCTCCGGCTCCGCCGTCTCCTCTTCCTCGGCCATGATCTCGGCGGCGGCTTCCGCCTTGCGTCCGCCGAGCATCCCCATGAAGTCCTCGCGCGTCATACCGCGCATTGTGAAGATGAGGAACGGATCGCGGTCGAACTCCTCGCCGAGCAGGTAGTAAACCGCCGCGATGTGCTTGCACGGGTTGGACCAGTCCGGGCAGGTGCAACTGGTCTTCAGGTCGGAGAGCTTGGTGGGAAACAGGGACAGCCCTTCGCGGCGGAACGCCTGCTCGATCTCGCGCGGCATCTCGCCGGAGAGGAGCTTGGCGGCGAAGATCGCCTGGCTCGAAACGGCGCGGGCCAGCCGGAACCACTCCTTGTGCGACATGCCCTTTACGCCCACGCGCACCTGATAGGGCTTCGGACGCGATCCCTGCACCTGGGCGATCACGACGCCCTTCTGCACTTCCACCGACAACACCTGGCCGGATCTCGCATAGGTGCGGCCCCGCTGGAGCCGCGTGCCCATGCGCATGTTCTCGAGCACGGAGATCCAGCGCTTGGCCCACCAGCTTTCGCCGAACCCTTTCTTCGACTGCACCTTGATGCCGCCCTTGGTGGGCCGCAGGCGCTGGCTGAACCCGCCGCCGCCGCCGTCCCCACGCCCGCCCTGGCGGTTGCCGCGGTTGCGGTCGCGGTCGCCGCCCGGGGCGCGCGATACCCGGGGAGGCGCTTCCGCCGCCGGGGGACCGGCGGCTTCCGGAGCGGCGCCTTTCTCCAATTGACCCTGCTGGGGAGGTTTGGCTTGGGCGGGCTGCGCCTGGCCGCGGTCGCCACGCCGGAAACGGTCGCGGCGGCCGTAACGGTCCCGGCGATTGCGGGGATCGTGGCGCCCGTTCGGACTCTCCGCCGCGGCCCCGGCGGGCGAGGACGCCTCTGAGACCGGCGCGGCAGGCTCCGGCGCGCGGGCTCCCGCGTCGAATTCGGATTCGTTATCCGGCATGCTGTCAAACCCCGCGCTCCGGGCGGCGATCCCTACTCCCCGATCGCCTCCGAGCGCAGCGCGAATAGCTCCTTCAACTCGTCGTTGGAGAGCTCGGTGAGCCAAGCCTCTCCGGCGCCGCCGACCACCCTGCCGGCGATGTTCTTCTTCTTCTCGATCATCTCGTCGATCTTCTCTTCGAGAGTCCCCACGCAAACGAACTTGTGGACCTGAACGTTCCGCGTTTGCCCGATGCGGAACGCACGGTCGGTCGCCTGATTCTCCACGGCCGGATTCCACCAACGGTCGAAGTGGAACACGTGGTTGGCGCTGGTCAGATTCAGACCGGTTCCACCCGCCTTCAAGGACAGAAGGAAAACCGGAGGCCCGTCCTCCCGCGAGAACCGTTCGATCATGCGATCCCGGTTCTTCTTGGCCACCCCGCCGTGCAGGAACAGCACCTCGCGTCCGAACGTCAGCTCCAGGTGCTCCTTCAGAATATCACCCATTTCCGTGAACTGTGTGAAGATCAGACAGCGGTCGCCGATGCCGAGAACTTCCTCGAGCATTTCGGTCAGACGGGTCAGCTTTCCGGAGCGGTTGGCCACTCCCTTTTCCTTGTCCTTGTTGAGCTGCGCCGGATGATTGCAGACCTGCTTGAGCCGCATCAGAGTCGCCAGCACCACGCCGCGGCGTTCCATGCCGGTGGTCATCAAAAGCTGCGCCTCGGCCTCCTTCACCACTGCCTCGTACAGGGCCGCCTGCTCGCGGGTCAGCGTCGAGAATACCTTCATCTCGAACTTCTCCGGCAGGTCGGCGATCACGTTCTTGTCGGTCTTGAGCCGCCGCAGGATGAACGGGCTGGTCAGCTTGCGCAGACGGTCGGTGGCTCCGGCGTCGGCGAAGAGCTGGATCGGCAGGAAGTACTTTCGCTTGAAGTCCGAGTACGTGCCGAGCAGCCCCGGATTGAGGAACTCCATGATGGACCACAGGTCGCCCACGTTGTTCTCGATCGGCGTTCCGGTGAGCGCGATGCGGCTGTCGGCGGTCAACGCGCGCGCCGCGCCCGCCTGCTTGGTGTCGGGATTCTTGATGTTTTGCGCTTCGTCCAGCACCACGCCCGCCCACTGGACTTCGTTCAAAACGTCGAAATCGCGATAGATGAGCGAGTAGCTGGAAAGCACGATATTGTGCTTTTTGGCCTGCTCGACGAACGCCGCTCCGCGCGCGCGGCCCTGGCCGTGATGCACCATCACGGTCAGTTTCGGCGTGAACCGGCCCGCTTCCTTCTGCCAATTGCCGACCACCGAAGTAGGGCACACCAGCAGATACGGCCGCTTCTCCTTGTTGTCCACCGCGAGTTGAATCGCGGCGAGCGTCTGGATCGTCTTGCCGAGACCCATGTCGTCGGCAAGGCACGCGCCCAGCCGCCCGCGCCGCAGGAACGCCAGCCAGGAATAGCCGCGAACCTGATAGGGCCGCAGTTGCCCTTCCAGCGAATCGGGCGGCGCCAAATCCTCGAACGCGGTGTCCTTGCCTTGCAGCTTTCCGAGAAAATCGCCGACGACGCCGGTGGCGGTAACGCCGGAAAACTTGAGCGGCCCGCCGGAATGCGTCTCGGCGCCGAGCGCGATCCGAAGCAACTCGCCGAGGCTCGCCACTTCGTTGGTCCGGCGCTTGAGGAACGCCGAGGCCGCTTGAATCTGCCCGGTGTTGACCTCCACCCACTTGCCGCGGATCTTGGCGAGCGGAGTTTTGAGCTTCGCCAGTTCGTCGAGTTCGGACAGCGACAGCGCTTCTTCTCCGAGCGCCATCTCCCACTTGAACTGCACCAGCGATTCGAGCGAAAGGCTGCCCATCTGGGCCGAACTCTCGACGTTGGCGCGGATCGCCAGTTGGGCCGCCTCGGCGCGATTCCACCAACCGGGCAGCAGCACGCCGAAGCCGCTCTGGCGGAGTGCGCCGGCGGTCTCCTTCAGGAAGTCGTGCGCGCCGCGGGTATCGAGCAGGAATTTCGCCGGCGTCTTCTTGCGAAGACTGTTCTCGATCTTGGGATAGATGCTGGCGGCCTGCCCGAGCGACACCAGCAGATGCTCGCGCAACGCCGGCGCCTGGCGCGCCAGCGGACCGTGCTTGTTACCGTGCCATACGTCGTGCGCGGGGACTAGCAGACCAGGATCCCTGGCCCCCTGCAGCATGTAGCGCACCACCCACTGCTCGTCGTCGTCGCCGGGCTCCTCGAGGCGGAAGCACAGGCGGAACGGGGAGTCCACCGAGGACTGCACCGGGCGGCGCCACTCCTGCACCTGATGGGCCAGTTCGTCCATCTTCGGGTCCGGCGATTCGATGTGGCCGTTGCCGAAACGCAGCGCGTGCAGCCACTTGTCGTGCAACGTGTGCTGCGGACGCCGGTGGCCCGGGTCTTCCGGCGACCGCACGAGCGCGTCCACGTTTTCGGTGATGTAGTCGAGCAGCGACTGATCGGCCGCTTCGCTGGGAGGCGCGGCATCGGTGGAAGTCAGCGACCGCGCCGACGAAGGCATCGCTTCCACCAGCGCGTGGAACTTGTCCTGATCCTGGCCCACGATGGCCGGGCGCCATAGGGCGCGATACTGGCCATCGCCGCCGATCAGATCGGGAAGGAACTGCTGGCGAATGACCAACCCGGCCGAAAACCACAGCGCGTCGGCGAAGAACGCCAGATCGTCGCCGATGATGACCCCCGGCGCCAGGAAGTTCGACCCCTGCCTGCGGCGGCTTCCGGTGATCGCCAACAGCAGGTGCGACCGGCCGGCATCGAGCGGCAGCGCGGTCACGAACCACGGAGCCAGCGCCGCCTCGGCGGTGTCCTCGGCGACGTCGGCGATCAGCGTGCTCGAGGGGAACACCTTGATCTTGACCGTGGGCAGCCACGCCACCGCCTGCCGCGTGTCCTTCTCGGGATCGAAGACGATACCGATCCCGGCGACGGCCTGCGAGAGGCGGGCGCCGCCGCTGTCATATGGCGAGTTCGTGGTGGACTTGCGTGTACGGCGCTTGCCCTTGGTCCGCGAAGGTTCTTCCGGGGATTCGCCCCACAGAAGCATCTCTCCTTCGCAGAACGCCGCGTGGAGAACGATCATCTGGCGAAGAACCATTGTACGTTACTTCTTTCGCGCCGCGCGGTACCATGAGTCGGATGAGATTTTCGCTCGCGCTCGCTTCGATCGCGGCCCTTTGCGCCGCCGAGGATTATAAGCTCGGCCCCGATTCGCAACGCCAGGCCGGCGTGCCCAAGGGAACCGTCACACAGCACCGGTGGACGAGCAAGATCTTCGCCGGAACGGTGCGCGACTACTGGGTCTACGTGCCCGCGCTGTACAAACCGGACAAACCGGCGCCGGTGATGATCTTTCAGGACGGCGCCGGATTCGTGCCGGAAGACGGACGGTTCCGTGTGCCGGTGGTGTTCGACAACCTGATCCACAAGGGAGACATGCCGCCTACCGTCGCCATCCTGATCAACCCCGGCGTGCTTCCCGCGCTTTCGCCCGAACATCAGGAGCGCTATGACCGCAGCTACGAGTACGACGCCCTGGGCGACCGCTACGCGCGGTTTCTGATCGAGGAGATCCTGCCCGAGGTGGGCCGCAAGCTCAACCTGTCGAAGGATCCGAACGACCGCGCCATCGCCGGATCCTCGTCTGGCGCCATCGCCGCGTTCACCGCCGCGTGGAACCGGCCCGACGCGTTCCGGCGCGTGCTCAGCTACATCGGCAGCTACACCAACCTGCGCGGCGGCAACGTCTATCCGGCGCTGGTGCGCAAGACCGAACCCAAGCCGCTGCGCGTCTATCTGCAGGACGGCAGGAACGACCAGAACATTTACTCGGGACACTGGTTTATCGGCAACCAGGACCTGGCATCCGCGCTCGAGTACGCGGACTACGATTTCACGTTCACCGTGGGAACCGAAGGCCACAACGCGATCCACGGCTCGGCGATCCTGCCGGACGCGCTGCGCTGGCTGTGGCGCGATTATCCGAAGCCCATCGCCAAGCCGAAGGGCGGCGGACAGCGCCACTACATCACCGAGATCCTGGGACCGGACAGCGAATGGGAACTGGTGAGCAAGGGGCATCGCTTCACCGAAGGACCCGCGGTGGACCGTCAGGGCAACATCTTCTTCGCCGACCCGCCGAACAACCGCATTCACCGGATCGGCGTCGACGGCCAGGTGTCGCTGTTCAAGGAGAACACCGGCGGCGCGAGCGGCTTGAAGTTCGGACCGGACGGACGGCTCTACGCCTGCCAGACCGCGGCGCGGCGCATCGTGGCGTACACCGCGGACGGCGGCCAGGAATCGCCGGTGGCCACCGATGTGGATCCCAACGATCTCACCATCAACGCCAAAGGCGAGATCTACTTCTCCGACCCGCGCCATTCGCGGGTCTGGTTCGTGGATGCGTCGGGCCGCAAGCGCGCGGTGATCGAGGGGACGATCGAGTTTCCGAACGGATTGGCGCTGTCGCCGGACCAGTCGCTGCTGGCGGTGGCCGACACGCGGAGCAAGTGGGTGTGGTCGTATCAGGTGCTGCCGGACGGGTCGCTCACCAACGGGCAGGCGTTCCACCGGCTGGAGACGCCTGACGAATCGTCGATGAGCGGCGCCGACGGCGTGGCTGTGGATTCGGAAGGGCACGTCTATGTCGCCACGCGGATGGGCGTGCAGATCCTCGACCAGCCGGGCCGCGTGGTGGGGATCATCAACAAGCCGCATGGCGGGGCGTTGTCGAATCTGGTGTTCGCCGGGCCGGAGATGAAGACTCTCTACGTCACGGCCGGCGATCGCGTGTACCGGCGTCCGGTGACTCGGACGGGCGTGGCGGCGTGGACGCCGGTGAAGCCTCCGAAGCCTCGGCTGTAAGGGCATCGGGCCACAGTTCCTTCAGGCGCTTCGCGGCGTAGGTTCTCGTTTCCGGGTCCTTGTGGCGAGCCAATTCCATGAGCAGGCTTCGCGTCTCATCGTGGCTTGGCCACGACTCGAGGATGGCTTCGATCGCCCTCTGCCGGATCGGGTGGAGCCCATCGGCCCTTGCCGCGGAAAGCAGCGGGTGCGAGACCTCGGTACGGGTCCGGTCTCTCTTGTGAATCAGGGCAATTGCGATGAGTCGTGTCGCGGCGTGACCGGTCGTTGCGCAGTCATATAACTTCTGGATTGTCAATGCGTGTTCTGGCCTGTTCTGGCCAGCAGCCGTACAAGTTGACGAGGGCCACGAACGGGAACCACTCGGAAGGAGGGTGGGTTATTGCGTTCGCAAGCCACGACCTGGTCTTATCTGGCCAGAGACGTGCCATCCGGGCGATTGCCTCTAGCGTCAGGCCGAGACGTAAAACGTCGCTTGCTCCCTGAACCACGGAGCCGGTCAGTCGATCCCAAACCGCGGCATCCAAGTCGGCGGCCGCATCTCCGATTCGCAACTCGGCCCGACACCGCAGGGAAAGAATCAGATTGGCAAACTGGTCAGTGGCTTGCCCCTCAGCCTCCAGCCGCCGGATCATGGTAATCGCGTGCTCGGGCTCCAGCATTCCGCACAGCAGCGTCAGAACTTCGTGCCAGGACTCGTCCCGCCAATGAGCCTCGAACACAGCCGTCCACAGCCACTCCCTATCGAGCCGGCGCGAGAACTCCTTCACGATCGCCCAAGCGCAGAAGTAGTCGAGGAACGTCCGGTGTACGAACCCGAAACGGTCACCTCCCAGGAAAGCGAGAATGAAGCTTCGTTCGCGCAAATGCTGAATGAGCGCACGAGCCACGGCCACCGGGCTCTCCACTCCCAGTTCCGTCAGATAGCCGGCGATCTCGTCTTCCAGATCCTCTCGGGCGATCACATTGCCCTTTAGACCCTCCGCGGTTGCCTGCATCCGGTAGGCCACACGGCGGAGAATCTCCTGCTTCTCGCGCCGCTGAATCCGGTCCTTCACAAGTGGAAACTCCAGCAGCTTCCTCTCGACGTCCCAGTCGTGCAACAGCAGCCGCGTGCACTGCTCATAGAGATCGGCGCGGTCCCTTGGCAATTCCTGCGACCGGTTGAGGATCGCCATCATGGTCAACAAAAGAGGATTACCCGCCAATTGCCGGATCGGCGGAACGTCCTTCACGGCCGCGCGCAGCCGGTCCTTGTAGCGGTCTCGGTCCGGCCAATCGGGCCAGACCAGAGCATGCCACCGCTCGAGAAACGCCTTGATCCGCGCGTCGTCGAATTCCTGCAGCGAGAAGAGACTGAATCCGGCTTCTCGAAATCGATCGCCGAGGACGCCATAGCCGTAAGGGCGCGAGGTCACCACGATCCGCGCCAGTGGAAACTCTTCCGCGAAACGCAGGATCTCGGCGGCCACGGCGTCGCGCTGGCTCTGCTCGACGATCTCGTCGAGCCCATCGAGCAGCAGCGCCGCGCGGCCTTCTCGCAACCGGGGCTCTAGTTGGCGCCTGTCCAGATGCCAAGTCGCGTTCGGCCCGTCGTGGATATAGCCGAGGATGGTCCGGCCGGCCGTATCCTCGCGGCCATACCTGCCGAGTTCCACCAGAAGCGGAATCGTACCGGTGGGCTGCCACGCCCAACTGACCGCCAAGTACCGTAGCAACGTCGACTTGCCGGAGCCGGGATCTCCGAGGATTATCAGACGCGGATGCGCGGGATCGACCGCGACATCTAGCACCGGACGAGTGGGATGATCGAGGAACGCTCGTAGCGCCTCGATGCGCGGGCCCTCGGCCCGGCTTTCCGCAGGCGAACGTTCCGGCAGAGCGATGTCGTCCTTGGAGAAGTCGAGGGACGGCGCCGATTCCCGCACCAATTGAGGCACGAATACATCGCGAAGCCCCACCGGCCGGCGCTGGTCGATCTCGACGGCGGTCGTTTGCAGCGTGGAGAGTGCGACCGTGCCGTAGTCGCGCTTCAGAACCTCGGCGTAAGCCGTGAGATCGAAACCGGGCTCGACAGCGCTGCCGGGCTCCTCGAGGCCCTCCGATTCAAGGGCCATGCGAAGTTCGCCGCCGGCGCGGAGAACCGCCTTTACTTCCCGGAGATAGCTCTTGGCGATCAGTTCCCAATCGAACTCGGACGGCAGAGGGCTAAGCCGTAGTTCCGTCCAAAGTCTGGCCAGCGCGCCGCCGTCGATGCGAACGCCGCCATGAACAGGCTCCGCCAGAACGCGAACGGCCTCCTCATTCCTCAGGAACACGTCGAGGTCGCGCTGGACGGCCCCCCCGGCGAATTCGAGATCCTCCGCGTTGTCGATCTCGCGGCTGAACAGCTCGAGGAACTTCTGGACCAGTTTCTTCAGCGCGCGTTCGAACGCGGGCCGCTCCCAGAAGCGCGTAGCCGCCTTCCCATCGCCGGAGCGAGCCGCCGCCACTCCCACCAAATGCAGGAGATCGTTCCAAGGCAGCATCCGGAAGACGGCGAACGCGGCTCCCGCGAAAGGCGCGCGAGCTACCCCCGGAGTTGACGCCGCCTCGGCCGCTTCGATCTTCGGAATCATCCATGAAGTGATGTCGGGCGCCAGGACGATGAACCTCCGCGTAACCGCTTCATCCATGCACCACACTTGCCAATGGGGCATTTCCGCGAGCGCCTCGCGGCGCAGGTTGAGAGAGTCGATCAACGCGTCGAGCCGCTCGACGCGTTCGAAGCCGCTGACGGCCACCACTCCAGCGGGCCATGCTCCCAGCGTGTGGACAAGGCGATTCGCCGCATCCTCCACCGGGGCCGTCGCGATATCGAACGAGTGGAACGGCAGGCCCTCGTCGCGAGTCAGTTCGCCGAGTTGGTACAGCACCTGGGCCAACGCAGCCCCGTCCGGATAGGTCAGCCGGCACAGTCCCTGCTTCTGGCGGCGCACCCAAAGGCGAAGGCGGACGACGGCGGCATCAGTCGAGTACGCGGACAAGAGGCTCCGTCCCGCCGGGCGCATCCGCTGGCAAACGGCCCTTTTCGTCGCCCCGGCCCTTCTCCTTGAGGATGTCGACCACCAACGGATGCACACCGTAGCGTCCCCGGTCGTTGTACTCTTGCAGGGCACGCAACGCCAGAAGTCCCCGCGCGACTCGTGTGGGACGCTCGGTATCGCCTTTGCCCTGATAGACGTCGAGCAGAGTCTGCGCCTTCACCGGCCACGACGCGTCGTCCTTGCCGGACTCGCCCAACGACCGTGAGAACTCGCGCCGCATCTCGTTGACCGCCGTGACCACGTCGTTGTCCTCGATCGCGGTCCGTCCGCGGATTTCGGCCATATCGCCCGCATGCACCGTGAGGCCGAACAGGTCGCGCAGGTTGCCTCCGCTCGCGGCGATGAGCCACTCGATCGTCCCCGGCGCGAACAGCTTCGGATTGGCCCGAGCGAGCAGCACCGAGCGCAGCGCCTTGCGGCCGGCCTCGTGAGGCTGGTGCTTGTGGTCGAACACTGGCGCCGCGGGCATGACGTGCCGGTTCGTTCCGAACGCGAGGCGGTCACGATCCTCCGAGTACGCCAGTTCGGCGGGCAGGGAGAATACCATGTGCGCGCGCAAAGTGTCCCAGTGCTCGCCGTACGCGACGAAGGTCTCACGCACCCTGTCGGTCGAAACTTGGCGCTTGTCGAAGTCCTCCCCGACGAAGAGGAGCTCCTTGCCGCTTGCTTCGCCGACCATGACGCGGGCGGCGTCGAAAAATCGGTTTGCCAGCGACTCGAGGTCCGACATGGGCCTGAGCTTGTAAGCCACGGTCTCCCTCGCTCGAAACGTGCGGCTGCGGATCTGCGCTTCCAGCTTGGCTCCCAGCATGGAGACCACCGAGAGCGCTCCACTCCCACTCGCGCTGGTGATCCGCTCCACTTCTTCCTTGCTGGTTTCCGTCTCCCTGGAGAGGGAGTCCTTCATCTCTTCGAGAAGGCCGCCCGGCGTGTGGTGACGCAAGGCCTCCTCCCCGGGCCCTTCCTCGCTCTTCAAGTAGCGGAAGGTGTGCAGCATCATCAGGTACGCCAGATCCAGAGCGTCGAAACGCTGGCGGTCGAGATCGAAGGCCGAAAACCTGATGGTGACGTATTGGCCGCTTAGATTACGAATGAGGCGGGACATCTGGGTGGACTTCCCGGAGCCGCTCGGACCGATCAGAAAAGCCTTGTAGAAGGCGTCCGGCTGACCGAAGCTGCGCTGAAGGCCCAAAGCGATCCGCTCGATCGCGTGGGCGCCGCTGACATCGTAGTACTCCTGCCGGTAGAAGGCTTGGTACTCGTCGTTTTCGACAAGCGGATTCGGATCGAGCGCGAAGGCGAGTTCGGTGAAGTTACCGGCCGGCCGGAGGAGCCTCTTGCGCAGCATGTTCTGCAACGATTATAGCCGCGCGCTTTCGCGCGGAATGCCGCTCCGGCTACTTCTTCTCGCGCACGCAGTACAGGAATTCCTGGCTGCGCAGGTAGATGTCGCCGCCCACGATGGCTGGCGTCGCGATGAACATCTGATCCGCCATCTTGTTGGTGGCGAGCACCTCGAACTTCTCGCCCATCTTCACCACCAGCACGTCCTCGTTCTCGCTCGCCATGTAAAGCTTTCCATTCGCGCCCACCAGCGACGACTTGAAGTTGTAGCTCCCCGGTAGCCGCTGTTGCGAATAGTGCGCCTTGCCGGTGCGGGCGTCCAGGCAGCTCAGCATGCCGTTGTCGGTGAGCATGTACATCTTGCCGTCGTTCAGCACGGGCGACGGCGTGTAGGAGTTGCCCCGCTGGTTCGTCCACAGCACGGCGGCGGTGCCCGTCAAGTCGCCGGCCTGGCCCAGGCGGATCGCCAGCAGATTGGGCTCGCGATGCCCGCTCATCACCAGCAGGATGTCGTCGATCCGTAGCGGCACGGGGATCGGATTCGTGCCGAGCCCCGCGCACTCCCAGATCAGCTTGCCGGACTTCAGGTCATAGGACCGGACCTTCTTCGTGCCGGTGAGAATCACCTGCTTCGCGCCCTTGTGTTCGACTACGTAAGGCTCGGACCACGTGCTGACCTCGTCTCGCGACATCTTCCACCGCTCCGCGCCGGTGTTCTTGTCGAGCGCCAGGATGAACGAGTCGCCGCCGTCCTGGTCGAAGTTGAACAGCAGTGTATCGCCCTCCACAACCGCGCCCGATCCTTCGCCGAACGCGTTGCGCATCCGCATCTTCAGCGTGTCGCGCTTCCAGATCTGCTTGCCGTCCAAGTCGTAGCAGTAGATCCCGCGCGAGCCGAAGTTGACGTAGAGCCGCTTGCCATCGGTGACGGGCGTATTGGAGGCGAAGCTGCCGTACTTGCGATGGACGCCCTCGTGCGGCGTGGTCTTGGCCGCCACCTGCTTCCAGAGCAGCTTGCCGTCTCGCCGGTCGTAGGCGAGCACGGCGAACTCGTGCTCCACTTGCGGTCCGTCGCCCATCCCGCCGCCAGGTCCGCCGCGCTTGCCCTTCCGGCCACCCTTGCCTTCGGTGCGATCGCCGTCCGGCCGCGGAGCCTGCGAAGCGCCGGCCGCCGGAATCGCGGTGGTGAGAAACAGCCGGTCTCCCCAGACGACTGGCGACGAGTGGCCCTTCCCCGGTATGACGATCTTCCACGCGATGTTCTCGGTGTCGCTCCATTTGACGGGCGCATCGGACCGGGCCATGCCATCGTTGGCGGGTCCGCGCCACCGGGGCCAATCGTCCGGACGGGCCGCCGTGTTGGCTCCAGACAACGATGCGGCGAAAAACGCGATCAGGATGAAACCCATTTCCTTAGAATATACTGGGCGGGATCATGCGAATCGCGATTCTTGCCGCGCTGCCGGCGATCGTTGCCGGGGCCGGACCCGAGTGGCCGCAATGGGGCGGACCCGGCCGGAACTTCCGCCTGCCCGGTATGAAGCCACCGGCGCCGTGGAGCGAAGCCGGTCCCAAAACGCTTTGGCGCAAGCCGATGCCGTTCGGAAGCTCGAGCATCGCCGTCGACGGCAACCGCCTCTACACGATGTATCGCGGTGACGACGAGTCCGAAATCGTGCTCGCCATGAATTCGTCGAACGGCAACACGGTGTGGGAAAGCAAGACGCCCGCTCCGTTCCTGAAGGGCATGAACATGAAGACGGGTCCCGGTCCGCATTCCACCATCCTGGTGGTGGGCAACAAGCTCTACGCGGCCGGCGTTACGGGCCGTCTGCGATGCCTGGACAAACGCGACGGCAAGGTGCTGTGGACCAAGGAACTGATCGAGGGCATGGGCGGCACGGTGATGCTCCGCGGCTATTCGAATTCGCCGATGCGGTACAAGGACACGCTCATCGTGATGATGGGCGGCAAGGACCGGATGCTCACGGCGCTGGATCTCGAAACCGGCGCGGTCCGCTGGCAGGGCGGAGACTTCGCCAACTCCCACTCGTCGCCGGTGTTGATCGAGGTCGACGGCCAGGAGCAGATCGTGTGCGTGGTGGAAAAGGCGATCGCCGGCTTCGACCCGGCGAACGGCAAGGTGCTGTGGAGCCACGCGCACGAGAACCGCGGTGGCGACATCACCACCACGCCCGTCTGGGGCCCGGGCAACATCCTCTTCTTCAGCGGCGCCTACCAGGGCGGCAGCCGCGCCCTGCAACTATCGCAATCCGGCGGCAAGACCACGGTGACGGAGCTGTGGTTCCACCGCCAGATGCGCGTGCATCACTCGATCGTGCAGCGCATCGGCGATTACGTCTACGGACCGAACGGCGACTTCGGCGGAACCATCTTCATGTGCGTCGACATCCGCACCGGCGAGATCAAGTGGCGCGAGCGCGCGCTGGTCCGCGCCAACGCGATCCTGGTGGGCGATTCCGCCGTGCTGCTCGACGAGGACGGCGTGCTGTATCTGGCGTCGCTTTCGCCGGAGGGAGTGAAGATCCACGCCAAGGCGAAGATCCTCGAGAACAT
Organism: Acidobacteriota bacterium; assembly: GCA_005808475.1. Classification (GTDB taxonomy): domain Bacteria; phylum Acidobacteriota; class Terriglobia; order Bryobacterales; family Bryobacteraceae; genus SYLY01. Next base: position 19,439 of record SYLY01000340.1, read on the forward strand.
CGCGTGGACGCCGCCATCGATCGTGGGCAAGCGGATGTACCTGCGCGATCGCAAGCAGATCGTCGCGCTCGAACTGAAGTAGCGCGCGGCCCCGTCAGAAGTACAGCTTCATCCCGAACTGCACCACGCGCATCGGCAATCGAAGCGAGCGCGCTTCCGCCATCCGCGGTGCGTCGGGAATCACCGAATCGAGCGTCGCGAAGCCGATTCCCGAAGGCTCGCCGAACTGCGGCGTGTTGGAGATATTGAAGAACTCCGCGCGAAATTGCAGCCGGCCCGCGTCGCCCAGCGGCGTAACGCGCCAGTTCTTGTACAGTGACAAATCGACGTTGCGCTGCCCCGGCGAAACCAGCGGCATGTTGCCGGAGTTGCCGTAGTGGCACAGGTCCAGACGATTGGGAATGTTGCAATCGGTGCGGCGGAACGCGGCGGGATCGTACCATCGCGCGCGCGACGCCTGATCGAACAGACGGCCGTCGGCGACCCGGTCGGGGCGAGTGCCGCTGCCCGTGTTCAGGTTGCCGCCGGCGACGTTGAAGGGAAAGCCGGTGCGCAGAGTGAGGATGCCGTTGGTCTGCCAGCCCGCCAGGATCGCGCCGGGAACGCCCTTGAAGCGATTCAGGAACGGCATCTCGTACACGAAGTGGAGCACCGCGTTGTGCGTCACGTCGAACGGATAGCGCATGCGGTCGGCGCGCCGGTTGCGCGGATCCTGATACGTGAATCCGCCGTTGCGCTCGTACCCTTCGCCCATCGCCTTCGAGTACACGTACGAGAGACCGGCGGTGAGTCCCGCCGAGTAGCGCTTCTCCACGCTGGTTTGCAGCCCGTGATAGGAGCCGTTGGCGTAGCTGTCCAGGTAGCGGATCTCGCCGAGCCCGCGCGCGACGTTGCCCTCGCCTTCGGCCAGATACGCCTGCCAGGGACGGCGCGCGTTCACGTCGGTGTTCGACGACGGATCCGGGCTGTTGAAGTTCGAGATGTTGTTGTCCAGGTGGCTGGTCTTGCTGCCGACATATGCGACTGTGAGGAACGTCTGGAACGGCAGCGCGCGTTGGACATCGAAGCTCCACTGGACGTGGTTGGAGTTCCGGTTGTCGGGAGCGAGCGCGATCAGGTTCACGCGGGCCGGCGCGGTTCCGGCGCCGGGGAACAGATTCTGTAGCGTCAGCACCGGCGTGCCGGCGCGGATTCGCCGCGTCTGGATGCTGTAGTTCTGCCCCGCGTATGAATAGGGAATCACCTGCGCGACATCGGTCACCTGGTTATAGTTCAGCGCCGCGCCGTAGGGAGGCTGGCGGCCGAGAATCTGGTAGTTGTCGAGCTGCTGCGCGTTCGCGAACCAGCCGAAGCCCGACCGGATCACCCATTTGTCGGTGGCCCGGTACGCCAGTCCGATGCGAGGCATGAAGTAGCGGTTATCGCTATTGGCCAAGGCCGCCACCTGCCGGAGTCCGGGAACCAAAGTCGGCAGCCGGCGGCCGTCGGAAGCGGTGCTCAGCACGTCCAGCCGCAGCGACCGCAGCACGCCATCCGGATCGGTCGGGATCTGGAAAAAGTCCCACCGGATGCCGGCGTTCAGCGTCAGCTTGCGCGAAACCTTCCAGTTGTCCAGGAAATACGCACTCCAGCGATTGGCCTGCGGCGTCCGCAGCGGCTTGCCTTCCGGCGTGGTCGAGCCGTTCGGATATCCCATCAGCCAGCCCGCCAGATTGTATCCGCCGGGACAGCACGACACCACGCCGCGAGGGTTGTTCGCCGCGCGGATGCCGACGCTCACGCGCCGGAACTCGCCGCCCGCCTTGAACCCGTGCGACCCGCGATTCATCGAGAGATTGTTGGCGAACTGATGGATGCGGTCCTGGTTATAGCTCGATCCCGAAACGTCGCGATCGCCGGCGATGATCGTGGTGGGCAAGCCGATCTCGTCGCCCGCCAGCGCGCGGTTGTTGTCGCTCGACACGCGGAACGGGCCGAGTCCGGTCTGATCGATATCGAAGTTGGTGCCCGATCGCGGATTCTGGAAGTCCCAATCGGCGGTGTTGCGCCCGAACCGGAATTCGTTGAGCGTGCGCTCGCTGAACAGGTGGATGTGTTGGAAGGCGAGGTTCGACGACGGAGCCGCGCCGGTCAATCCGAAGTTCGGATTGAGATCCGCCTGTTGCACGCTGGTGCGGTCCAGCGCATAGCGGACGAACACCTTGTCTTGCGGGCGGAACGTATGATCGATGCGCGTGAAGTACTGATTGGACCCCGTCTTGTCGGGCACGGAGCCCCGTACGTTGATGTCCAGGATATCCGCCGGTTGGAATTGCGGCAGCGGCAGGTACCTGTTGATGTAGTCCTGCGCGGGCTTGTATATGCGGCTCGCCGGGACGATGTTGGTGATGCGGCCGGCGGCGTCGCGGAACGGCTCTCCGGTAAGCGGATCGTGAATCACGATCGGCGCGCGAATGGGCCGCCCGTCGCGCACCTGCGGCGTCAGCAGCGCGGAGAAATCGCCGCGGCGGAACGGTTCCGGAAACCAGTTGGCTTCGCGCACGTTCTCGATCGTCTGCCGCAGCCCCTCATAGTTGAAGCTCCAAAACGTCTTGTCGCGGCCGTTGTAGACCTTCGGCACGTACACCGGACCGCCCGCGAACACGCCGAACTGATTCCGCCGTAGGCGGTTCTTGTCGCGCCGCGGCTCGCCCGCCGGCAATCCGAAGTTCAGAAAGTAGTTCTCGGCGGCCAGCTTGTCGTTGCGCAGAAATTCGAACAGCGTGCCACGAAGCCGGTTGGTGCCCGACTTCAAAGCGATCTGCACCACCGCGCCGTTGTTCTGCCCGTACTCGGCCGAGTACGAACTGGTCTGCACCTTGAACTCCTCGATCGCGTCGATGGACGGAGTGAAGATCATCACGTTCACCCGCGAGTTGGCGGCGGTGACGCCATCCAACGTGATCTGCTGATTGTTCTCCCGCTGCCCGTTCGCGGTGAGCGCCACCGACCGTCCGGGGATCGGACTGCCCGCGTTGCCATCCAGCCCCTGCCGCAAGCCGAACTGCACGCCCGGCGTCAGCACCGCCAACGTCGCGATGTTGCGTCCGTTCAGCGGTAGTTCGACGATGCGCTTGTTGTCGATCACCTGCCCCACCGCCGCGTCTTCCGTCTTCAGTTGCACCGCCGCCGCCTGCACCTCCACGGTCTCCTTGGTATTGCCCACCGCCAGCGTCATGTCGACGCGCACTTTCTGTTGCAACTGCAGCCGGATTCCGGTGACCTCCTGCGTCTGAAATCCCTGCATTTCCGCCGTCACGGTGTAGTTGCCGATCTCGATCAGCGGGAACGAATAGTTACCCGATCCCGACGTCGTGGCGGTCCGGCGCTCGCCCGTATCGACGCGGAGCAGCGTCACGCGCGCTCCGGTGACCAAGGCGCCGGAGGCGTCCGTCACCGTCCCCAGAATCTCGGTGGATGTGGTCTGCGCGAAAATGGCGGCGCAGAAAGCGAGCGGCAAGGCAAAGCGATTCACTGACTGATATTCTATGCCGCTGGACGCCGGCCACGCGACGAGATCCGGCCGATCCGGACCGCCGCGGCGCCGGGAGGTGGACTTGACGGGATATGATGAACCATTCGGGACCCGCAAACGTTGAAGATCCCCGCCGTCGACTTCCGCCCTCTGCTCGATGCCACCGAGCCCGCCTGGCGCGCCCGCCTCGCCGAATTGTTCGGCCGCATGAACTTCGTCCTCGGCGAGCAGGTTCGCGGGTTCGAAACCGAATTCGCCGCCGCGATGGGAGCCAAGCACTGCGTCACGGTGGGCACGGGCACCGCGGCGATCGAGATCGCCCTGCGCGACGCGGGCATCCATTACCCGGCGCAGGAGGTCATCGCCCCGGCCCTCACCGCGCCCTTCACCGGAGTCGCCATCGCGTCCACCGGAGCCAGAATCCGCTTCGCCGACATCGATCCGGACACCCTTCTGCTCGATCCCGAGGACGCCGCCGGGCGAGCCACCCGGGCCACGGCCGCCATCGTCCCCGTGCACCTCTACGGCCAAGTCTGCGACCTCTTGGCGATCCGCTCGCTGGCCCGCAAGCTGGGCGCCGTGGTGGTGCAAGACGCCTGCCAGGCCCATGGAGTGCTGTTCCGCGGCAAGCCGCTGACCGCCTTCTCCCCCTACGTGGCTTACAGCTTCTACCCGACCAAGAACCTCGGCGCCCTCGGCGATGGCGGGGCCATCGTCACCAATCACGCCCGGGCCGCCGCGCGACTGTCGTCGTATCGCGACGGTGGGCGCGTCCCGGGAACGCAAATCGCCGGCACACCGGGCCAGAACTCGCGGCTCGACGAGATGCAGGCGTGCTACCTCCGCGCGTTCCTCCCGAAGCTCGCCGAGTGGAACGCCCACCGCGCGCGGATCGCGCGCATCTACACGGCCGCGCTCAGCGGACTCGACGGAATCACCCCGGTTCGCACGTCCACTTCGGTGTGGCACCTCTTCGTCGTCCGGGCGCGCCGGCGCGATAAGCTGCGCCAGCATCTGGCGTCCCACGGAATCGGCACGGGCATCCACTATCCGGTTCCGCTGCACCTGATGCCCGCCTTCACCGGATGCGGACTGAAGCGCGGTGACCTGCCACACGCGGAAAAGGCCTGCAAGGAGATCCTGTCGCTGCCCCTCTATCCGTATTTGACCGAAGCGGCCGCGCACGAGGTGGTGGGACGGATTCGCCAGTTCCTCGGCCGCGATTGACGCACCCTTGGCGGTGGTACGATCAAGCCGAATGACGACCCGCCGCGGATTCCTGGCTACCGCCGCCGGCGCGGCGCTCGCCGCCCCGGCCGTCAAGCCGAACATCGTGCTGATCGTCGCGGACGATCTCGGATATGGCGAGACGGGCATGCAGGGGAACTCGAGCATCCCCACCCCGAACATCGACTCCATCGCCCGGAACGGCGTCCGCTGCACACAAGGCTACGTCACCGCGCCGGTCTGTTGCCCGTCGCGCGCGGGCTTCATGACGGGCCGCTATCAAACGCGGTTTGGCCACGAACTGAACGCCATCGGCAAACAGAATGCGCTCCCCGGGATCGGACTCCCGCTGAGCGAGCGGACCATCGCCCAGCGCCTGAAGGATCTCGGCTACCGGACCGCGTGCATCGGAAAATGGCATCTCGGCGGATCGGAACCGTATCTGCCCCAGCGCCGCGGGTTCGACGAGTTCTTCGGGTTCCTGAACGAAGGCCACTACTACGTGCCGCCGCCGCACCGGGGCGTGGAGTCGCATCTTCGGAATCCCGAGCCGCCCTACGACGAGGACAATCCCATCCGCCGCGGCAATACGCCGGTGGTGGAGAAGCGCTACCTCACCGATGCCTTCACGCGGGAGGCTCTGCGATTCCTCGGACGCCGCGGACGCGACCCGTTCTTCCTCTATCTGCCTTACAATTCGGTGCACAGTCCGATGCAGGCGAAGCTCGCCGGCGGCAAGCGGTTCGCCGGCATCGGGGATTTGCACCGCCGCGTCTTCGCCGGGCTGCTCGGCTCGCTGGACGACTCGATCGGAGCGGTGCTCGGCAAGCTGCCGGACAACACGCTGATCTTCTTCCTCAGCGACAATGGCGGTCCCACGGCCGAGTTGACGTCGAGCAACGAGCCCCTGCGCGGGTTCAAGGGGCAACTCTTCGAAGGCGGCATCCGCGTGCCGTTCGCAATGCAGTGGAAGGGCCGGATTCCCGCGGGCCGGACTTACGACCGCCCGGTGAGTTCGCTGGATATCCTGCCGACGATGCTGGCGGCGGCGGGTGCGCCCCCGCCCCCGGAGATGGATGGCGTGGACCTGCTGCCCTACCTCGGCCGCGGCCAAGCGGGCGACCCGCACCCCGAGTTGTTCTGGCGCTACGGTCCGAACATGGCGTTCCGGCAGGGCGATTTCAAACTGGTGCGCCAGGTAGAGCCTGTCCCATAGGGGACGTTTTTTGGAAAAATGGCGTGGATGAAGGTGCTGGAAGTGGGTGAGACCGGAGGGGCGCCGGAACAAGGAACACGGAATTTGTTTGAAGTGGGGAAAAAAAGGCCTCATGATAGGACA
>SYLY01000341.1 GCA_005808475.1 Acidobacteriota bacterium
AGATGCCGGGGCTCTACGCGGACGGCGAGTACGACTTGGCGGGCTTCATCGTCGGCGTGGTGGAAAAGAAGGGGCTGCTCACCGGAGCCAGAATTAGCAAGGGCGACGCGCTGCTCGCCATGCCATCCACGGGGCTGCATACCAACGGCTATTCGTTGGCGCGAAAGCTGGTGTTCGAAGTGGCCGGGCACGGCGTGGACACGCAGGTGCCGGAGTTCGGCTGCACGGCCGGCGAAGAACTGCTGAAGGTGCATCGGAGCTACGCACCGGCGATCCGCGCGCTGCGCGACAAGGGGCTGTTAAAGGGCGCCGCGCACATCACCGGCGGCGGAATCACGGAGAACACGCCGCGGATGTTGCCGGAAGGGCTGGCGGCGGAGATCGACACGAAGAGTTGGGAAGTTCCTCCGATGTTTCAATACCTGCGATCGGTGGGCGGCGTTCCGCTCGCCGATTGGCGCCGCACGTTCAACCTCGGAGTGGGCATGATCGTCGCGGTCAGCGAAGGGAAGGAAGCAAAGGCGGCCAAGGCGATCGCGAAGGCGGGTCACGCTTCGTGGCGGATCGGCACGGTGATCGAGCGATCCAAGCGGGGCGGCCGCGTGGTCTACCGCTGAAATGCGCCGTCTGGGGATTCTGCTTTCGGGCCGCGGATCGAACTTCGAGGCGATCGCGCGAAACGTGCGGTCCGGCGCGCTCGACGCCGAAATCGCGGTAGTGATCTCCAATCGCGCGGAGGCTCCGGGGCTCGCCCTTGCGCGCCAACTCGGCCTGCCGGCCAGGCACATCCCGTCGAAGGGATTGGAACGGGAAGCCTACGACGCGCTGTTGATCGAGGCGTTGCGCGGACACGGCGTGGAACTGGTGATCCTCGCCGGCTACATGCGATTGCTGAGCCCGGCGTTCGTGCGCGCGTTCCCGATGCGCATCTTGAACATCCATCCGTCGTTGCTGCCGGCGTTCCCCGGGCTGGACGCGCAGCACCAGGCGTTCGAGTATGGAGCGAAGATCACCGGCTGCACGGCGCACTTCGTCGACGAGCAACTCGACCATGGGCCCGTGATCCGGCAAGCCGCGGTCGCCGTGCTCCCGGGCGATACGGCGGAAACGCTCAGCGCGCGCATTCTCGAGCGCGAGCATGAGATATATAGTGAAGCCATCCGCATCGTGCTTTCCGGACGTTACCGGATCGAAGGGCGGCGGGTGGTGACGGAGGATGGAATCAATGTTGCGTAGAAGCTTTCTCGCCGCGACTACCGCGGCTTCGTACTCGCGGATTCTCGGCGCCAACGGCCGCAAACGCGTTGGCCTGATCGGCGCGGGCGGCCGCGGCAAGTACCTGGGCGGCGAGTTCAAGGAGATCGGCGCCGAAGTGGCCGCCGTCTGCGATGTCTACCAGCCGAACCTCGAGGGCGGGCTGAAGATCGCCAACACGGGCGCCCAGAGCTACACCAACTACAAGAAACTGCTCGACGACAAGTCGTACGACGCGGTGATCGTGGCGACGCCCGATCACTGGCACGCGCAGATGACCATCGACGCGGTGGAGGCCGGCAAGGACGTCTACGTCGAAAAGCCCATGGCGCACCGCATCGACGAGGGTTTCCGCATGATCGAAGCGACGCGGCGCACCAAGCGGATCGTGCAGGTGGGCACCCAGCGTCGCAGCTACGACGTGTTCCTGGAAGGCAAGAAGGTGATGGACTCCGGCGACCTGGGCAACGTGCACCTGGTCAATTCGTGGTGGCTCAACTACACCGGCGACGCGCGTCCGCAGAACATCGACGCGAGCAAGCTCGATTGGAAGCAATGGCTGGGCACGGCGCCCAAGCGCGACTTCGATCCGCTGCGATTCCGCAACTGGTATTGGTACTACGAGTATTCGGGCGGCCTCACGGTGGGCCAGGGCGCGCACATCATGGATGCGATCCACTGGTTCATGAATTCGAAAGCGCCCACGGCCGTGACGTGCACCGCCGGCCGCGTCAACGTGCAGGGCGTCGAGATTCCGGAGACCACCTGCATCACCGCCGAGTATCCCGAGAACTACCTGGCGATCTTCACGCTCGGCTACAAGTCGATGCGGTACAACGCCTTCAACGACCAGTTGAAACAGTTCCACGGGACCAAGGCGCGTTTCGACGTCGGCCGCGAGGGCTGGCAGTTGTTCCCCCAGTCGGACGCCATCGACATGAAGGCGTCCAAGGAGCTGAAGAAGCCGGGTACCTTCATGTCGGCCGCCAGGCAGCACATCCGCAACTTCCTCGAGTGCGTCGAATCGCGTAAGGATCCGAACGCTCCGGTGGAAGCCGGACAGACGACCAACATCGTGCTGTGCATGGCCATGGACTCGTTGCGCGGCGGCAAGCGCCTGCGTTGGAACCAAGCCAAGCGCGCCGTGGAAGGATGAACATGACCAACAATCAACCGGCCAAGCTCGCCGTGAACAACACGGGCGACTACCGCGACAACTACGCCAACAGCGTCCAGGTTCGTCCCGGACTCTGGGACTTCTTTCTGGTGTTCGGTATCGCCAATCAGACGGCGCCCGACGTGGTGAACATCTCGAACTTTCAGGGAGTCTATTTGAGCCCGCAACAGGCCAAGGCTCTGGCGAATCTGCTGAATCAAAATATCTCGCAGTACGAAGCCGCGTTCGGCGAGATTCGGCTGGAACCCGCGCAGCAGCCGCCTTCGGGCGATCGCATCATCCAATGACGCGCCGCCAACTGCTCGCCGCCGCCGCGGCCGCGCCCGCCGCGATGCCCGCGGAGAAGATGCCATTCCCGGTCATCGACACGCACATCCACCTGTTCGACATCGACCGGCCACAGGGCGTGCCGTGGCCGCCCAAGAACAACGAAAAGCTCTACAAGACGGCGATGCCCCCGCGGTATCGCAAACTAGCGGAGCCGTTCGGCGTGACCGGCGCGATCTACGTGGAGTGCAGTCCGTGGCTCGAGGACAACCAGTGGGTGCTCGACGTGGCGGACAAGGATCCCATCATGGTGGGCGTGATCGGCGACCTCGAGCCCGGCAAGCCCGGCTTCGGAAAGCAGCTCGAACGTTTCCATAAGAACCCGCTGTACCGGGGCATCCGCTACGGGACGCTGTGGGGCCGCGACATCCACGCCGAAAGCAAGAAGCCGGATTTCATCGCGGACCTGAAGCTGTTGGCTCAGGCCGGGCTGACGATGGACAGCGCAACGGCGAGTCCCGCGCTGATCCGGACGTTGTTGCGAATCACGGATCAGGTTCCCGCGCTGCGCGTGGTGATCGATCACCTGCCGCAGATGCAACCACCCGCCGCCCCCGCGGCGTTGAAGGAGTACGAGTCGGATCTGCGCGAGATCGGCCGGCGGAAGCAGGTGTTCGTCAAGATCTCGGAAGTGCTGCGCCGCGTGGACGGCCGGATTCCATCGGAAGTGGCGTTCTACAAACCACGGCTCGACGCCATCGTGGACGCGTTCGGCGAGGATCGCGTGTTGTTCGGCAGCGACTGGCCCAACAGCGACAACTGGGCGGAGTATCCGGCGGTGTTCGCCATCGTGCGCGACTACTTCATGGCGCGTGGCCGCGTTCCGGCGGAGAAGTATTTCTGGAAGAACTCCGTGCAAGCCTACCACTGGGTGAAACGGTAGCAGGTTCGCGAGAGGAGTCTGGACTCAGGCCGGATGCGATGATCACGCGCTTGAAGATCTCGGGGTTCAAGAACATGCTGAGCCTCGATGTCCGTTTGGGGCCCTTCAATTGCATCATTGGCTTCCTTCCTCAGGCCGCTGTCCACCGTAACGCCGAGTTGATCGCCGACTTCAGCCCGCTCCGCGAACTCCCCGCGTTCGCGCGCCTGGAAGAGGCGCTCGCCGCCGTGCTGGCCGAACGCGGCTGGACTCCCGATCACCGGTGAGCGATCACCAATAGCGACTTCGCCCGTCTCACCGCGCAATCCACCGCCAGCTTCCGCGTCTCCGGATCCAGCGCGCCGAAGCTCTCGTCCAGAATCACCAGATCCGCGCCCTGCAACAACGCGCGCGCCAGGAACAGCCGGCTTCGCTCGCCCTGCGACATCTGCCATCCGGTCTCCCCCACGATCTGCGTCAGTCCGCCCGGCATCCGCGCCAACAGCGGACCCAGGCCCAGTTCCTCGCAGATCTGGAGTGCGTCCGCCGCGTCCCGCTCGCGCACCGGCAGCGGACGCCCCAACAGCAGATTGAACGAGAGCGGTCCCGTGATCACGTGGTTCTGGTGGAACTGCGGCGCCAGAGCGACGCGCCGGCTCCATGCCGCCCCGCCGATGGTGGCGCGATCCAATCCGCCCGCCATCAACAGCCCGGATCGCGGCGCGCGGATGCCGGCCAGCACCGCCGCCAACGTCGACTTGCCGCCGCCGGACTCGCCCTCGAGCACCAGGCGATCGCCGGGCTGGATCCGCAACGAGCAGCGCCGCAACACCGCGTCCTCGGAACCTTCGTATCGATAAACCAGATCGCGGACCTCGACCGCCGATCCCTCCGGCGGCCTGGCGGCGTGATTCGGCGCGCCCGCCGGTTCGCGCCGCCGGGCCGCGTCCAGCAGTTCCCGAATCTGCTCCCGCGCCACCCACGCGTCCAGAAGCTGATAGGCCGCCGCGGCGATCTTGCGAAACGCGCCGAACGCGAGCAGCACGCCACCGAGACCCGCCGCCACGGGTCCAGAACCGGCGCGATCGGAAAGGAACGCCCCCACCAGGGACGCCACGCCGGCGGCCACCCATCCCTGCGGCAGAACGGTGGCGAGCATCGCCTCGGCGCGGTCGCGCAGACGCGACACCTCGACGTAGGCGCTCAGTTCCCGGTCCTCGGCGGAGTGCCACTCCGAGGGCGCCTCCTGGGCGAGCCGCGTTCGATGCCCCACCATTCGCTCCACCAGGGCGTCGGTGAGGTCCATGCGCGCTTGCGTCCACGCCCGGGCGCGAATCAGGTAGCGCCGCGACAACCACGCGGCCAGCACGATCCAGGCGATCAGGCAAATCGCCGGCGCCGCCAGTCCGGCGGCCGCGAACACCGCTACGGCGGCCACGAGTTCCATCGCGCCGGTCACCGCCGCGAATCCTCCCGCGAGCGTGAGATTCTCCACGGCGCTCGCCTCGATGGTTTTTCCCAACAACTGGCCGGCTCCCGACGTGAGGACCGCCTCCGGATCCATCCGCAGCGCACCGGCGAGCAGCCGCCGCTTCAACAAACAGCCGAACGCGACCGCCATCCGCGCCTGCAGCCAGGACGCGGCCATGTGCAGCGGCGCGATGGTGACCAGCAGCAGCGCCCACGCGATCAACCAGCCCGTTTCCAACCGGCCCGAAAGGACCGCCTCGCCGATCACTCGCCACGCGAGCAGGAAGGCCAGCAGCCGGATCGCGTGCAACGCGGACAGCCGAACGGCTTTGCTCCGCCACGGACCCTGCCGCAACAGCCGCGGCCAGCGCGCGGTGACCGGAACTCCGAGCGCAAAGGCGCCCATCCACCGGGGCGCGAGCCGCGCTTCAATCAGGGCGCGTTCCGCGCGCTCCCGTTCGGAGCCGCGCAGGCCGGCCCGGTCCAGCACCGGGCCGGTTCGCTGGCGAGCCTCCGCTTCCATCTCCTCGCACATCGCGGCGCGAATCGCTTCCGAGCCCACGCGGCGGCGCTTCAAGGCGGGCGTCAGCACCACGCCCGGCCGCGTCACCGTGAGGAACCGCCCGGGCTCGGGACCGGGCAGCCGCACCAGCAGCGGCGCGGCCGAGCGGAGCCAGTCCCGCAGCCGCGCGTACTCCACCGGCGTGAACTCGGCCTCGAGGTCCAGCAGCGCGGCGGCGGCTTCCACCCAGCCGCGCAGGGCTTCCGGCTCCATCGGCGCCGGTTCGGGCACGCGATCGAACAGCGGCTCCAGCCCGGCGTCGCGCGCGAGCGCCTGAATCGCGTCGCCGAGCCGCGAGTATTCCCACGCCAGTTCGCTAAGCGGCGTCACGGCCGCTCCTTTAGTTCGCCGTCCGCGATCGCGATCCGCCGCCATTGGCCGCCGCTCCACAGCCCCTCGGACACCTCGTGCTCGGCGTCGAGCAGCGCGCGGTAGCGCGACCCTTCGCGAGCCGCCAGTTCGGCGGGAACTCCGTCCTCGGCGACGCGTCCGTTCTCGATCACCAGCACGCGTTCGAAATCGAGCGTGGAGCCGACGTCGTGCGTGATCGCGAGCATCGTCGCGCCGCGCCAATGTTCGCGCGCGCGCCGCGTCAGGATGACGCGCTTGCCGTGATCCAACCCGCGAAACCCCTCGTCGAGAATCACCAGACGCGCGCCGCGCCGCAGCATTGCGCGGCCCAGACGCACGCGCTGCCCTTGACCTCCGGAAAGCGCCGCGCCCCCTTCGCCGAGCTTGGTCTGCAAACCGCGTGGCAGCTTGCCGAGCACTTCGGTCAGCTCCGATTTCTCGACGACGGCGCCGATCCCGCTCAATTCTTCCGGCCGCGCTCCGTAGGAAATGTTGTCGATGCAACTGGCGTTCCACAGGTACACTTCCGGATCCACCCACGCGATGCGCCGCCGCAACTCGGCGCCCGCGCCGCCATCGAGCGGAGCGCCATCCACGCTGACGATTCCCGACGCCGGACGATGCCACCCGAGCAGCAGCCCCACAAAGCTCGACTTGCCCGCGCCGGACGGACCCACGATGGCGACCTGCTCGCCGGCCGCCACCGAAAGATCGAAGCCATCCAGTATCGTGTGGCCGCCCGCGCGCACCGAAACATTCTCCAGGCGGACCGCCATCCCGTCCGCCTCCCCGGCGGGGATCTCGCGCGGCAACGGCTCCTCGATCGCGCCGAGCGGCTCAAGCGTTCGCAAGGTCGTGTTCCGGAAAGCCGGATACTGCCACGCGGCTTGCACCAGCGACTGCGCCAGCGGGGGCAGGCCAAGCACCCAGTAGACGAACAGAAGTCCCGTGCTCGCCTCGCCGTGACGGCGGAAGTGATCGAGAATCACCAGCGCTCCCAGCCCGTATCCGAGCGCCATCTGCGCGCCTTCCACGCTCACCACCGCCCGTTGCAGGCGCAGCGCCGCGTCGGCCCACTCGCCGAGCAACTCCCGATGTTGGTGGCGGATGGTTGCTCCGGCGCCGTGCGAACGGATCGCGAACAACCCGAGCAACGAATCCAGGTAGAATCGCGACAACCCGCCCGCGTGGGTGCGGACGCGCATGTCGCGCTCGAGCAGAGTGGGCCGCGCCAGCCAGGGCAGCAGCAGCGCCGCCGCCAGATACGCTGAGGCCGCGGGCGCGGCGCCCGGATCCAGCCAGATCACGCCGGCCGTGGTGAACGCCAGTTCACACGACGCCCGCGCGGCGCGGCCCACGAACGCCGGAAGCTGCCGGACCGACTGCAAGCTGTGTCCGCGCTCGGCCATGTCGGACTTCGGGCGGCTCTGGAAATAGCGGTCTCCCAGACGCGGAATCTTGGAAAGGAATCGCGCGCGCAACCGCGCCTCCAGGTGGCGGCCCAAGCGCGGCAATCCGAACGATATCGGAATCTCGAGAAGCAGTAACGCCAGCAGAATCGCGATCGCGGCGGCGAACGCCGCCAGGCGCTGGCCCGACGTGCCGAGTTCCCGCGCGAGATCGAACAGCCCGCGGAACAGCAATCCTTCGAGCAACGTGCCGGCGGCGGCGGCGGTGATCGCGAGGGTCAACGCGGCGGGCGCGTACCAGCCGCCCTCGCGCACGATCGACCACAGCACCCGGCCCGCCGGCGGCGCTTTCTCCGCCAACGCGGCGGCGACCTCCGGCGGCAGTTCGGACGAGACGCCCTCCGCGCTGCGTCCTTCCACGTGGATGAACACCGCGCCCCGCCAACCGATCGTCTCCTCGCCTTCCTCGCCGGGCGGGAGTCGCGAAACGGTCCACGATTCCTGGGGAATGTCCTCCGGCGAATCGAACATGGCGCGGATCACCGCCCCGGCGCGGCGTCGCGGAATCGCGCCGGATTCCACCAGCGAAGCGCCCAGACGGATCGCCGCGTCCAGCGCCGCGATGCCGCGCCAACCGGTGTCGGACAGCGCTCGCCGCAGCAGTTCGTCCGCCTCCACGCGGCCGGCGCCGGCGTTGGCGAGCCTTTCCGCCAATTGCGCGCGATGCGAGTCCCCGCCGGCCCACTCGCGCCACATCGGCGCCGGGAGCGCCTGCGTATGTTGAAAGACGGTGGGAAGGAAATCGGAGACCCGGAGCCACGCGCGGCCGGCGCCCGGATCCATTACTTGCAGCCAATCGCCGGCGCGCCGCCACAGGATGACGAAGTGCGTGTAGCCGCTCGCCGTGGTCACCACAATCAGCGCGGGGAACACCTGCGCGCCGCGCAGCATCAGGTGGTCGGCGGGCAGCATCGTCTGAGAGGCGTCGAGCCCAACCCGTTTGGCGATCTCCTCGAGCGTATCGATCGAAGTGCCGTCCACGTCGGTCTGGCAGGCCTCGCGCAGCCGGCCGTAGCTGACCGGAATTCCGAATCCCTCGAGGAGGCACTTCAGAGAAGCCGGACCGCAATCCATCGCCGAGGTCTGCACCACTTCCGGAGCAAACCAGCGGCGGCTCATGGAGCGGCGCTCCCGCGGCCGGACCGGGGCGCGGTGAGGTATCCGCCGGCCAAACGCAGCGCCAACCGCGCGGGCGAGATTCGCTCCACCTCCACCTCCACCGATCCGGGCAGCCCGTGCTGCATCGGAATGCGGCCGTTCGGAGTCACCGAGAGTTCGACGCGCACCGATCCATCCCGCACTTCGCCGGCCACGCGTTGCACTTCGCCTTCGAGGCTGCCATATTGCGCCCACGGAAATCCCTGGAGCCGGATACGCGCCTTCTTGCCCTGCTTGACGCGGCCCATCGCCGCGGCGGGCGGAAACTGCGCCACCAGGATCACTCCGCCGTCCGGCACGATGGCCGCCAGCTTCTCGCCTTCGGCCAGGAACGCGCCGGGACGCAGTACGGCTGCCTCTCCAATCCGCCCGGCCACCGGCGAGCGAATCACCCGCCGGTCGATTTCGAACTCCAGCCGGTCCAGCCCGCTGCGTGTGTTCCGGATTTCGCCTTCCAGCTTCGTGATCTCGCTTCGGATCTGCTGCTGCCGCACCAGACGCTCGCTGTCGCGCTGGCGCTGGTCACGGCCGATCCGGTCGATGCCGGCGCGCAGACTGTCGGCCGTGGCGCGCTGGCTCGCCGCGTCGCTGATGGCGCGTTGGTAGTCGCGTTCGGCGATCAGCCCCTGCCGGTGGAGCTTCTTCACGCGATCGATCTCGCCCTCGAGGTACCGGGCCGGCGCCTCCGCGCTCTTCGTCTGCTGCCGCGCGACTTCGACATTCGCCAACGACGCCCGCCGGTCCTCTTCGCCCGCCTTGGCCGAAAGCGCCAGTTCCTCGCGAAGGGCGCGGATCTGGTCCGCCACCGTTCCGATGCGCGTCCGCGACTCGCTCCGCTGGAACTTCTGGAGATCGCTCTCCACCCGCGCCAACTCCTCGCCCGCTTTTACGTCGCGTCCCACCCCGAGGGCGGCCGACACCAGCATTCCGTCGATCGGCGACTGCACCACGTAGGCGGCGCGATTGGTTTCCAGCCGCGCGTTGCCGGTCACTTCATAGAGCGGAACTTCCGAAGCGGTGAACCACGCCGCCCACGCCGCTCCCAGCAACAAGGCGAACAACAGCGTGACAGCCGATCCGCGGAACGAATCGGCCTCCAGCAGGGCAGCGGTCCTTGCGAACCCCCGTGTCAAGGCTCAGATCGCTTCCCGCAGGTCCTTGTACGGCCGGTTCTGCGATTCCGCCACGGCGGCATAGGTGATGTGGCCGTTGCACGTGTTGACGCCCTGGCGAATGGCGTCGCTCCGTTCGCACGCTGCCGCCGCGCCCCTGCTGGCGATCTGCATCAGGTAGGGGAACGTGGCGTTGGTCAACCCGAGCGTCGATGTGTGCGGCACGGCGGCGGGCATGTTCGACACGCAGTAGTGCAGCACGCGCTCATCCACGTACACCGGATCGGTGTGCG
This sequence comes from Acidobacteriota bacterium, assembly GCA_005808475.1. Lineage (GTDB taxonomy): Bacteria > Acidobacteriota > Terriglobia > Bryobacterales > Bryobacteraceae > SYLY01. The sequence goes on from SYLY01000341.1 coordinate 10,036, forward strand.
TGGTGGCTCGCGACGTCTCGAAGCAGCCGCCCT
>SYLY01000342.1 GCA_005808475.1 Acidobacteriota bacterium
CCTATCATGAGGCCTTTTTTTCCCCACTTCAAACAAATTCCGTGTTCCTTGTTCCGGCGCCCCTCCGGTCTCACCCACTTCCAGCACCTTCATCCACGCCATTTTTCCAAAAAACGTCCCCTATGGGACAGGCTCTCGATAGGAAGCGTCGATGCCCTTCTTGTCGGCTCCGAACTCGAGGAGCCGGATCGACGCGCCCCTGGCGGCGCGGCAGGCCGCGAGCAGCCCCATAATGTCCGCTCCGGTATCCGCCTTCACGCGGAGCGCATACTCGGGCGGCGGCTCGCTATTGGCGCGCGCCAGCGCGAAGGCGGCGCCGCCGGCCACGACCAGTCCCACCAGCGCCACCCACGGGTGCATCGAGCCGATCGCCATGCCTTCCACCACCGCGAAGATGACGAACGCGGTGTCGCGTGTGTCGCGCAGCGCGGTCCGGAACCGCACGATGGAAAGGGCGCCCACCAGGCTGAACGCGCGAGCCACGTTGTCGCCGATCACTTGCGTGATCATGGCGATCAGCACCGCCAGCAGCACCAGCGTGGACTCGAGCGCCGGCTCGGCCTCGCCCCGCGAAGTCCTTTTGTGAATCCACGCCACGGCGACGCCTGCCGCCAGAGCCGCCACCAGCCGGACGAGGATTTCGCCGGGAGAGCCGGGATTGGCTCCTGTCAGCGGCGTCGGCAGCAGTTCGTGCATTCCTCGCTCCGTGACTCGATTATAAGAGACCGGCTCCCGAATGGCAGCCTGGTTTACTATTCTTTACAGAGATCGAGGGCCGGAAAGCACGAACCCCCTGGAAGCCTTTCGGCCGCCAGGGGGTCGCTTTGCCCGATTCGAAACTCGCCGCTACCGCAGCGGTCTGGCCTCCACCAACTGCACCGTGACCAGAGCCTTGGAGCTCAAGCCAGAGTTGTTGGTGACCTGGAGTTCGAACACGAAGTCGCCGGAGGAGCCGGTCTTCAGTTGGACCGTCGGGGTGGCCGAAGTCGGGTTGACGACGGAGCCCTTGTTGTCCACGCTGCGCCAGCTAAACGTCAGCGGCCGGTTGTTGGGATCGAACGACGGGGTGCCGTTCAATACCAACTCGCGGAACGACGTGACGATGTCGGCCGGGCTGATCCGCGCCACCGGTGTCGCGCTCATCTGCTGCGGCGGAGCCACCTCGACGGTGACGTTCGCCGAAGCCTGCCCGCCTTTACCGATCGCCGTCAACGTATAGGTAGTCGTCGACTGCGGTCCGGCGTTGGTGAGCGAGCCGTTCGGAATGCGGTTGCCGATGCTGCCGCTGATGAACACCGAATCGGCGTCGGAGGTGGACCAGGTGAAGGTCACCGGTTGGCCGATCGTGATCCGGCTCGGGTTGGCCGTGAAGCTGAGCACCTTCGGCTTCGGGAACACCGTGACCGTGGTAACGGCCGTGATGGCTCCCGCGTCGTTGGTTGCGGTCAGCGTGTAGGTGGTGGTGGTTGCCGGTTGCACCTGGACGCTTCCCGATGCGTTGACCCTGCCGACGTTGTTGGAGATGGTCACCTGGGTGGCGCCTTCCACGTTCCACGTCAGAGTCGAGGTCTGGCCTTCCGCGATCTCGACCGGGTTGGCGGTGAAGCTCAGCAGCTTCGGCCGCTCGCCCGGCGCGTTCACGGTGACCGTCACCACGGCTGTGGTCTGACCCAGCCGGCTACGGGCGATCAGGGTGTACGGGGTGGTCTGGTCCGGCCGGACTTCCACCGAACCCGTCATGCCCTGGAACGTACCGGCGCCGACGATCTCGACGCTCTCGGTATCCGCCGTGGTCCAGCGGAGGGTAGAGGCCTGACCGCGGGTGATCGACGGAGGCTGAGCCGCGTAGGTGAGCACACGGGGACCGAGCTGATCGACCACGACCGTAACCGTCGCCCGGTCTTCGCCGTTGGCGTTGCGCGCCGACAGGGTGTAGGTGGTGGTGGCCGCCGGAGTCACGTTGACCGTGCCGTTGGTGGCCGACAGGTTGCCGGTGACGCCGGAGATCGTGACCGAGTCGGCGCCTTCCACACTGTAGTTCAGGATGGAAGTACCGCCGGGCAGGATCCGGTCGGGGCTGGCCGTGAACCGGACGACCCGAGCCCGGACACCGGCGCGCGTCGAAATGGTGACGCGGGCGATGCCTTGGGCGTTCTTGTCGTCGGTTACCGTCAGACGGAAGCCGTAGCTCTGGTCGGGCTCGGCGCTGAAGGTCGCGCGGGCGGCGGCGGCGCCGTTGATGGCGACCGTCGGACCGGCGATTTGCGTCCACTGATAGCGGATGGGATCGCCATCCGGATCGAATGAACCGGAGCCGTCGAGCGTCACCGTACCGGCCGGGATGCCCAGCCTGTCGGCGCCGGCGTCGGCGACCGGAGGATCGTTGCCCGTCCGCGTGCGGCGGGTCAGCACTTCGTAACGAACGCGCGGAATGTCAACCGGAACGGGTCCGTTGAAGCTCAGGTATTCGCGCGGCTGCAGGTAGTTGCCGAACAGCACGCCGAACGTCGCGCGGCCGTTGTTGTCGCGGCCGACCAGCGTTTCGTTGAAGCCGCCCTCGGCCGTGAACGCCACCGCTTTGTTGATCGGGAACACCAGACGCATCGTGCCGCCCGGACGATCGTCGCCATTGGCGCGCTTCAGCCAACCGAGGTTGCCTTCGAGCGCCAGACGCGGGTGAAGCTGAACCGCGCCGCTACCGCCCAACTGATCGACGACCGAGAGGTAGGTCTCGTCGAGGATCCAGCGCGACGGACGCGCGGTCTTCACCGTCGAGTTGCTCAGGAAGCCCTTGCTCGCGAAGGCGCCGACCTTACCGTGCTTGAACAGGTAGTCCGCGGTGAACGAAGCTTGACCCAGTACGCCGGTCGTATCCATGCCGCTCAGGCCCACGCCCTTGAAGCTGGTGAACGCGCCGACTTGCAGTTCCTTCCACCGGTTTACGATACCGATGTCGATCTGGCCTTCGCGGCGTCCGCTGAAGTGCATATACTCGCCCTGGGCCTGCAGCGCCGTGCTCTCGGAGAGAGGCTTGAACAGGCGGCCCTTGCCGGTGAGGGTGACGTTGCCGTCTCCGTCCACGCCTTCGTTGAATCCGAGCAGCGACAGCGCCGGACCCGACGGACCGTAGGACTTGCTCACTCTCTTGAGCGTGTCTTCCAGCGTCTGCGGGGAAACGCGGCCCAGCTCCTCGTCAACGGCGCGGCGAGCGGCGCGGCGAGCGATCTCGTCGATCTGCTGCGGCGTCAGGTCGGCCTTGCCGGCGTCGACAGCCTTGTTGAGCGCCTTCGTCGCCGCCATATGGCCCAACTGCTCCATCTCCTGCGGCGTCATCTTCTTGCCTTCGGCCTTGGCGTCGACGATTGCGTTACGCGCGGCACCGAGCGCGAGGTTGTCGATCTCCTCGGGCGTCAGCTTGCCCTTGTGATTGGCGATGCCCTGCTCGTCGAAGGCGCGTTGCGCGGCCTTGTCGGAGATGCGGGCCATGTCGGCGGGAGTCAGCTTGGCGGCGTCTTCGTCCGCCTTGCGACGGGCGTCGTCGCCGGCTCCGCGTCCCTTGATGCCGTCGATCGCGCTACGCAGTTGCGCGTTCTCGTTCTTCAGGTCGCGGATCGCGGCGAGAATCTCGTCCAGCTTGTCCAGCCTGCGCAGAATCTGCGAGCAGCACTCTTCCTGCTTCTTCTGCAGAGCCTCGAGCGACTTGATCGCGTCGCCGGGGCCGCCGGCGCCAATGATCCTCCCTGATCCGTCCGTGACGGTCATCTCGACCCGGCGGTTCATGAAACGGCCTTCGGGGCTGCCGTTGCTGACCTTGGGGACTCGAGCGCCCTTGGAATCCATCGCCGCTTGGCCAGGCCGGGCGCCGTATTTCTCGAGGAACGCCTTGACGGCTTCCGCGCGGCGCTTTCCGAGCTGGTCGTTGTATGGATGTGAGCCGATGTGATCGGCATTGCCGGTCAGGCTCACTTTGTAGTCCGGGTTCTTGTTCAGCAGCTCCGCCAGGCGAAGCAGACTGGGATAACCGTCGGAGAGAATGGGGGAGTTGAATTCAAAGTTGATGTCTTCCCAGTCGTCCTGCTTCGCGATGGTGTTGAGACCTTGCGCGGAGAGGATTCCGGTCAGCCATAACAAAGAGGTTGCCAGCGTGGCGACTTTGCGCGCCATAGTTTTTGTGCCTCCTCGGATCCGTAGTTGGCTTGTCAAAAGAAAATCTCCAGTACCCACGTTCTGGTACAGTCCTTATCAGGATACTACAATCGCGGGTCCGCTGGAAGAGGTAATGCCTTTACCTGGAACGATTTGAAGCCGAATATCGATCCCGGCCTCCGAAATCTCCACGCTGCCGGTTCACCCGCGGTTGCGTCTACCGGAACGGTGGCGGATCGAAGACGGACAGGATCTGCCCGATCATCTCGTCGCGGCTGCCGAACCGGGTCTCGTCGTAGCAGCCCAACGGGTTCTCCAGCACGTTGAGCAGACAGCGATTGCAGTACGTGCACGGGATCGCCGGCCGGTCGGCGCCAGCCGCGAACTGCTTCACCAAATCGTTGTTGGCCACCAGAGGGCGCGCGATGCTCACCGCGTCGCACTTGCCCTGCTCGATCGCGGATCGTATCAACGACGCCGTTTGAAAGCCGCCTGTACAGATCACCGGGATCGACACCGCTTGTTTGATCCGCGCGGCATCGGGAAGATTGATCCCCTCGATCACCTCGCCTCGGGCGCGAATCCAGGTCGAGTGGAACAGCTTCGCGCCCAGTCCTTCCCGGAAGAGCGTGTAGTTCTGAAAGACCCGCGTCCCGCTGGAGATCATCGCGTCGTAGTACTTGGCGTACTCGTCCATGGGGAAGTCGCCCGCCGGGTTCTTCGGATGCGGGAACGTGCTGCCCGCCGAGACGTGGAGCGCGTTGGCGCCGGCGGTCTCCGCCATCTTCGCCACCTTCACCGAGTCCTCGATCGTGTTGCCCGGTTTCTCCCAGGGGACAAGCGCGTCGTTGTGTTCGGTGGAACTGATCTTCACCTGCAAGTGGAAGCCCGTGCCTACCTCCTTACGGATTGCCTGGATTACCTCTACCAGGAAACGCGCGCGATTCTCGATCGGACCGCCGTACTCATCCTCGCGGTCGTTGATGGCCGACGACAGGAACTGCGTGAACAAGTAGCCGTTGGCGGCGTGGAGTTCCACTCCGTCGAGACCAGCCTCCTTGGCCCGCCGGGCGCCTTGCGCGAATGCGTCCACGGCCTCCTTGATCTGCGCTTTGGTCATGCGCTCGCACTCGAACCCGTTGAGCGGCTCCGGCTTGTCGGTGGAGCTCAGGCCCTTCGGGTACTCGAACCCGGGGAGGTCGCGCTGCCGGCCACCGTGACTGAGCTGGAGGATGAAGCGGCAGTCGTGCTCGTGAACCTGCTTGCCCAACTCCCGCCAGAACGGGATGCGCGAGTCTTCGTGGATGGTCGCGTAATTGATGAGGATCCGGCCGCGGAGCGCCACCGGCACGAACGACGAGATGATGGCTCCCACTCCTCCCCGGGCGAACTTGAGTTCCCAGTTGATGCGGGTTTGGGTGCCCGATCCGTCGTAGTTGTCGAACCGGCCCGAGATGTTGGACCGGAAGATGCGGTTCTTCACGGTCAGATTCGGGAAGACCAGGGGTTGAAAGATCGCGTCGGCCATACTGGATCGTGCCGGTTGGGGCCCATTTCGTTTCACCGAGTCTTGATATACTGCGGATCATGGAATTCTCACGTCTCTACCTTGTCAAGCAGAACTTCCCGGATCGGAGGATCGCGGATCTTCCCGGCGCCGTCCAGGGCGAATTGTCGGGCGCCGGATTCGCGTCGCGTCTGGCCCCTGGATCGCGCGTAGCGATCGGTGTGGGTTCGCGTGGAATCATAAATATAGCCACCATAGTGAAAGCGGTGGTTGAATATTGGAAATCGGCGGGGATGCGGCCTTTCATCTTCCCCGCGATGGGTTCTCACGGCGCTGCGACCGCCGAAGGTCAAGCGGACGTGCTCGCTCACTACGGGATCCACGAGGCCACGATGGGATGCCCGGTCATCAGTTCACTGGAGGTTGTTTCGCTCGGCAAGACGCCCGAAGGCCTGGAAGCCTTCATGGACCAGAACGCTTTCAACGCGGACGGCGTGATGCTCATCGGCCGCGTCAAGTGGCACACCGACTTCATGGGCAAGATCGAGAGCGGACTCTTCAAAATGATGGCGATCGGATTGGGAAAGTTCGCCGGCGCCCAGCGGTACCATACCTACGCATACAAGATGGGGCTCGAGACGGTGATCCGTTCTGTGGGGCGGCAGGTGCTGAAATCGGGCAAGATCCTGGGTGGACTCGCGATCCTCGAGGATGCCAATCACAACACCGGTCAGGTGACGGCCGTTCCGGTGGAGGGAATGGAGCAGCGTGAAGAGGAACTCCTCGCCTTGGTAAAGAGTTGGCAGGGACATGTTCCAGCGGATCTCGATATCCTCATCTTGGACCGCATCGGCAAGAATATCTCCGGCGCGGGGATGGACACCAAGGTGGTGAATCGCAGCGTGACCGGGTTGTCGAACCCGTGGCCCAATACGCCCCTCTTCGAGCGCGTCTACGTCCGCGACATCACCGACGTTTCCTACGGCAACGGCGTTGGGCTCGGCATGGCGGACATCGTACATGATCGCCTGCTGTCCAAGATCGACTGGAAGCCGACCCGTATCAACTCGTTGACCGCCTCTACCCTTGCCCCGATCAAGGTGCCCGTCCATTTCGGTACCGATCGCGAGTGTCTGGAGACGATCGCCCCCACCGTCGGCAAGTTCGACATGAAAGAGGTCACCATCGGGCGCATCCGCACCACCATGGAGCTCAACCACGTCGTGCTGTCGGAGAATCTGCTGCCGACGATCCAGGCCAACCCGGCGCTCGAAATCCTGAGCGGACCGTTCGATCTCGAGTTCGGCCCCGACGGCGATATGCCCGACTGGTTGGGCCAAGCAGTTCACGAGGAGGTGCACGCGTGAAGGACAACCGCTTCCGCCGGGTCGTGATGGAGGGCCGGATTCCGGTCGGCCACATGGTTTGGGAATTCGGTACCAGAGGCATGGCGAAGATCCTCGAGACGGCGGATCTGGACTTCGTATTGCTCGACATGGAACATTCGGAGTTTGATACAGATAAGATAGCGGACCTCATCGCTTGGTTGAAGGCAACCGGGATCGCTCCGTTCGTCCGTGTTCCGCAGACTTTGTACCACTTCATCGCTCGTGTCATGGATGGCGGCGCACTCGGGGTCATGTGCGCCAATGTGGAATCCGGCGAGCAGGCCAAGGCGATTGTCGATGCGGCGAAATACGCCCCCATGGGAAAGCGCGGAGTCGGCATCGGAGGAGCGCATACCGACTACAAGAATCCCGATCCGGTTCAATATTTTGCATACGCAAACCTCAACTCGACGGTGATCTGTCAAATCGAGTCCGTGCAGGGGCTCGAAAACGTGGAGGCGATCGCCGCCACGCCGGGTGTCGACGTCTTGTGGGTCGGCCATTTCGACCTCACCACGTCGATGGGGATTCCGGGCCAGTTCGGCGACCCGGCCGCCATCGCCGCGCTGCAAAAGGTCGCCGACGTGGCCAAGGCTCACGGCAAGCTGGCGGGGATCCAACCGAGCACGATGGAGCAGGCGGACGGCTGGCTGAAGATGGGCTATAACGTGATTTCCTGGAAGGCCGATAGCGCTCTCTACGGAAACGCGTTACGCACCGAGGTAGGCGCGTTGCGGGAGCGGATCGCAGGGTGAGTCCGCTAGCCGGGGCCGCTTTGCTGCTGGCGGGAGCCGCCTCGGCCCAGACCTTCCGCGATTACCGGGTGCTGTACGATCCGGCTTCCGACGGCCGCCGCGCGACTTGGGCCACGATCGTTCCCCACTCGTCGCGGTGGGAGTTGGTATTCACGGACTTCGTCGAGGACGACGAAGCGGGGGCCCTGCCCTATTTGGTGCGGTCGCGCCGTGGAGGGAAGTCGTGGTCGGCGCCCGAACCGTTCGCGATGGAGATTCTCCGCAAACTCGGCAATCCGAAAGAGGCGTCGTCCGCCCTCAGTACGTTCGGGCCGACACGTCGCGGCACGGTCCTGGCGGTCGGATACCACGTGGCCAAGGGGGCGCGGAAGGAGTCGTACAAAGAAGACATCCGCTATCGGGGCGGATCGCTGGTGGTGGGCCGCAAGGAAAAAGGAGCGCGCGACTTCGCTTGGCAGGCGTATCCCACCGGCACGTTCCTGGGCGAGCAGTTCGGCTATGGCGGGATCATCCACTCGAGCGGCCGCACGATCCTACAGATTTGGGGCGCCGCGCGGGGCGGGGAGAACTGGCAGTGCGGTGTGTTGCTCAGCGACGACGACGGCCGGACGTTCCGTTACCGGACGGTGGGGTACGAGCCGTCGTTGGAGATCCGCGACGATCCCCGGACGCCTGCCGGATTCAACGAGCAGACGCTGTTGGAGATGACCGGCGGGACGCTGGTGTCGCTGATCCGGGGGCGCGAGAAGCTCGGGCGCGTGCCGGATTCGCGGCGGGACACCTGGTACTTCCGCTCGGAGTCGCGGGACCGCGGGGAGACTTGGTCGAAGCCCGAACCCACCAATCTGGCGGGCACGGGAGCGCCGCCCTCGGGGATCGCGCTTCCGGACGGATCGTTGCTGACGGCGAGCCGCGTGCCGTATTCGAGGACACTTTATCCGTTGGGGGACAAGACGGCGTTCGGTTTGCACTTCGCCCGGAGCATCGATGGCGGCCGGACCTGGACCACGACGCGGCTGTTCCAAGCCGATCCCGAAGGCCGTCCGTTCGACAACCACTACAACGCGATGAACGGCCAGTTCCTGCGTCTGGGCAGGGGCCGCTGGCTCTACCTGTTTCCGCATTTCGCGGTGAAGAGCAAGATCCACCGGGTGCTCTCGGTGACGATCGACGCGCGTTAAGCCTCCGGAGACCGCCGTGGAGCTCCGGCGCCGGCAGTCCTTCGTGTACTAAGGCGGCTAGTCCCTAGTACAGAACTCACGAGGGATTCACCGGTTCCCTTCCAGAGGTTAAAACGGAATGGGATGAAACTCGGATCCTTCTCATACCGCTCCTTGATGGCGCTACCGATCGCCGCAGCCATGGTCTATGGCATGTGGTGGTTCGAGACGCGCGATTCGCGAGCCAAGGCGAAGAAAGCTCCGAAGCAGTTCGTTGAGGTCGCCGGGTCGGGGAAGCCGGGGGAGCGGCCCGTGTATCCGTACTCCGTCGTGCCGGGTGGGGTGTACGACATGAAGGAAGTCGAGAAGGCGGTTTCGCAGGACCCGATCGTCAAAAAGCACTACGGCGACAGGGGAGTAGAGGTCAAAAAGCTGGAACCGGTCGAACTGACCAAGCCTCGCAAAGGCTACGTCTCGTACCGGGTCGGCGACCGAGTCTACTGGACCAAGAAGAAGGTGGATCTCAAGCCCGGCGAAGTGGTGCTGACCGACGGTCAGAACAAGATCCGCGGCCGCTGCGGCAACATGATCTCCGACAAGCCGCAATCGCCGGTGCTTCACCTCGAGCCGTCGGAAAAACAGATGGAGAATCCTACCCCCGGAGCGGCTCCCGCTCCTACCGGGGCGGCGGTGGTCGCGCCCGCGATCACCGGAGCACCCGAGTTCGCCGGACTCCAGGCGGAAGGCGACAATTTCTGGCCGGAGGGCAAGACGAACGCGGCGGTGTCGCAGACCGGTTCATCCGGTGCGGGATCGTCATTCGTCGGCGGCGGGGGCGGAGTCGCCACCGCCGCTGGAGGCGGTGGAGCGTCCGGTGGTGGTGGAGGCGGCGGTGGAGCCGGTGGCGGAAGCGGCGGATTCGGAGGAGGCGGAGGACTCGCCGTGGTCGCGTCATCCAACGGACAGGGCGGCTCCGGTTCGAGCGGTTCGGGCAGCGGCTCAGGCCAGTCTTCCACGATAGGTCAGGAGAACACTTTCACCAATTCGACGTTGCGGTCAACCGCCGGGGAACTCACGTCCTCCGGCGGCGGACTCGTCCGTCAGACCGTCAACCAGGAGTTCCAAACCCGCGTCACCGATCTCTCCTCGATCGGCTCGGGTGAAGGCAGGCTGACAACGATCTCCGGCATCACGGGCGGCAGCGGCGGAGGCGATTCCGGCGCGGGCGGTGGATCGCTCACCACTGGACTGGGGAATGCCGGGCAGCCGCGCATCTCGACGCTGACGGCGGGCAGTACCAGCGGCTCGGGCAACGGTTCCAGTTCTGGCTCTGGCTCTGGCTCTGGTGCTGGGTCCGGCTCTGGCACAGGGGCGGGAACCTCGACCTCCACAACGGGCGGCGGTGAAACCCGAATCGGGCAGCGCCGCGAGAATCACCGCCCGGAGTCGGTGGAGGAAGGCGAGGGCGCCCCGAATGGCACGACGCCGGTGCCCGAGCCGGCCGCCTACCTGCTGGTGGGCGCCGGCCTGCTGGCGATCGGGTTTCGCCGCCGGCGGGTCAATCCTTCCTGAGGATGCTGACCAGTTCGTTGCCGCCGAACCGCGTCTTGCCAACCGAGAATCCGAGCAGCCTGTAGCCCTCCGAGCCGGCTTCCTTCAGCTCTTTCTCCAGCGTCGACGTGCGGCTGGTGGCGAGCACCCGGTATGCGATTCTCTTGGAGGGTTTGCCGGTGTCCCTCTCGACGATCACCGCCAGTTCGCGGCCGCCGAACGTCGATTCAAAGACGGTCTGCCCGCGGTATTCGAACCCTTCGTCTCCAGCGGCTTGAAGCTCTTTCTGCATGGTGGATGTCTTCGAGGTCGCCAGCAGTTTGTAAGACTTCTTGGAGTGCGACGGCGCCTTCGCCATCACCACGACTGCTTCATTGCCACCGGCCGTTTCGCCGCCCATGACCTGGGAGAAGACATATCCGGCCTCGGCGGCCTCGTTCATCTCCCTTTCCATGGTGCCGGTCTTGTTGGTCGCCAAGACCTTGTATTGAAAATTCTCTCCGGCCAGAATGGCCGCCGCGCACAGCGCGATCGCCGGAAGTCGCATGGTCGTCTCCTTGTCGCTCGGGTGATCGGGCGCCGGTACACGTGGGCCGGGCGCGCGCTCACACTTCAAGTTTGGCAGAGTCGTCGTGCGTCTGGCGGCGCATCACCCTGTCCGGCGATGTTGATGTAATCAATAAGCTGTTCGAACGGCGCATCGAGGATATCTTCGATCCCGGCGAGTAAAGCGCGCATGCACGCGAATCTGGTATAAGCAAGGGGAACGCATGAGGTCCCTGGTGCTCCTCCCCTTGGCGCTCGCGCTGGCGGCGGCCGAGCCCCCCGAAAAGCCGGAGGGTCCGTTCCAGCACAAGCGGCACCAGCCCTTGAAGCTGAAGTGTAACTTCTGCCACGCGGGCAAGGAAGAGCGGATGGGATTTCCCGCCGCGCAGGCGCAATGCAAGACCTGCCACACGGCGATCTCCGAACGCAGAATCCCCTCGGCGCGCGTGTACAAGCTGCGCGACTTCGTCGTGTTCAGCCACGCGGTCCACACCGCCGCCAAGCTCGAATGCGCTTCGTGTCATGGCGAGGTCTACAAGAGCGAAATTCTGGCGGTTTTCCGTCCCACCACCATGGCCGGCTGCGTCGACTGCCACAAGGAGCACCAGGCCACCGTCGTGTGCACCGCCTGCCACGAACTGGGCCAGTAGCGCGGGACGGGCCGCCGCGAAGTACAATGGTGCGGGGCCCAACCCGATCGACGTGTATCCGCTCCCCGATTCTCCCTCTCCGCACAGTCCCGCGGGTCCGCGCCCGGAGTTGATTCCGGCGAAACCGCCCCGGACGCGCTGGGCGTCCGGGCTGGCCGCGCTGGCTGTCATGGCCGCTCTGGCCGGCTCGGGATACTGGATTCGCGGCCGCGCCGTCAAACCGGCTCCGGCCCGCTATCGCACCGCCAAGGCGCGAACGGGCGCGGTGGAGCGAACGTTGCGCGTCTCCGGCGTCATTTCGGCCGCGCGGTCGGCGACCATGGTCGCTCCGAAGCTGCGTGGTGCGCGGGGCCGCTCTTTCATGTCGAGCGAGTTCCGGTTGCTGCTCCGCGATGTCGTCAAGCCCGGCGAGCCGGTGAAGAAGGGCGACGCGGTGGCCGCGTTCGATCCGCAGTACATGGTGAACCGGGTGGACGAGTTCAAGGCCGACGTGGAGCAGCGCAAGATGACCAACCGGCGGATCGACGCCTCCACCGAACTCGCGCGCGCCAGGCTGGAACAGCGCATCCGCGTGGCGCGCGCCAATATCGAGAAAGCGGCGCTCAATCTGAAGACCGCGCCGGTGCGGTCCGCCATGCAGACCGAACGTTTCCAACTCGCGTATGAAGAGGCCGGGGCCCGCCTTGAGAACCTGCTGGTGCAGCGCAAGTTCTTCGACCTGTCCGAGCGTTCGCAACTCAGGCGCGAGGAACTGGCGCTGAAGGACTCCAACTTGGAGCTCGAACGCGCCGAAGCCAATCTCGACCGCATGAACTACCGTTCCCCGCTCGATGGCGTCGCCGTCATGGGGCAGATTCAGCGTGGCAGCGACACCGCGGAGATCCAGACCGGCGACGAAGTGCGTTCCGGCCACGCCTTCATGCAAGTGGTCGACATGAAGTCGTTGTTCCTCGATGCCAGAGCTCTGCAGGTGGACGAGCAGCGTTTGCGCCCGGGGCTCGAGGCGCGCATCCATTTGGACGCGGTTCCCGGGCTCGAGATTCCTGGCAGGGTAGTGGCCGTGGGAGCGATCGCGACGGCGAATCGTTACCGGCCCGATTGGGTCCGGAACCTGGTGGTGCAGGTGCGGCCGGACCACGCCGATCCGCGCGTGTTCCCGAACTTCACCGGCAGCGCCGACCTGGTGCTTGGCGCCGAGGAGGGCGTGGTGCTGCCGCGCGAGTGCGTCGACGCGGACACGGGCACGGCGTTGTTCCGCGGCGAGAGCGGCGATGGCGAGGAGACCTGGTCGCCGCGCCTGGTGGAGCTCGGCACGTCGAACAACATCGAAGTGGTGGTGCGGGAAGGTATTACCCCCGGCGAAGTGGTGGCATGCGGAGCGGCCGCGAACCATTGATTCGTTCGGGATTCGCCCCATTTTCCTTGCGCGCGGGGCCGTCATCGACTACGATAGAGTTTTCATGCGATACGGCAACTCCCTCGCGTTTCGATTTACCCGCTGACCCAGCGGGTAGAGTGGAGTTGACGTAGTACCGGAACCGCGCGACCGTCTCCCGCCCACTCGAAACCGAGTGGGCTTTTCGTTTTCGCCTCTTGGAGAATTCTCAATGATCATCTCGATGAAACTACATTCCAGCAAGCAGGAGATCGACCAGGTCTGCCAACGGATTCTCGACTACGGATACAAGATCCACCAGATCCAGGGAGAGGAGCGCGTGGTGATTGCCGCCGTCGGGGTGGGTGACGTGACGCCGTGCCTGGACTCGCTCGAGTCGATGCCGCAGGTGGACAAGGCGGTGCGGATCTCGGCGCCGTACAAGTTCGTGAGCAAGGAGTTCCGAAAGGAAAAGACGCGGATCGCGGTGGGCGGCTTCGAGGTCGGCGGCGACGAGTTCATCGTCATGGCGGGGCCGTGCTCGGTGGAATCGGAAAAGCAGATCATGGACTCGGCGGAGGCCGTGGCCGGCGCCGGCGGCCAGGTGTTGCGCGGCGGAGCCTTCAAGCCGCGCACGTCGCCTTACGATTTCCAGGGGCTCGAGGAAGAAGGGCTGAAGCTGCTGCGAAAGGCGGGCGACGCCACCGGTCTCGCCGTGATCACGGAGGTGATGAGCGATAGCGACGTCGGGCTGGTGGCCCAATACGCCGACATCCTGCAGATCGGCGCCAGGAACATGCAGAACTTCGCGCTACTCAAGGCGCTGGGGCGCGCGGGCCGGCCGGTCATGTTGAAACGCGGGCTGAGTGGCACCATAAAGGAACTGCTGATGTCGGCGGAGTACGTGGTCGCGCACGGCAACAACGACGTCATGCTGTGCGAGCGCGGCATCCGCACGTTCGAGACCGTGACGCGCAACACCTGCGACATCGTGGCCGTGCCCGTGCTGCAGGAGATGACGCATCTTCCCGTGGTGCTCGATCCGAGCCACGCCACCGGCAAGCGCAGCCTGATCGCTCCCCTGGCTCGCGCGGGCGTCGCGATCGGAGCCGACTCGATCATCGTGGAGACGCATCCGTGCCCGGAAAAGGCGTGGAGCGATGGCGCGCAGTCGCTCGATTTCGCCCAGTTCCGTAAGATGATGGCGGAGTTGAAACCATACATCGAGCTATGGAAGGAGCACCGCGGCGTGGCGGTTGGCGTCTAGGAAGCTTCCGATGCGAATTCGGCCCGTGCATCTTTCGGCGGCGCTGGTCGCGGTGTGCGCCGCGGCGCTGATCTGGGTGGAGTGGGGCCGCCAGGGCCTGGACACCTCCGATGCCGCGCTGGTGGCGAGTCTGCCGACCCGGGGCGCGGTGACGGCGTTCGTCGACGTGCAGGCGTTGCGTGTTTCCGGCGTGCTGCAACTTCTCGCCGATAGCAAGGCCGCGCAGGAGACCGACTACAAGACTTTCGTCGAGGAGACCCGCTTCGACTACACCTCCGACCTCGACTCGATTCTCGCCGCGTTTCAAGATGGCAAGACCAGCTTCCTGCTGCGCGGCCGGTTCGATTGGGATCAGTTGCGGCGCCACGCGGTAGGCAAAGGCGCCACCTGCACCAACGGTTTCTGCACGGTGGAAACCAGAAGGCCGGGGCGTTATCTCTCCTTCTTCACCCTGGCGCCCAACATTCTCGCTCTGGCGGTGAGCGACAGCCAGTGGGGCGCCTACGTGATGAAGGAGAAGCGCGATACAGGCGGATTCCAGCCGCCCAAGGAACCGGCCTGGGTGTCGATCGGCGCCGATCTACTCCGCGAGCCGGGCGCGCTGCCCGATGGCGTGAAGGCGTTCGCCCGTTCGCTCGAGGGCGCCTCGCGGGCCACCATCGCGCTGGCGTCGCGCGGCGATGGATTCCGCGCCGCGCTCACCGCCGAATGCGCTAGCGAGGATCAGGCGCGGCTGGTGAAAAAGCAACTGGAGGAAGTCACGGAGCTTCTGAAGAAGTTCCTGGCGCGCGCCCACCAGAAACCGAATCCCGCCGATATCAGCGGGGTTCTGGCCGAGGGTTCCTTCGAGGTGGAGGGCCGGCGCGTGCTCGGCGGTTGGCCCATCGAGCGGAGTTTCCTGCAGCGGTTGGCCGAGGGTAGCTTGTAAGTGGGCGGAGTCCTGTGCGCCGGTAACGTGCTCGTCGACATCTTGACGCGCCCGGTGCCGGAGATCCGCTGGGATGCCACGATGTGGGTGGAGGATGTGGTCCAGGGGCTCGGCGGCAACGGGGGCAGTACTTCGTTTTCGATCGCCCGCGCCGGCGCGCGGGTGCGGCTGATGGGCTTGACCGGGCGCGATCCCTTCGGCGACTATTGCCGGCGCACGCTCGAGGGCGCGGGAGTGGATCTGTCGCTGCTCGGCTACGCGAACGAGGCGACGTCGTGTTCGGTGGTCCTGGTTCGGCCCGACGGCGCGCGGGCTTTGTTGCACCGGCCCGGCGCCGGCCGGGAGGCCTTCCCCGAACCGCTCCGGTTCGAAGCGGAAATGGTGGACGGGTGCGAGCACTTCCATCTGGCGAATCCTTTCGGATTGCCGCTGTTGCGGAGTCACGCGGGCGAAA
Organism: Acidobacteriota bacterium; assembly: GCA_005808475.1. Lineage (GTDB taxonomy): Bacteria > Acidobacteriota > Terriglobia > Bryobacterales > Bryobacteraceae > SYLY01. The sequence goes on from SYLY01000342.1 coordinate 15,728, forward strand.
CGTTGCGCAACGCGCGCCAGGCGGGGCTAACCACTTCGCTCGACACCGGGTGGGACGCGCGCGGCGAATGGATGACGGTGGCCGGACCCTGCTTCGAGCATCTCGATCTGTTGTTCGTCAACCGGGACGAAGCGAGAATGCTCGCCGGAACGGAGGATCCGGATCGCGCGGGCGCGTTCTTTCGCGATCGAGGCGCGCGCGTGGTGGTGGTGAAGCTTGGGGCTCGCGGCTGCCTGGTGCTAGGTCCGGCGGGGAGGTTCGAATCGCCGGCCTTCGATGTTCCGGTGGTGGACACGACAGGCGCGGGCGACACCTTCGCGGGCGCCTTCCTGGCAGCGACCCAACACGGCGCCGGCCTCGAAGAGGCGGCCGATTACGCCAACGCGGCCGGTGCGCTGAGCATCCAGGCGATGGGCGGCACGGCGGGGGTGCTGGCTCGGGATCGCACGCTCGAATGGATGCGCGGCGCCCGCCGGCGTGGCGCGATGTGCTAATCTCTATTCGTTCCACCCCGATCTGAAGGGGACCAAAAAGTCAAAAATCCAGGATCGACCCGGATCGACACGGCGAAGGGGCGCTCGACCAGAGCGCCCCTTTTCCTTTGGGAAATCACGTCCGCGGAGCCGTCCCGTACTGGAACGAGGGCCATCGGAGTTCCACGGAATTGCATGAAAAAGCTAGGCTTGACGGCATTTTGCGAGGCCCTGGACCGCTCACCCGAGTACGGCGGCCCTAGCGACCCACCTGCGATCACCTACCACCCTGTATGCGGGTGTAGGCAGGCCGATAGAAGCACATGTCTTACAACAAGATTCCCGCCGTTGCGATTCTTGCGCTGAGCTTCACTTCCGCGGCCAGCGCCGCCATTTATGACATTGGTCCAGGAAAGAAGTACGCATCCATCGGCGCCGTGCCGTGGACGACTTTGATGCCCGGCGACGTGGTCAACATCTACTGGCGCGCCGAGCCGTATGTCGAAAAATGGTTCATCAACAGGTCCGGAACGGCGGCCAGGCCGATCACCGTCCGCGGCATCCCGAACGCCAAGGGCGAGCTTCCGGTGATCGACGGTAACAACGCGCGCACTCCGGCCCAGCCCGAGTTCTGGAACGAGGACCGGGGCGTCATCAAAATCGGCGGCGGCGCCGGCATCGAAGTCCCGTCCTACATCAACATCGAGCAACTGGATCTGAAGGGCGGCCGCCTGGGCAACTACTTCTATACCCGGACGGGCGTGCGCTCGAACTATATCGAGAACGCGGCCGGGCTCTTCGTCGAGCGCGGCACGAATATCAACATTCGCCGCTGCATCTTCCGCGAGAACGGCGACGGTCTCTTCCTGGCCGGCGGAGCGCAGTATCAGACGCGCGACATCCTGGTGGAGCGCAACTACTTCCACGACAACGGATACGTCGGCAGCGACCAGCACCACAATGTCTACGCCAATTCGATCAACGTGGTGTACCAATATAACCGCTTGATCATGAAGGCGAATCAGCAGGGAAACAACCTGAAGGACAGGTCGGCCAACTGCGTGATCCGCTATAACTGGGTCGAGGGCGGCAACCGCCAGTTGGACATCGTGCAGGCCTATGTCCCGGAGATCATCAACCAGCCCGGCTACCACGACGCCTACGCCTACGGCAACATCCTGATCGACTACCGCGGCTAC
>SYLY01000343.1 GCA_005808475.1 Acidobacteriota bacterium
CCGACGAGCCCACCGGCGCGCTCGACACCGCCACCGGCAACGAAATCATGGGCTTGTTCGAGCGCCTCTACCAGCAGGGCAACACCATCGTGCTCGTCACCCACGAACACGACATCGCCATGCACGCGCATCGCGTCATCCACGTTCGCGACGGCAAAGTGGAGCGCGACGAAAAGATCAAGGACTGACCGGCTACTTCCGCAGATCGCGGATCGCCGGATAGAACTGCACGAACACGTTGTCGGCCCCGGCATGTTCGTTGTGGCAGTTCCAACAGGATTTCTTCGGAAACGCCTTCGCCTGCGCCAACTGTTTGCCGCCGGCCTCGAAAAGCGCGAAATACGCCCACTTCTCCTCGAACCGCTTGGAGTCCTTCACGGCAACCTCGATGCCGATCAGCCGGTTCTGGAACATGCCCTGCTTGTTGATCGACGCGTTTGTTCCCGGCTCCACCACCTCCATCACCAGCATCGTTCCGTCCGGCCACTGGCCCGACTTCGCATACGCTTTCGCCGCTTCCCGCTGCACGAAGATGTTGTGAAACGTCTTCGGCTTCGACTCATTCCCGGGCTGCCCCTCCGTATACCCCATGCCGTAGTTGGCTCCGGCGAACATCCACTCCCGGTAGCCTTCTGGACGGATCAATTCGTTGCCCGGAGCAAATCGCGGCGAGGACATCCGTTCCGAGCACACCAGCCCGGCGAAACACAATAGTAAAGCAACCCGGCGAATCATCCCTATAGTGTAGCCGCCGCTTCCAACAGCCGCGGGTACCGCGCCTCGAGCAGGCCACTCGCCGCTTTGGCGTCCACCGGTACGGAGAAATGGTAGCCCTGAGCGAACTCGCAGCCCAATTTCTGCAACTGGGACGCCTGGTCCTCTGTTTCCACTCCCTCGGCGATCAGATCCATTCCGAGCTGGTGCGCCAACCCGATGATCGTCCGGATGATCTCCAAACTGTCGGTATGTGGCAACCTGCTGACGAACGACCGGTCCACCTTCAGCGTCTGGACGGGGAAGCGCTGCAACTGGCTCAGCGACGAATAGCCCGTTCCGAAGTCGTCGATGCTGACTCCCACCGCCATTTCTCCCAGCCGCTTGAGAAGTTCCTGGACGGACGACGACTTCTCGAGCATCGCGGTTTCGGTGATTTCCAGCTTGACCCGGACACGAGAGGTGTCCACTCCGTACCGGTGCAGCGTCTCGGCGATCTGCTTGGCCAGATCGCCCTGAACGAGTTGCCGCGCCGAGAAGTTGACATGCAGCGTCAGTGGATCGTCCGGGTCCGCGATGTCCTGCCACTCACTCAATTGACGGCAGGCCTCCTCGAAGATCCATCGTCCAAGGGGAAGGATCAACCCGCTATCCTCGGCCAACGGGATAAACTCGCCCGGATGGATCAGACCGCGCGACGGGTGCCGCCATCGCACCAACGCTTCGAAGCCTCTCAGCTTCCGGTCGGCCAAGGACAGGATCGGCTGATAAAACAATTCCAGCTCGCCGCGTTCCAAGCCGTGACGGAGGTCCGCCTCCATCTGCAAACGCTGCACCGCGCGCGTCCTCATCGCCCCGTCGAAGATCGCGAAGCCCGAACGGCCGCTCTCCTTGGCGAAATACATGGCCGTATCGGCGTCTCGCAGAATGTCCTCGGGACGATCGTAGCCCTCGGAACTCAACGCAATCCCGATACTCGCCGTCAGCGTCATCTCATGACCGCTCACCATGCATGGCTCGAGTAGACTCTCCCGAATCCGCTCGGTCACCTTCAGCACATCGCCGACGTTTCTCACACCCTCCACCAGCACCGCGAACTCGTCGCCGCCCAGCCGCGAAAGCACCATCCCATCCTCGGGCCATGCTCCCCGCGCCACCGTGTCTTCCTCCCGCAGACAATTGCGCAGCCTCGTCGCCATCTGCCGCAGGAGTTCGTCACCCACCGCTGGACCCAATCCGTCGTTCACCCTCTTGAACCGGTCCACATCCAGCAACAGAACAGCGAACAAACCGCACCGGTCGCGCTTCGACCGCATCACCGCTCGCTCCAGCCGGTCGACCAAAAGCAGCCGGCTCGCCAGCCCGGTAAGCGGATCGGCGGTCTTGCCCACCGTCACATCGGTCTGCGAACCGACCATCCTCACCGGCCTGCCCGCCTTGTCCCGCAAAGCCAGTCCGCAGCTCAACATCCACCGGAACACCCCGTCCTTCCGCCGAATTCGATGTTCGTTCTCGAAGTGCGGAGCCTTGCCGCTCGAATGAGCCGCGATGTCGGCCTGAAGCCGAACCAGATCCTCCGGATGAACGCGCTGGAACCACTCCCCGGGATCGTCGCTCAACTCGGTCTCTCCGTACCCCAACTGCGCCTTCCAGCGCGGCGAGAAAAACACCCTCCGGGACGCCATGTCCCAATCCCACAAGCCGTCCCTTGACCCATTCGCCGCCAGGGCATACCGCTCTTCGCTCACACGCAAGTCGCCCACCGCCCGGCGGAGAGCCAACTGCGTCCGGATACGCGCCAGCGCCAGCGGGAAATCCACCGGCTTGGTCACGTAGTCGTTCGCGCCCAGGTCCAACGCCAGAACGGCGGTCTCGCTCCCTGGCTCGGCGGTCACCATGATGACCGGCAACTCCGTCTGCGTATGCGTCCTCCGAACTTCCGACAAGACCTCGAGACCTGACATGCCCGGCATTCGGATGTCGAGCAACAGCAGCTCCGGAACCCGCGCATCCAGCAGCGACATCGCCTCATGTCCGCTCGTCGCGCACATGACGTCGTAGCCGCACCGCTCTAGCCGCCGCCTCAAGAGTTCGCGATTGCTTGTCTCGTCGTCCACCACCATCAAAAGCGGCTGAATCTCACTCGCGCTCATTTCGTCCCCTCATCCATGCTCCTCGCCGTCAACGCCGCGATCTTGGCGAGCAGCCTCGCCAACTCCACCGGCTTGGTGTCGTAGTCGTCGCATCCGGCCTCCCGCGCCCTGGCGCTGTCTCCCGGCATCGCGTGCGCCGTCAAAGCAATCACCGGAATTGGCGCCGTCGCCGAGTCCGCCTTCAACCTTCGCGTCGCCTCCCAACCGTCCACTTCCGGAAGGCTCAGGTCCATGAGGATCACGTCGGGGACCTCGGCTCGCGCCCGCTCGATCCCCATCCTTCCGTCGACCGCCACCGACACCTCATGCCCCCGCCGGGACAACCGCCGCGCCAACATGTCGCGATTCATCTCGTTGTCCTCGACAATCAGGACTCTCGCCATTCTTCCTCCAGCCGCACCGGATCGGTTCCCGCCGCGGCCAACTCCGCCAGATTCCTCAACTGCCCGGTCAGGCTCTCCGCCCCCACCGGCCGCGCGTGCTTCTTCACCGCGGCTGCCAACTTCTCCGCGTCCACCGGCTTACAGAGGTAGTCGGCCGCCCCCAGCACGAACGCGAGCTCCCGCTCGTCGGTCACTGTGTGCAGAATCACCGGAATCCCCGCCAGTTCGGGAATCCCCTTGAGGCCCGCCAACATCGACCAGCCGTCCATGCCCGGCATGATTACGTCCAGAGTGATCACCGCCGGCCGTAATTCCCCCGCCTTCGCGATGCCCTCCCGGCCGTCCCTGGCCGTGGCGACACGGAAGCCATGGCGGCCCAACACGCGGCTAGCCAGATCGAGCACGGACGGGTCGTCATCCACCACCAGGACCAAATCGCGGCCGGACTCCTCTGCCAAGGACGCCGTCCATGCCGGCTTCGTTCGTTCCCCGGGGGCCGCGCCAACCTCGGCGCAGCGCACCTGAAGCACAAACCTCGTTCCCTTGCCCTCCTCGCTCGTTACCGAGATGTCCCCACCCATCAGGCGGGCGAACTTCCGGCTCAGAGCGAGCCCCAATCCTGTTCCGCCGTACCTGCGCGTGGTCGAGGCATCCCCTTGCGAGAACGCCTGGAAGAGCCTCCCGATCTGGTCCGCCGCTATGCCGATGCCGGTGTCTTCCACGGTCCATTCGATCCATTCGCCCCGCCGGCAAACCGATAACGTGACCATCCCGTTCGCCGTGAACTTGGCGGCATTGCTCAACAGGTTCAGCAGACACTGGCGAACCTTGGTCAGGTCTCCCGTCATCGCCTCCACGGAGTCGTTGAAGACCGCCAACTCGTTGCCGTTCTTCGCCATGGCCGGGCCTATCGTGCCCACCAGATCGGCGATCAGCTCGGGAACTCCAAACCTCTCCACCACCATGTCCATGCGGCCGGCTTCGATCTTGGACAGATCCAGCACGTCGTTGATCAGCGACAGCAGGTGCTTGCCCGCGGACTCGATCTTCCGAAGATCCGCTAACGCCGCGGCGTCGCCTTCTCCTCCGCGTCTTCTTGCAGCATCTCGCTGTAACCGATGACCGCGTTGAGGGGCGTCCTCAGTTCGTGGCTCATGTTTGCAAGGAACGTACTCTTCGCCCGGTCCGATTCCTCCGCCGCCTGCTTCGCCTGGAACATCGCATTCTCGGCCCGTTTCCTTTCGGCCACCTCGGCTTCCAGTTCCCGGGTTCTCTCGCGGACCCGCTGCTCGAGCTCGTCTTGCGCTTTTCTCAACGCGGCGTCACGGCGGTGAATCTGCTCCAGCATGTCATTGAAGCTGTCCACCAACGTTCCTAGTTCGTCGTCGCTCGCCTTCGGAGCCCTCAACTCGTAGTTCCGGTTGTTGGAGATCTTGGTCGCCGTCAACGCCAATTGCAGAATGGGACCGGAAATCACGCGCTGCAGCCGCGACGACACCGCAAGCGCCGCCAGTGTCGAGGCGGCCAGTACGATCAGCGCGATGCCCAGATACTGCGCAGCCCTGCCGCTCAGATCCCGCAGATCGCGAGCCAGATAGACCGTTCCGATCGAGTCGCCATCGACCGATACAGGCTGAATCACCGACGCCTGCTCTCCCAGGATCGATGCCGCGATCGCCACTGGCGACGCCGGGCACGGAGTGCTCGCGTTCGCGACAAAGCTGGCGAACAGGCGCCCGGTCTTGTCGTAAACACACGCGTGGAGCAGATGCCGGTCCGCCCGCAACGCGGCCAGCGATTTCGCCGCCCCGGCGGCGTCTCCGAACGCTACTGTCGCCGTGTTCGAATCCGCCATCACACGAGCCGCGGTTTCCATTTCCCGGGTCATCGAATCCCGGTACAACACGTATTCGTAGACAAGGAAGCCGGCGCACGCAAGCAACAGCGCGGAACCGCTCGTGACCATGATGATCGAGACGATCTTCCTCTTGATCGAAGTCGAGCCCACGAGCATCAATGTGCCTCTCCCTTTCCGTTATCCGCCAACCACAGAAGCCGGGAACTGATCCGGACTCCGGAGCGTTGCGCCCGGTCGGCGTTGATCGAGAACCGAACCCGGTTATCCCTTGTCGCTAGGGCGACCATTCCACCCGCCCCCAGGAACCGCGGATCGTCCCCGACCGTAAGGGCGCCCAGTTCGTTCAGCGATTTCAAAACGCCAACCATGTCTCGCGGACATCCCACCACGTAAACCACGTGGCACCCGGCGGCGTCCCTGGCGGAGTCGATGCGCCGAACCGCCACCGGCATACCGGCGACATGTTTGTCCCGCACCGCCCGCTCCAGCACCGCGCCAATCCCGTCGTCACCCAGAACCGCCAGCACCACCGGCGCCTCCACCGGTCGCGCCGGCGTCGGGGTCCACTCGACGAACTTGGTGAAATTGAATAACATCGCCGCCTTCACCTCCGTCTCGAGCGACGCAGGGGTATTCGCGGCCAATCCGGCACATACGGTCGCGGCGATGATCAATGGGCGCATCGTCCTCAAAACCGCTGACTCAATTTCACGAACACCGAACGACGTACGCTCGACACCGTGGTGAAATCCTCCGGTTGGAATTCCGGATGCCTGCCGTTCAGCAGATTGCGCACGCCCGCACTGATCTCGCCACCCTCGCCGAATCTCCATCCCGCGCGTATCCAGGCGAGTGAGCGCGGGTACGCCGGCCCCAGCCAATCTCGAAAGGTAGTAATACGACGTGTCGAAGCTCCAGCGTTTTCCCGGCTCCCACTCGGCCCGCACGAACGCCTGGTGCGCCGGATCCAAACCTCCGGACGCCACGCCACCCAGACCCGGCAGGTATAGCGGCGCACGCGTCGACCGAACCTGAAGCCCGCCGTGGTTGCCGCCGATCCTCCACCCGCCCGGCAGTCTCACCGTTGCCGCCGTTTCGATTCCCCTCGTCCGCGCGGCGGACCCGTTCGCGTACGTGAACGGAATCACCAGGGCTCGCGACACTGCGTTCAACGACGGAGCGCCGGCCTCGAACGTCTGGAGCCCTTCATACCTCCCCTCGAAAACGGCCATATCCGCGCTCACCCTCCGGCCCAACTCCCGGCGGACCCCCGCCTCGTAAGAGACGACGCTCTCTGAACCGAATTGAGGCGATCCCCGCAACAATGCGATCGTCCCCGGCGGCAGCCCGGCAACCCCCGTCGCGAACCTTCCATTGAAGCCGCGCGCACCGATCGCCCATTTGTTGCTATCGATCCGCGCTACGCGCAGACCAGGCGCCATCCGGAGTACTTCGGGAATGCTCGTGGCGCCGAACCGCCGGATGTCCTCGGCCGAAATCACGAGGACCGCCGCCGCAGCCTGTCCCAGCCGTTGCCGCTTCCGCCCGACCGAGCGAACTTCGACGTTCATCAGCGCCTCGAGGCTCAGATCGGACAGCGCCGCTCCGGCGTCCTTAACCGGCGCCCGCTGCGCCGCCCCGAGCGCCAATGCCATCAACGGGATCAACAATAGAGCCAGTGCCATTCGATAGCCTGAGCCTCGGACGAGGCTCTAGAAGTCTATCGGTACGATGCCACGAGGCCTTTATGTGGAATCGATCACCACCGCAGCAATGGCCTGATCGGGAAATGGAGCGGGAGACGGGATTCGAACCCGCGACATCAAC
>SYLY01000344.1 GCA_005808475.1 Acidobacteriota bacterium
AACAGCAACTCGCCCTCCAACTCCGCTGACTTGGACAGGAGCCGTCAGCAGACCTCAACCCGCTACCGCCACATTCCGCACCACAATCCCAATGCCTTCAACGTCGCCAACGGCCATTCGGCCTATTTTGGACAGCAGTGATTGCAGGTTGCCGTTCGTGGACGTGGTGAACCGGTCGGCTCCGTACCCGAATCCGGTAAGTCCCTGGCCTTGGAACCGGACGCCGGGGAACCCGGATTCGAAGGCGCCCGGAACCGCCAATCCGATATCGCCAGACTCGACGACGGGCGCGTAGAAACGAGTGATTCCGGTTTGCAGGCGGGCGATGACGTTTGGACGGGCGATGAAGTCGTACGCGACCACCAGGTTCCGGATGTCGATGCCTTGATAGATCGTGTCCGAGATGGGGAGGATGAAACCGTTTCCATTGACGCGGTCCTCGAACCGTAACCTGTAACTGCCGTTCACGCGATGGCGGGGTGTGAACTGATGGTCGAGCTTGGCGAAGTAGGAGTCGAGGTCCAGCACACTGGGCAGCGTACCCAGGTGGTTGTTCGCCAGGCCCGATCCGTTGGGCAGCGGGATGAAGGATTGAAACTTGGACGCGAACGGCGAGATACGGCTTGCGGGGATGCGGTTGTCCGCGAACGGCTGCCGCTGCTGTGCCGCGCCAGAGGTCGCGGGATCGAAGATCCGCTCGGCGGCGGCGGAGAAATCGCCCTGCCGCATGGCCGCGGTCGCGAGCGTCCCGGTCCGGCCCTGCACATCGTTGAGCCTGCGAAATCCGGTGTAGTTCACGAAGAAGAAGGTTCGATTGTGGCCGTCGAATAGCCGCGGCAGAACCACCGGACCTCCCAGCGACCCACCGAACTCACCTTGTCGCGTGATGTCGGCTTGGGCGGCGTTGTACCGGCGTGCATCCAGAACACCGTTGCGGAAAAGCGCAATCAGATTGGCGCGATACCGGTTCGTGCCCGATCGCGACGCCATCATCACGGCCCCTCCGCCAGTGCGCCCCAGTTCGGCGGGCGTGATGGCGGTTTCGACGCGGAACTCAGCCACGGTGTCCAGCGAGGGCGCGCCCGGTCCGGCGACATTCTGGCCGGCGTTGTACGACATGGGGACGCCATCGACGTAGACTTCGTTGGCGTAGGTCCGGCTGCCAGCGATCCTGATTCCGTCGGCGGCGCCGCTTTGCCCCTGCGCGCCGGGAGTCAGTTGGACGAACGCGAAGGGGTTTCGGATGGACCCGGTAAGCTGGTACGGCAGCTTGTTCACCATCTCGCGTGAGATCTGCGTGGCCACCACCGACGATTCCTTCTCGAGCAGCGGCGCCTCCGCCGTCACCGTGACGCTCTCCTGCGCCGCGCCGATCTCGAGCACCGCGTCCACGCGGACGGCGCGATCGGTTTCCATTAGGACGTTATTCTGCCGCCAGGCCTTGAATCCCGCGGCGGTCACCCGGATGTCATAAGTTCCAATACCGAGCGACGCGAATCGAAACACACCCGCGCTGTTTGCGGAGGCATGGGCCGCGACACCGGTCAGTGTGTGCGTGGCTTCCACTCGGGCAGCCGGGACAAGTGCGCCGCTCGCGTCGGTGACGACACCCGTCAGAGAACCGAGGCCCTGCGCGAGGATCGTCGCGGGAAAAAGGGCAGCGAGAGCGGAGATTCTCATGGCCAATCAGTCTACCACCCGCCCCGGGCGAACTTGGGCGAACTCTAGCTCTAGCGGTCCGCCGCCAACCGCTCCACGTCCACGATCATTCCCGTCATCTTCGGCGCATCGTGGATATAGAGCAGCTTCCCGGGCGCGATCTCGCGGATGCTGGTGTAGTTGAATCCCACCTTGTCCGAGATTACATGGTGGCTGGACCACGTGCGGCCTCCGTCCAGGCTGAACATGAGACAACTCGCGGGGCGGCCGAAGCTGCATGCCAGTACGCCGTTGCTCATCGAAACGAGGTCCGGGAGGACCTTGCCGGTCTCCAAATAGACCGGGGCGCTCCACGTCTTTCCCGCGTCGTGGGAGAACATCTGCCTCATGCGCGAATCGCGGTCGCCGCGAATGACGGCGGTCTGTTCCGTGGCGTTCAGTCGAACGACGGCCGGTTCGCCGCCTGGGCCGATCGTGCTGAAGTGGGTCCACGTTTTCCCTTCGTCGATACTGCGCATCAGGTGGGACATCCTCACGGTGGTCCTGCCGCCGTCAGGGAGTTTCACGCCCTTGCGGCTCCACACGGCCATGGTTACTCCGCCGTCTGGGTCGTTCCATATGTGGCGTTCGCAGATGATCTGGTCGCCCTTGGACTCGTTGGTGAACTCCTTGGGCAGGACGATCTCGTTGTCGATCATCTCGAATTTCGACGCCGTGGAATCGAGGTGAACCGTCTTTCCCACGACGCGTCCGTCCGGCTGGGTTCGCGTCCACCGCGACACGGCGAGGATGCCGCCATGAGGACGCCGCAGACACGGAAGCGGCGTTGTGTCGAGCTTGTCGAGTCCGGGAATCGGCGTCCAGGTCTTGCCGGAGTCGATGGATTTGAGCAGACCGTAGGGCTCATAAAAGGCGTCGGGGCCCTGCGCCACGCTCATCAGGAGCAAGCCCCGGCCCATATCGTACAGATACGGGCGCGTCTGGCGGATATCGGCGCGGGGGATTTCCCAGGCCGGGCCCACGGTGATCTTCACGGGATCCTTGGCGGCCGGCGCGGCAGCCTTGCGCAGTCCGAGTCTCACGCGGGACCATAGGGCATCGCCTGTTGCGATCCTGGCGGTGGATCCGAACTGGATGAACGCCTCCGGAGACGCGGCCGGTTTCCAGAAGGCGCCCTGCCCTTCTACTTTCTTTACGCCATCGACCCAGATACTCATGTCATTGCCACGAATGACGAGGCGGTATGTGTGAAACCGGTCCGTCGTGTCCATCGGGATGAAGCGGTCCGTGTGGCTGGCCGCCTGGTTGGCGAAGAGCACCAGGCCCTCCTGGTGGCGGCCATCGCTCACCAGGACGGAAACCGGAGCGCCATCGCGCCAGGGCCATAGCGACGCGGCTGTCTTGTTCGCGCGCGACCCGGTAACGCCAAAGACCTTGACGACGGCCTCGACGACGATCTCGTGGCCGGGGACCGCCTTCCACGCCGCGCGATAGTTGGCGAACCCCTCGCCGTTGTCGATCAGGCGCAAACCGCCGGTTTCGATGGTGGCGTTCGGCGCGCCGTTCGTCTTCCAGGCGGCGCCCGGCAACGATTCGGCGTCGTAGTCGACGATCCAGTCGATGGCTTGACCTCGAGCGGCGCACGCGAGGGCCGCGAGAAGGATCGTCTTCCTGACCACTACGACAAAAGCTCCCGCAGCCGCTTGCCGATCAACTCCGGATCGCCCTCCCGCAAGCACACCGGACTGAACGACACCACGCCCGCGGCGGCCTGCGATGGGTCGGCGTGAATGGACGGCTCGCCGTTCTGCAGCGCGATCACCAGCTCCATGCCTGTCAGCTTGGCGCCTCGCTCGAGCGTCACCACGAACTTCGGAGTCCCGCCCTCGCGCACTTCGCCCCGCGCGTTTCGCAACGACCCCGCCGCCGGCGCGATCCGGTTCACCAGCGCGAAACCCCGGTCGTGCCGCGTTTGATCGCTCTCCGCGACGAACCTCCGCAGCGCCACCAGCAACCCCACGATCGTCTCCTTGCCCACCTTGCAGGGCCGTCCGATTCCATGCGGAGGCAAACCCACCAGCCGGTTCTTGTCGATCAAGCGGGGCGGCGGCGACCATTGGTCCCACGCGATGTCCAGGTCGAGGTTCTGCAGGATGGCCGACATGATCAGGTCGCGGCTTCCGCAAAGGATGCCGGAGCCCTGCGGTCCGCCGATCGCCTTGCCTCCGGAGAACGCGACTAGATCGGCCCCCGCGGCAATGAACCGCCGCAGGTTCGACACCGGGGGAAGCTGCGCGGCCGCGTCGACGATGAGTGGAATGTGGTGCGCGTGCGCCACCCGCGCGACATCCTCGAGCGGCGGACGCGAACCGCCGCCGGCGACATAGAGGATGGCAGCCGTCGCGGGCCCGATCGCGCCCGCGATCTCCCAGGGCTCGGCGTCGCGCACGCCGGCGCCGGCAACCCGGTCCGGCAGTCCCACCTCGACGATGCGTACGCCGGAGGTTCGCACCGCGTGATCGTAGAAGTTGCGCTGGCTGCGGACCATGATTACTTCGTTCTTCATGCCGGAAGTGTCGGGCAGCCGCGCCATCTTTCCGGGATCGAGTCCGGTGATGCACGCGGCGGTTCCCAGCAGCAGTCCGGCGGCGGCGCCCGCCGTGACGATCCCCGCTTCGGCTCCGGTTATGTCCGCGATAACGAGGCTGGCCGCGGCTTGCAGTTCCGTCATATCGACGCAATGCCCGGCGGCCTCTCTCATGGCGGCGGTGACCTCCGGGGCGATCAAGCCGCCGGAGACGCGCGTGGATGGTCCCTTGGCGTTGACGATGGTGCGCGCGCCGAGATCTTCGTAGATACCCATTGCAGAATGATGGTCCACCGGCGGGGCTCGCGTCAAGCCGCGCCACTGGGCTAACCTGAAGGGCATGCTCGGAGAGCGGATCGGTCCGTACCGCATCGACGCCCGAATTGGCGCCGGTGGAATGGGCGATGTGTACCGCGCCACCGATACGCGCCTGGATCGCGAGGTAGCGGTCAAGTTCTCCAAAGCCGAATTCGGCGAGCGGTTCGAGCGCGAGGCTCGGGCGGTGGCGGCGCTGAATCACCCGCGAATCTGTCCGCTCTACGACGTGGGTCCGAACTATCTGGTGATGGAGTTGGTCGACGGAACCCCTTTGAAGGGACCCATGCCGGCGGACAAGGCGGTGGAGTACGCGGTCCAGATTCTCGAGGCGCTGGAGGCGGCGCATCGCAAGGGAATTACACACCGGGACCTGAAGCCCGCCAACATCCTGCTGACCAAACAGGGAATCAAGCTGCTCGACTTCGGACTGGCGAAAAGAACGGCGCCGCTGAAAGAGACCGACGCCACGCTGACCGAAGCACTCACGGCCAAGGGCCAGATCGCCGGCACGCTGCAGTATATGGCTCCGGAGCAGTTGCAGGGTAAGGAGGCGGACGCGCGGAGCGACCTGTTTGCCTTTGGGTGCGTCCTCTACGAGATGCTGAGCGGAAAGAGGGCGTTCGACGGCGAGACCGCGGCCAGTGTCATCGGCGCCATCCTCCACCGCGAACCGGCGCCGCTCGATGTGCATCCGCCGCTCGGCCGCGTGATCCGGACCTGCCTCGCCAAGGACCCGGACCAGCGCTTCCAGAGCGCGCCCGATTTGAAGCGGGCGCTCGAGTGGGCGTCGGAGCCAGCGGTCGCGGCGGAGCCCGGCAGGCCAGCGCGATGGCCGTTGGCCGCCGGACTGTGCGGGTTGGTTCTCGCGGGCTGGGCGGGCTGGGCTCTCTCCGGGACGCCGGCGGCGCTGGAGCAGCCGGTGGTGAGGTTCCAGATTGCGCCGCCGCCTGGAAGCGAGTTGCAACGCCAAAGCCTCGCCGTGTCCCCGGACGGGCGGGCGGTTGCCTTCGTGGCGCGCACCAACGGACTGCGCGAAGTCTGGGTGCGCCGGTTCCACCACAACACTCCGAGGCGGCTCGCCGGAACCAGCGGGGCCTTGTATCCGTTTTGGTCCCCGGACGGCCGATGGATCGGCTATTCCACGGCGAGCAGGCTTTGGCGAATCGACTCCAATGGCGGAACGCCGCTCGAGATTTGCTCTTCGGATGGCAGAGGCGGGGCGTGGAAGGCGGACGGCACGATCGTTCTTGGCACGCAGTCGGAAGGGTTGCTGTCGGCGCCGGCGAGTGGAGGCCGGCCCTCGCCGGTGGAGTCTCGGGCTGGCCTTACTGCCTATTTCCCTTAGGAGGTTCCCGGCGGCGGTCTGATCTTCTGGGTGCGTGGAACGAGCGACGATTCCGTCGGAGTCTACTGGAGCCCCCCGAACAAGAGCGGCGAGCCGGTCCGGGTGATCACCTCGGACACCAACGCGCTGTTCTCCGCGGGTCACCTCCTTTGGCGAAGTGGAACGACCCTGTTGTCTCGTCCGTTCAACGCCGGAGGACTGTCGGGCGAGGAGCGCCCCGTGGTGGATTCGGTGGGTTCGAACAAGTCCGGCCGCATCTTCGCGTCCGCATCCGCGTCTGGAGTTCTCGCATATGCCGGACCCACGCCCGCGGCGCAACTGATCTGGTTCGATCGCTCCGGCAAGGCGGAAGGCCCGGGAGAAGAAGTGGATGCCACCGACATGCGGCTGTCTCCCGATGGGCGCAGGGTCGCGACCACGCGAGCCAACGGCGTTTTCCGCGACATCTGGATCGCGGAGACGGGACGGCCGGCCGCCAGCCGGCTGACGACGGCGCAAGGGCGGCATTCCTTTCCTGTTTGGTCGCCAGACGGGAAGTGGGTCGCCTACTCGTCGGGCCGAGGACTCGTTCGGAGGGAGGCCGCCGGAGGGGGCGCCGAACAACGCCTGCTCAGTCCGGCCTTCGAGCAGTCCGTGAGTTCCGATAGTGCGCTGTGGCCGCATGACTGGTCTGGCGACGGACGATTCCTGATATTCCATGCCCTGGCCAAGGGAACGAGACGCGACTTGTGGTTGCTCGAGTTCACGGCCGAAGGCACGCCGCTGCCGCCGCGGCTGTTCGCATCGAGTCCGTTCGACGAACACTTTGCACGCTTCGCCCCGGGGACGAATCCGAAATGGGTCGCCTACATGTCCGATGAAACCGGTAGATCCGAGGTGTACGTTCGGAGCTTCCCGGAGCCGAACGTCAAGCGGCAGATATCGACCGGCGGGGGCGCCTATCCGGTCTGGAACCGGGACGGGACGGCGATCTATTATGTGATCGGCAACAAGGTGATGTCGGTAACCCTGAGGATGGGAACGGACTCGCTGGAACCGTCCGCCGCGCGGGAGGCGCTCGGCGGCGTGGCGCTCGACAGCGACGGCCTGGGTGCGCCGTTCGCCGTATCGCCAGACGGGCGTATCCTGGCGCGCGTGGCGCGGGATCCGGGTCCAGGCGCGATCGAGGTGGTGATCAACTGGCCCGGATTGCGCGGAGCCGGGCAGTGACCTTGCAGTTGCTCAGAACTTGGTGACTTCGTTGAAGTGGAACCCGGCCACCTTCATCGCGGGAACCACCATGTCGAACGTTTCCTCGCCGCTGGCGCGCACCGCCGGTCCCAACGCCTCCACCTGCCGCAACATCTCCACCAATCCCTGATTGAAACGGAAATTGCGAACCGCGCAAACGGGCTCGCCGCCTTCCACCAGGAACGTGCCGTCGCGCGTCATCCCGGTCATGATCTTGTCGTACGGGTCCACCTCGCGGATGTACCACAGGCGCGTCACCTGAATCGCGCGATCGGACTCCGCCACCATCCGTTCGACGCTCGAATCGCCGCCCTCGATCGCGATGTTCAGCGGCATCTCGCCGGCTTCGTTGGGGAGTGGGAGGCCGTGGCCGGTCCCTTCCCTTCCCTGGCGGGCCGCGGACTGCCGTGACCAGCACAGCTCCGCCGGAGTTCCCTTGTCGACCAGCGTCAATCGCTGCCGCGGCATGCCCTCTCCATCGAAAGGCGTACCGGCTTGCAACGGGTGGAACACATCGTCGTGAATCGTGATGTTCGCGCCGAACAGGGGCGCGCCCAGACGGTCCGTCAGAAAACTGCGTTGGTCCTCGATCGCCGTGCCGGTGAAATCGGGGAACAACTGTCCCACCAGGTCGAGCACCGCGGCGGGCTCGAGAATCGCGGTGTAGTGTCCCGGATCGATCTCGCGGGGCTCGCGCGATAGCGCTGCCTTGCGCGACGCCGAACGCGCCAGCGCCATCGGATCCACATCGGCGAGGCGCACGGCCGATCCCTTCGCCCAACCCGACCCGGCTCCGTCGATCGCGGTGATCGAAAACACCGCCAGCGTTTGCGGATGCCAGACGAAGCAGCCCCGCGAGTTCAGCAGCGCGTCCACCGATTCGGCGGTGGAGTAGATGCCGGCCGCGGTCTGCCCCGCCCCTTCCACGATCGAGATCGCCTCGGCCACTTCCCGGCCGCGCTGGGCGGGAGTGCATACGGCCGCCCCCGCGTCGTGCCGATCCACGCGAGGACACTCCACCGCATCGGCCATCGGCAGCAGCGATGGATCGTCTTCGCGCGCGCGCATCATGGCCACCGCGTCCCGCACGGCCGCGCGGATCGATTCCGGATCCAAACGGTTGGTCTCCGAGCGCGCGGTTCGCAACCCTTCCTGCGGGCGGATGCTGACTCCGGAGCCCCGTTCGAACACGTTCTGGTGGATAGCGTTGTTGGCGAACCGCGTCAGCGACTCCGCGTTGGCGTGGATCAGCACCTCGAGATCCGGCACGCCCAGCGACTTCGATTCCGATAGCGCGATATCGAACAGTTCGCGGCAGCGCTCCCGGCTCAGCACTCGTAGCCTCCGCCGGTCTTGATGTTCGAGAATCGCGAGGGGCTCGCGCCATGTCCGGTTCCCATCACCTGTTCCGGCTGTCCCTTGCCGCAGTTCGGCACGCCCCACAGCGTCCAGTGATCGCGATTGGCGATCGCCGCGCACGAGTTCCAAAACTCGGTGGTGATGCCGCTGTAGGTCGGATTCTTCAGCATGCGGACGCGCTTGCCGCCACGGATCTCCCAGCCGATCTCGCAGCCGAACTGGAAGTTGTACCGCTTGTCGTCGATCGACCAGCTTCGGTTGGTCTCCATGTAGATGCCATCGCAGTCGAACACCTGCTCGAGCGTGGACTCGCCCGGTTCGACGCTCACGTTGGTCATCCGGATGAGCGGCAATCGATGCCAGCCGGCCGCGCGCATGGTTCCGTTGGAGCGGCCCTGTCCGATCGCTCCCGCCGTTTCGCGCGAACTCATGTAGCCGGTGAAGCGGCCGTCGCGAATGATGTCGACGCGCTGCGCCGCCACGCCTTCGTCGTCGAAAGCGAGCGTGCCGAGACCGGGCCCATGCGCCATCGTGCCATCGCAAACCGCGTTCACGATCTCCGATCCGTATTGCAGGCTGCCCAGCTTGTCGAGCGTGAGGAAGCTCATGCCGGCATAGTTCGCCTCCGAGCCGAGCACACGATCCAGTTCGATGGGATGCCCGATCGATTCGTGGATCTGCAAGCCGAGTTGGCTCGAGTCGAGAACCAGGTTCGTCACCGCTTCCGGACATTGATCCGCCGCATGGAGCGCGACGCATTCCGATGCCACGCGGGGCGCGTGATCCAGCAGGCGCAGCCCTTCCACCAGTTCCCAGCCGGCCAGTTGATACTGCCCGCCGAACGAATTCGGATAGGACCGCTTCTGGATCTCGCCTTCGGCGAACGAGTGGCAGACGATGCCGCAGCCCGTGGTGGTGCGGGTCTGATCGATCTCGGCGCCCTCCGAACTCACGAAGATCTGACGCGATCGCACGATCTCGAGCGCCGCCTCGGCGAGCGTGATTCCCTTCTCCCGCCGCATCTCCTCGTCGGCGGCGAGCAACAACGCGATCTGGCGTTCCACCGGGATCGAGAACGGATCGATGGCGCAGGGCGATTCCCACACCGCCTTTGCCGGCGGCTCCGGCGCGAGTTCCGCCGCCACCTTGCGCGCCAATGCGCTCGCGCGGGCGATGTCCACCGCCAGCGCCGCGCAGATCTCGATGCCTTGCTTCGAGAGATCGTCGGTGGCGGCGAATCCCCACGATCCGTTCCACAGCACGCGAATCCCGATGCCCATCGATTCGCCCGCGCTCATGTTGCCGACCTTCCCGTTCTTGGTGGAAAGCACGCGGTCCCGGCTGTGGACCAGACGTGCGTCCGCATAGCTCACTCCAGGCCGTAACGCCGCGTCGAGAGCCGACTTCGCGATGTGGATCATTCGGTTTCGCCGGACACTTTCAAATTGCGGAACGAGCCGAGGTCGAAGAAGCTGCCCAATCCGAAGCGTCCGGCGCCGAGGCTCAGATCCACGCCCCGCAGCGACGGCGACGTGATGCCGTTGACCCAAACGTCCACCCGGCCGGACGATGCGTCGTAGGCCAGTTTCACCTTGTCCCACGATTCGTCCTTCAGCGCGGCGGGTCCGTCCTCCGAACTGATCCGCACGCGGTCGCCGCCGTAGACATGGAACACGCCGTTGTGAACCGGCTGCGCCTTGGCCTCGTCCACCGAGATGTGGACGTAGTTGAAGTGATCCTTGTCACGCCAGGCATAAACGAACATTAGCGACGTTCGACGGTTGCGCGCGGCCGCCAATTCCTTCTTCACTTCCACCTCGAGCGCCAGCTTCTTGTACGGCCGAGTGCGCGCCAAGGCGTACTGCGTGGGGCGGCGCGGCTGGGTGGAGGGCCGTGGAACCAGTAGCTCCAGTACACCCGAATCCATTCTCCAGTCCGCTTCGATGGGCACGTCCCACTCGAAGCCGAGGGCGTCAATGGACCCGGCCGCGGCGGGCAGACACAGCAATAGCAGGGGCGCGAGACGGCGATGCATATCTCGTAACATTATGGCAGTTCAAGGCATACCCCTGGCCGCCAAGGGCGCGATTGGGCGCGGCCGGAAATGCCTTGAAGTACGTGTTCTAATACCGGGCGGCGGGCCGCGTCAATGGTGGCCGGACTTGGTTTCCGGCGCCTTGGCGGGCTCGCCCTCTTCTGGCGCGGCCTTGCGAGCGCCGTCCATGTACTGCACGATCACCGAGACGCGGCGGTTGGTCGCGTCGTTCGGATTCTCCGACAGCCGCAGACGCCGGTCGGCGAAGCCGCGCACCTGAGTGATCCGCCCGGAGTCGAGACCGTCGTACTCCATCAACTGCCGCGCCGAGTTGGCGCGATCCACCGATAGCTCCCAGTTGCCATAGTGGCCTTCTAACGAGAAGGGCCGCGAGTCGGTGTGTCCCTCGATGACGATGTTATTGGGCAGCGCCGCCAGTTGTTGCGAAAGCAACAGGATGAGTTCCTCGCCCATCTCCGAGGGCTGGACGCTGCCGCTATCGAAGAACAGGCCCTTCTCGGTTTCGAGCAGTTCGATGCGGAGTCCCTCGCCAGTCACGGTCATGCTCACCTGGTTCTTCAGTTCCTCGAACGCCGGCATCTCCTTCATCGCGCTCTCGAGGTTTTCCTTCAGTTTGTCCAGGTTGTTTTTGTCCACCGAAAGCGCGTCGCCGCTGCCTGCCATTCCGCTGCCGAGGTGGCGGCCGGCTCCGGACGGATCGCGGAAGTAGGCGCCCACCGCCTCCTTCACCTTTTGACTCGAGTTCATCAGCCACATCACCATGAAGAACGCC
>SYLY01000345.1 GCA_005808475.1 Acidobacteriota bacterium
GACGTGATCGAGCTGTTCTACCAGGTGTTCGACGCGGGCCGCATGGAAGACGGCGAAGGCCGGCAAATCGACTTCCGCAACACCGTCATCGTCCTCACCTCCAACGCGGCTCTCGACCAGATCGCGCGCCTGTGCTCGGACCCGGACACCGCGCCCACGCCGGCGGGGCTGGTCAAGGCGATCAAGCCCGAACTCGACAAGATCTTCAAGCCCGCGTTCCTCGGTCGCACGGCCATCGTGCCCTACTATCCCATCCGCGACGAGAATCTGAAGCGCATCGTGCGCTTGAAGCTGGAGCGCGTGCGCCGCCGCGTTCTCGAGAATCACGCAATGCCGTTCGAATACGGCGAAGACCTGGTCGACGCGATAGCGGCTCGCTGCACCGAAGCCGAGAGCGGCGCGCGCAATATCGATCAGGTGCTCAACAACACGATCCTGCCCGTGGTGTCCCGCCTGCTGCTCACCGCCATGGCGGAGGGCCGCGCCGTTCCTGGATTCCGGGCCGGCGCGGACGAGCGCGGCAACCCGGTCGTCGAAATGATCCAAGGAGAATCCGCTTGGGCGACCGCCTGAGCCAACACGACCGGCTGTTCCGCTTCGACTCGCCGCTCGGCGAGGACAAGTTCGTCGTCCGCTCGCTCGAGGGAACCGAGGAGATGTCGAGCCTGTTCCAGTTCCGCGTGGAACTGGCCTCGGAAGATCCGTTCGTCGATGAGACCGCTCTGCTCGGCAAGGCCGTCACGCTCGCGGTGCGCCAAGCCGACGGAAAGACGTTCCGCCATTTCAACGGACGCGTTTCCCGGTTCCGCTACGCCGGCCCGGAAGGAAGCTTCACGCTCTACCGCGCCGAGGTCGTGCCTTGGACGTGGCTGCTCACCCAGACCGCCGATTGCAACGTCCGGCAGGGCAAGTCCGTGCCGAAGATGGTGGAGGAGACTTTTCGCCGCTACGGTTTCTCGAACAACGATTTCGAGCGGATCCTGCGTCACGAAAAGCGCTACGGACCGTGGGAGTTCAGCGCGCAATACCGCGAGAGTTCGTTCGACTATGCCGCCCGCCTGCTCGAGGCCGAAGGCATCTTCTACTTCTACCGGCAGGAACCGGGCGGCCACAAGATGGTGATGGCCGACGACAACTCCGCCTGCGAGCCCTGCCCCTATCAATCGAAGTTCCGCATGGATCGCGTCCGCGGCCCGGGCGTCAACCGCGTCTACGACACGGTGTTCACCTTCGATCTCCAACGCCAGGTCCGGCCCGGCCGGTACGCGCATCGCGACTTCAACTTCCTGCGGCCCGATCCACGCCAGTTGCACGCCGAGGCGGAAGGACGCAGCCGAGTCGAGGAAAGCAGGAAGCTCGAGATCTACGACTATCCCGGAGAGTACGAGGAGCCGCCCGAGGGTCGCGACTGGGTGCAGCTCCGCATCGAGGAGGAGGAGACCCCCGAGGAGATCTTCGAGGGCACGAGCAACGCGCGGTCGCTGATCCCCGGATTCCGCTTCGATCTATCGGGCCACGAACGCCGCGAGTGGAACCGCTCCTATCTGATCACCAAGATGGAGCACTCCGGCGAGGAGGCCAACCTCGAACCCGGCCTGCCGGCGGTCAGGCCCCGCTACGACAACCGCTTTCGTTGCATTCCCGCCTCCACCCAGTACAAGCCGGAACGGAAGACCGCCACGCATCTGATGCAAGGGCCGCAAACCGCGATCGTGGTGGGTCCCAAGGACGAAGAGATCTACACCGATCCACACGGCCGCGTGCGCGTCAAGTTCCACTGGGACCGCTCCGACAACAAGGGCGACGACTGCTCCGCCTGGATTCGCGTCGCGCAGCTCTGGGCGGGCGCGAACTGGGGAGCGATGTTCCTTCCGCGCGTGGGACAGGAGATCATCGTCGATTTCCTGGAAGGAGATCCGGACCGGCCCATCATCACAGGACGTGTGTACAACGCGGATCGCATGCCGGCTTGGCCGCTGCCTTCGAAGAAGAACATCAGCGGAATTCGCACCCGCTCCACCAAGGGCGGCGGCCCCAAAAACTACAACGAAATCTCGTTCGACGATACCAAGGGCGAGGAGTTGTTCGCCCTGCACGCGGAGAAGGATTTCCGCCTCACGGTGGAGAACGACCAGACCGACATCATCGACCGCGACCGCTTTGTCACGATCAAGCGCGACCACATCGAAGTAGTGAAGCGCAACCGCCATCGCAGCGTGGACGGCGACGCCAGCAACAAAGTGGAAGGCACGCTGGACGAGGAGACCGGCAAGCAGCACACAGAGAAGGTGGGCGGCAGCCGCCACACCGATATCGGCGGAGATTGGTTCACCCGCGTCGGCGGACGCGTTTCGCTGGAGTTCGGATCGGGCGCGGCCGCGCAATCGGGCGGCACGCTGATGCTCCACACCGGGGAGGGGCTGTTCGCCAAGGACGATTCGAAGGTGCTGGTGGAGGCGGGCGGCGAGTTGACCTTGAAGGGGCCAGGCGGATTCATCACGATCAACGGCGGCGGGATCTACCTGCAGGGATCGATGATCTACCTCAACAGCGGCGGCAGCGCCGTGTCCTATCCCGGCGCCCCGGCGGTGGATGTCGACAAACCGAAGGCCCCGGAACGTCCACCCGGATTCGAGGCGCCCGCGCCGTTTGTGTCGCCAGCGGTGAGTCCGCTGCCAGGGATGCCGTCCCGGCCGGGGATGCCCGCGCTGCCCTCGAGCGGTCTGCCAAATCTCGATTCGCTGAGTTCGATCGCGGCCGCGGCCCAGCAACGGCTGCCCGAACTCCCCGCGTCGATGCAAGCCGCCGTGCGCGACAACCTCGCCAAGCTCTCCCAATGGAAGCAGGCGGCGGAACTGGCTCCGCTGGCCAGCGCCTCCTACTCCGATACGGGCGCGCCGCCGGGATGGACACGGCTCGCGGAAGAGAAGCTCCCGGAGGCATTGCGCAACAGCGTCTTCTCGGACCCCCGCAGCGGATTCTCGGCATCGTTGTTTCAATCGGCGGAGGGTGTCGTGCTGGCGTTTCGCGGCACGGACGATGTCGCCGATTGGACGGACGCCAACCTGCCCCAGTCGCAAGGGCGCGCCTCCACGCAGTATGCGCAGGCTCTGCTGCTGGCGCACGCGGTGCAAGACGCCTACGGAGCCAACGTGCGCCTCACGGGCCATTCGCTCGGGGGCGGACTCGCCTCCGCCGCGGCGCGAATGACCGGGCTCCGCGCGCAGGTTTTCAACTCCTCCGGTCTCCACCAGGACACGGTGAGCCGGTTCAACGAGGCGCGCCCCGGACCCGATCCGGTGACGAACCACTTCGTCAAAGGCGAGATCCTGACCACCGCGCAAACCCTGACTCCGCTGCCCAATGCGGTGGGGCGGCAAATTCCGCTTCCCGCCGTGGACGAAAAGGGCCAACCGGCCGGTTGGTTGAGCGATCTGACCGGATTGAAGCGCCACGGCATGACCTACGTGGACAACGGGTTGGCGCACGAGCGGGACCGGTTGCTGCGCGAGTTGGGCGGAGTTCTCTGAAATGACGCACGACCGCTTCCGGTACTTTGACACGCCCGAGGGCCTCGCCTGGGCCAACGCCATCGACGCGGGCGACCTCGCGCGGCTGCGGCTCCTGGCCGCGAAGAGCGATCCCAACCGCGCCGAAGCCTCCGGAATGACGCCGCTTCACTGGGCGTTGCTCGGCGAACACAGGGCCGCCTTCGCCGAGTTGACGCGGCTCGGCGCGAAGCCGCGCCCGGAGACCGCCGAGGAAGCGCTTCTGCATCCGTCGTCCGACTTCGCGCGAGCCCTGCCGTCGCCCGGTTTCGATCCGGCCGGCAATGGACCGGGCGGCGATCCCTGGATCTTCACGCCGCTGCTCGCCGGGAATCGAGCGAACTTCCGCTTGCTCGTGGAACGCGGAGCCCCCGTCAACGCGGCGCGCGCGGACGGGACCACTCCGCTCATCGCGTTGGCGACGCTCGGTGAGTTCGAGGATGCATTCTGGCTGCTCGAACGCGGAGCGGACCCCTCGGCGCGCACGTCCACCGGCGCTACTCTCGCGTCGCGAACACGGCAGGCAACCGCCATGCGAGCGGATCAGACGGTCTGGCGCCAGCGTGTGGATGAGGCGCTGCGTTTCCGCGGATTCGAATAGGAGACATCCGGGAGTCGTTTCGCGGCGCGCCTACGCAGTACTCTACGTGGACAATCAGGTAGCCATTCGAATCAAGAACGACCTCCTCGACGAGCTCCGCCGCGCGCGATCGCTGGTGCTCAGCGCGGTAGTGGAGGGAGTGAAAGACGCGACCTTCGATTTCTCGAGCGCCGGGCTTTCCGCGCATGAGCGGTACTACGCGAATCTGGGATTGGTGTTTTCCGGCGTCTCCGTCGTGGGCACGGTGATCTCCGCCGTTCCGGTGCTCGGCAGCATTCCGGGCGCGGTCGTGGGAACCATCGGCGGCGTGGGGGGCATGTATGCCTCCTACGGAAACCTGAACTGGAAACCGGATTTCTCCGTCCAGCAGAAGGCTGTCGATGGCGTGAAAGAGGATCTGCTGCGCTTCCTCCGCAAGCAGCGGGACCTCGGGGAAAACCGCCCCGGACTGCTCAATCCCTTGAAGGATGCTCTCTTCACGGTCTACCGGAACGACTCGCGCTACCGCGCCGGTCTGGAACGGGAGGACGCCAAGCAGGCGCGGGTGCGCCTCATCTGGGACACTCTGTTCCGCGAGATCGATCCGACCAACGCCTCCAATCAAGTCCATGACCGCGCGAAAACCGCCACCGAGGCGCTGTACAAACTCGTGGTGGAGAATGTCCTGCCTCGATACAAGGACGTGGTGCAGGCCAAGATCGACCAACTGCCCCGGGGAAAAGTCTGGGTGGAGCGGCAGGGGAACATCGACACCGGGCCGGATCCAAAGGCCGTGGAGAGGATCCGCAACGATCCGGAGAACTTCAAGCAGTTGCTCGGACACGCGTTGGAAAGATGGCGCAAGGACTACAAGGTCGTGCCGGTGCCCCAACTCTGATTCTCCGCGTATGATGAGGATCGTGTGAGCCCCGTCGAATTCCAGCGTCTCGAGGAGCTGTTCCACGACTTGTCGCCGCTTCCCACCGGAGAGCGGGAGGCTCGTCTCGCCGCGCTCCCGGAGCCGGACTCGGCGATCCTGGCGGAACTGCGCCGCATGCTCGCCGAGGGCGATGTAGAGGACCGTCCCCGCCCCGCGGAGCCCTTTCAACCGCGCCGCTTCGGCCCCTACACGACGACGCGCCTGCTGGGCCAAGGGGGCATGGGCTCTGTCTTCCACGCCCGCAGGGATGACGGCCAGTTCGAGCAGGAGGTGGCGATCAAGGTGGTCGCGCCGCACCTCACCGGCCCCGCCACGCTGGAACGGTTCCTCTCCGAGCGCCGCATCGTCGCCGAACTCGCCCATCCGAACATCACCCGGCTGCTCGACGGAGGCGTCACCGGAGACGGGGCCCCCTATCTGGTGATGGAGTTCGTGGAAGGCGAACCGGTGGACGTCTTCTCGGACTCTCGCAAACTGACCGTCGAAGAGCGCGTCCGCCTGTTCCTGCAGGTCTGCGACGCCGTCGCTTTCGCCCACCGCCAACTGATCGTGCATCGAGACATCAAGCCGGGCAACATCCTGGTGGACGCCGCGGGCAATGCCAAGCTGCTCGATTTCGGCGCGGCGAAGCTGCTGGGCATGGACGCGGCGAATCTCACCCAGACGGGCGCCGCCATCATGACTCCCCGCTACGCCAGCCCCGAGCAGGCGCGTGGCCAGCAGGTGGGCGCGCAAAGCGATATCTACTCGCTGGGCGTCCTACTGTACGAACTCTCGAGCGCCACCGGTCCCTTCGGCGACGCGGCCGGACCGATGGCGGAGTACCTGCGCATCGCCGAGAATCGCTCCGCCGAGCCCCTGGGAGTCCACCTCGGCGCCAACGCCGCCGAAAACCGCGGCGTCCCGGAGCCGGCCCTGCGCCGCAAACTCGCCGGCGACCTTCGCCAGATCCTCGCCAAGTGCCTGCGGCACGATCCCGAGGAGCGCTACCGCTCGGTGGACGCCCTGCGCGCCGACCTCGAGGCGTGGCTCTCCAACCGGCCCGTCGCCGCCCGGCCACTGACGTTCACCTACCAGTCGCGGAAGTTCGCGCAGCGCCACTCCTGGAAGTTGGCCGCCGCCGCGATCGCGCTGGGAGCGATCCTCTGGCAGGGCTGGATCGCCCGCGTCGAACGCGACCGCGCACTACGCCGCTTCGACGAAGTGCGGGACCTGGCCCGGCTGGTGCTGTTCGACTTCCACGACGAGATCGGCAAGATCCCCGGCTCCATGGCGGTGCGGAAGACACTGATCGACCGCACGCTCACGCGCTTCGAAGCTCTCGCGCGGGAATCCAATGGCGACCCCGAACTGCTGGCCGAACTCGCGGAGGGGCAGTCGCGCCTCGGCGACATCCTGGAAAACCCCTATCAGCCGACTCTGGGCGAGGTGGACAAGGCGATCGCCGTCTACCGGAAGGCGCTGGAGATGCTGGACGCGGTTCCGGCGCGCACCGCGCCCGAGGCGGTGACCCAGGCCCGGATAAAGCTGCTGCGGAACGTGGGGAGGACGCTTTGGGCCAAGGGCGAGAGAGCGGAAGCGGAGAAGCAACTGGCGCGAGCGGTCGCGTTGCTGGACTCGGCGGATCCGGCGCGCAAGGGCAGTCTCGACCTGATGCTGGAGGCGCTGGCGGTCAGAACGACGCTCGGGGATTTCTTCATCGAAACCGACGCCGCTCAAGGCCTGGTCGTCTTCGAGCGGGCCGTGGTGGATCTCGAGGCGATCAAAAAGGCGGATCCGGAGGGCAAGCGCCAGATCTCCAACGGAGTGCTTCAGTACAAAATCGGCGCGTGCCGGGAAACCACCGGCGACATGCCGGGCGCGATTCGAGCCTATCGAGCCGGGCTGGAGGAGAACGACAAATTGTCCCCGGCACAACGCGGGGATCCGCGGAATCTGCGCGCCCGCGCATCGCTGTTGAACACGCTCGCCATGGGTCTGGCGTCCACCGCCAGTCCGGCGGAGGCCCTGGCTCCGGCGAACGAGGCAGTGGGCATCTCGCGCAAACTCGCCGAAGCCGATCCCGCCAACGCGCGAGCCAAGTTGTCGCTGGCGGTGAATCTCAACGGCCGCAATTCGGTTCTGGAGCGCGGCGGCGATTACCACGCCTTGCTCGCCGCCCAAATCGAGGAGCAAAGCGCGTGGCGTTCGCTGTTGGCGGCCACCGATCAACCGGGCTACCGGTCGAACGCCGCGACGAACAAGGACAGCCTTTCGCGGACCTACGCCAAGCTGGGGGACTCCGCCAAAGCGTCGGAGTATTGCGGCGCCGCCCTGCGCGAGTTCGACCGGCTGACGGCGCGCGATCCGGCCGTGGAAGACCTGCGCCGCCACGCTTCCGCGCTGCTGGAGTGCGGCGCGCCGGAACTGCGCGACCCGGCCCGCGCGCTACGGCTGGTCGAGTCGGCGGTACGTCCCGGCAAGCCGGCGGAGATGCTGGTCCGCACGCACGCGGCGGCTCTCCGCGCGCTGGGCCGCGAGGCCGAAGCGGCGGCGCTGGAACAGTGATCCTCCGCGCGCCAGGCTAGGCTAGAACACCAGCCGCAAAGCGAGTTGCAGAATCCGGGGATCGCTCGCGCTCGTGATGCGCATGAAGTTGGCGTTGTTCTGAGCCGTCGTCTGATTCCCCAGATTCATGCGGTTGAACGCGTTGAACATCTCGAAGCGGAACGTCGTCACGAACCGCTCGTTGGCGCGAAAGTCCTTCGCCAAGCCGAGATCCACGTTGGCGATCCCCGGCCCGTAGTAAGTGTTCCGCCCGATCGTGCCGAACGTCCCGACCGCGTTAGCCTCAATACTCTTCACTTAATGATCCTGATGGCTGTTTCGATGTTGATCGACTTGAGGGGCTTGGCGTGACGAGGGCACAGGGGGAAGTGGCTCATCTTGCGCTGGAGACCACGCGGGTTGCGCCGACCACGGCTGGACGCCACGCGGTCCTCGAGGAGTTCGCGCAGCACGGCCTCATGAAACGCGGCGTGGTCCTGAGGGGGGAATAGCGACGACGCGAGGCCGTGTGCGCCGGACGACGCGCACCGCGTGCAGAAACGAGAGCCGGTCGGGATCGGTATCCGCGTTGAGGGCGGCCTCGTGCATCAACCCGCGGACCGCAAAGTGCGCTATCATCAGCCCGTAAAACTCCTGTCGGACCAAGTCTGGGGTTTTGCTGCGCAGGACGATCGTGGCGCCCCGCAGGTGGGTCTTCAGTTCCGCCAGGGCCGTTTCGATCTCCCCGCGTTGGTGATAGAGGGCCGCGAGTTCGGTGGCCGGCGCCTGCGCGGGGTCGAGCAGACTGGTCACCAGTTGATCGATCGGCTCGGCCTCGGTCACGCTGTCCAGCCGGTACTCGATGACCCGTACGGTCACGGCGTCGCGCTGGTGCCGACGATCGCGCTCCGAGCGGTAGATCCGGCTCACATACGAGCCATCGGCCAGGGGGTGTTCGCGCGGCCGGC
>SYLY01000346.1 GCA_005808475.1 Acidobacteriota bacterium
AGCCGGTTCGCGCCGTGCACGCCGGTGCACGCCACCTCGCCCGCCGCGAACAGCCTTTCCACGCTCGTGCGTCCGCGAAGATCGGTGCGCACTCCGCCCATCGCGTAGTGGGCCGCCGGATGCACGGGGGCGGCCTGCTTGCACAGGTCGATCCCATAGCCGAGGCACGTCTCGTGGATGCGAGGGAACCGGCGAACCTTTTCCTCCGGCAGGTGAGTCAGGTCCAGGAAGATGGAGGGATTGCCGGTCCGCCGCATTTCGAGAACCATCGAGCGCGACACCACGTCGCGCGGCGCCAATTCCTCGAGTTCGTGGTACCGGTGCATGAACCGCTCGCCGGCCGCGTTCCGCAGGTAGGCTCCTTCCCCCCGCAACGCCTCCGATAGCAGAAAGCAGGGAGCGCCCGGCAGTTGCAGCGCCGTGGGATGGAACTGCACGAACTCGATATCGCTCACAACGGCGCCCGCCCGGTAGGCAAGGCCGATCCCGTCTCCAGTGGCCACATCGGGGTTCGTGGTGGCGTGGTAAACGCGGCCGAGCCCACCAGTCGCCAGCAACACCGCGCGCGCCGAGATCGCCTCCGACTTTCCCGTCCAGGCGTCGTAGGTGAGCGCGCCGGCGATGGCGCCATCGGCTTCCAGCAGTTCCGTGATCGCGGTGAAGCTCACCATGCGGACGCTCGGGAACGATGTCGCCTTTTGCCATAGCGAGCGCAGGATCTCGCGGCCCGTGGAATCGCCCTGCGCGTGCAGGATCCGGTTGCGGGAATGGGCGCCCTCGCGGCCGAAGCTCAGCTTGGCGCCATCGCGGTCGAACGCCGCGCCCCATCCCAGCAGTTCCTCGATCGCGCGGGGCCCTTCCTGGACCAGGGTTCGCACCGCCTCGCGTTCGCACAGCCCGTCGCCGGCGGCGATGGTGTCCTGCTCGTGGAGTTCGACCTCGTCGTCGTCGCTCACGGTCGCCGCGATTCCTCCTTGCGCGTACTGCGACGACGATTCGTTCGGCTTGTCCTTGGCGAGCACCAGCACCTGGCCGGCCGGAGCCAGCTCAATGGCGGCGCGCAGCCCGGCGACGCCGGCGCCGATGACCAGGAAATCTGGCGAAAGAGAGGGGGAGATGGGGGTCGAGATGTCCCCATGTTACAACTTGTGTATGCCCACCTTCACCGTGCGGACGCCGGGAGCCGAATACCCGTGCGTCGTCGAGCGCGGCGCGATCGGTCAAGCCGACCTCCATCTGCCCCCGAAATCCGGCAAGATCTTCGTGGTCACCACGGAGGATGTGTGGGACCTCCATGGTCCGAAACTGCGCGATGCCCTGGGCAAGCGCGCCTTCCATCCGCTGTTCTTTCCAGGCGGCGAGGAGCGCAAGCGCATCGCCGAAGTGGAGGATCTGGCGGATCAGATGCTTGCCCAGGGCGCGGACCGGTCGAGTCTGGTCGTCGCGTTCGGAGGCGGTATCGTAGGCGATCTGGGTGGCTTCCTGGCCGCCATCTTCATGCGCGGCGTACCGGTGATTCAGGTTCCGACCACGCTGCTGGCGCAGGTGGACGCGGCGGTGGGCGGCAAGACTGGCGCGAACCTGCGGGGCGGCAAGAACCTCGTCGGCGCCTTCCACCAGCCGCGGGCGGTGCTCATCGACCCGGCCGTGCTGACGACACTGCCCGAACGCGAGTATCGCGCCGGATTATACGAAGTGCTGAAAACGGGCATCATCCGGAGCCGCCGGCTTTTCGAGATCATGGCGCTCGACTGGCGGCGCGTGTTGGCGCTCGAGCCCCACGTAGTCGACGATATCGTCGCCGAGTCGGTGCGCATCAAGGCCGAGGTGGTCTCGGCGGACGAGAAGGAAGGCGACCTGCGGCGAATCCTGAATTTCGGCCACACGATCGGCCACGCGCTCGAGGCGGAGACCGCCTATTCGCGGCTGCTCCACGGCGAAGCGGTGTCGTTCGGCATGCGCGCCGCGACCCATTTGAGCCTGCGGCTGGGCGCGCTGGACGCCGGGACGCATGGGCGCATCATCGAATGCATCGGCGCTTATGGGCCGATCCCCTCGTTGGCGGGGGTGAGGGCGGAGGCGCTGGTCGCGCGGCTCGGCAGCGACAAGAAGACCATCCAGGGGCGCGTGCATTTTGTCCTGGCGGAAGGTATCGGCGCCACGCGGATCGTCAGCGGTGTCGACGAGGAAATCGTGCTCGAGGCCACCGCGCGGTCGCTGGCCGAACTGGCGCCCGCCGCATGAGCGCTCGCGGCGCGGCGCCGGCGGGGGTTCAGGGCGAAGAGCAAATCTCGCGGTGGGTGCGCGGAATGTTCGATGGCGTGGCCCCGCGGTACGACCTGCTCAATCACGTCCTGTCGATGAACGTCGACAAGTATTGGCGTTGGCGGACCGTTCGAGCCCTGCGCGCGGTTCTGACGCGGCCCGGCGCGCTGGCGATCGACCTCTGCTGCGGCAGCGGCGATCTGCTGATCGCGCTCGGCAAGGCGGCCGGAGCGAGGGTGATGGGCAGCGACTTCTCCCACCAGATGCTGCGTCAGGCGTCCGCGAAGGTTGCGGGGAAAGGACTGCGGTCGCCCGTCTTCGAGGCGGATGCGCTGCGGCTGCCGCTGGCCGGAAGCTCGGCGGGGCTTCTCACCTGCGCGTTCGGATTCCGCAATCTCGTCAACTACCGGAAGGGTCTCGCCGAGATGCTGCGGGTGCTCGAACCGGGTGGAACGGCGGCCATCCTCGAATTCTCGACTCCCCAGAACCCGCTGTTCCGGCGCTTCTACGAGTTCTATTCGCTGAAGGTGTTGCCGCGGATCGGCGCCGCATTGTCGCCGAATCCGGATGCCTACAAGTACCTGCCCGATTCGGTGCGCAAGTTTCCCGGGGCGGACGAACTGGCGTCGGAAATGCGGGTGGCCGGGTTCGCCGATGTGTCGTTCACGCGCATGACGTTCGGAGTCGTTGCGCTACACATCGGCCGGAAACCCGGCCCCTGACGCTTTCGCCCGTTCAGGCCTTGTTTAGTGGTCGCCGCCGTAGACCGCGACCAGCCCGACCGTCGCCGTCATCTGGTTGGGATAGTTCATCCGCAGGTTGCCGCGATCGAAGAACGGCGTCGACGACCAGTCTCGCCGGAACTCCACGCGCGTGAACATGTGGCCGGTCAGCTTGAACTCGGCGGTGCCGGTGAACTCGCGCAGCGCCTGCGGAGTGCCGGTGATGAAGCCGTCCCGGTCGCGATAGTACTCCCAGCGCGGGCTCAGGTAGAAGCGCTCGGTGACTTTGTAGCGCAGGGAAGTGGCCACGCCCCAGAACGTATCCTCGCCGGCGCCGATCCGCTTGTCGCGGCCGTAGTCGAAGTTCACCAGGAAGTTCAACTTCCCCGTGGGGTTGTAGGCGACGATC
Source organism: Acidobacteriota bacterium (assembly GCA_005808475.1). GTDB lineage: Bacteria > Acidobacteriota > Terriglobia > Bryobacterales > Bryobacteraceae > SYLY01. The sequence goes on from SYLY01000346.1 coordinate 3,397, forward strand.
GTGTCATAGAAGGAACGCCGGCCCTCGGTGGTGTCCACCTTCTCCGGCCCGGTGTAGTAGGTGTTGAACCAGGACAACTTGCCGACCGTCAGCGCTCCGGTGAATCCCATCGTCTTGCCGCTGTTGTTGTCCCTGATGTTGTTCCAGCCGTTCACCAATTGCCAGCCCGCCGTGAAGTACTTGTTGACCGGCACGGTAGTCCGCAAGCCGAAGTGGTAGTACGGGCCGTTCGCATACAGGAAAGACCGCGAGTAGTTCCAGTTGAGGTGGGTCTCGGTCACCTCCGCCCCGGCGCTGGTGTTGAACTTGCCGAAGTCGACCTGCGCCCCATGCAGTTGCTTGATTTTGTAGCTGAGGTAGGCTTGCTGGATGTACCGCGCGCCCTTCCACGCCCGTTCGTTGCCGTGCAGCAGTTTGGTCGCGGTGCCCAGACCGGCGTCCACGCGGAACCCGAACGGCTCGGCGGAACGCTCGAATGAGATGCGTCCGTAGTTCAAATCGTAGCGCTTGTTCTTGATATCGAAGTTCCGGAGGGAGTTCTCCTTCGAGGCCGGATGGTTGAAGTTCAAGCCGTAGTAGCTGTCCATCAACCCGCTGACCTTGATCCCCTTGAGGAACGACTTCTTCTCCGCGCTGGCATTCGCGTTCGTGGCCTGTCCCCACGCGGCTGCCGCGGCTAGTAATAGAGCGGTGGACCGCTCGAGATTTCCCATGCAAGAGACATCGGCGGGCTGGCCCTGGAAGTTTAGGATTTCAACACTTCTCGAACAGCGCGGCGGCTCCCTGTCCCCCGCCGACGCACATCGTCACCACTCCGTACCGGGCCGTACCGCGCCCCATCCAGTTGGCCAGCGTCCCCACCATCCGCGACCCGGTCATGCCGAACGGATGGCCGATCGAGATGCTCCCCCCGTGGATGTTGAGCTTCGCCGG
>SYLY01000347.1 GCA_005808475.1 Acidobacteriota bacterium
ACGATGCTGTTCGTCTCGCACGACCGTACGTTTCTGCGCGGGCTGGGATCGCGGGTGCTCGAACTCGGCGGCGATAGCGGCGCGGATCGCGAACCGCTGGTCTACCCGGGTTCCTATGTCGAGTACGTGGAGAAGACGGGGCACGAGGCTCCGGGCACGCACACGTAGAGCCGGCGCCGGCCCAAATCACTGGGTTATCGAATCCCCGGCAGCCCGCAAGAGAAAAGCGCGATGCCGCTGAAGGCGAAACCTCCGGAGCGATACAGCGACTCCGGCCCTGGGTCGATCAGCCCCTCGCACTCCGCTTGCGACGCCGCCCCGGCGAGTGAGAGCGCATCCGATACCGGTTTGATCCGGTCCTTCTGAGGCGCGGCGAGAACATCCCGAATCTTCGCGCCCGTGCGGGCTTGCTCGGCGCGAATCTCGCGCCGGATGGTCTCGATTTCGGCATACCGCAAGCCCAGGTCCGCCGCGCCGGGCATCTGACTTCCGGTGATCTCGTCGATCTCGGCCTGCACCTGCTGGGACCGAAGCAGGCGCGATTCCTGCCAGCGTCCGAAGTCCACCACGGCCGCGGCCATGGACCCGGCCTGGCGATCCGTCAGGTCGAGGTACAGAGAGATGGCGAGCGGCGGTCCTGGCGAGTAGCAGTATTGTGGAACGAACGAGAGCGCGAATCTCGATGACGGAACGAAGGAGCCCACCAGCAAACCGGCGAAGCCGCCCGCCGTGATTGCTCCCGCTAGAAGCTCGCCGGCGGTATCGTCGAGCAACCCGGTGCAGACGGCCTCTTGCGCCAGCGCGCGCAGACGGCGCGACTGCTCGAGGACGCGCAACTTGGCTTGCTGCGCGGCAGTCATCAACCGGCGATTGGCTTCCGCGCGCGTCTGTCCGGCGGCCGCGATCTCGCGGCGGATCGTCTCTATCTCGACGAAGCGCGCTCCCAGGGCCAGCGGATCGAGAGGATCCCGCGACATTTCGGCGGTGAGTTCGCCTTGCACCTGCGCGGAGCGCTGGAACCGCTGCGTCGCGAACGCCGAATATTCGGAGCCGTTCCGCGCGATCGTGGCGCCCTGTTCCGGCGTCAACTCCAGATATCGGGCAAGAGGCGAAACCGGCGGACCGGACTGTGCCATTCCGGCGGCGGCAACAATCAACGCGACGAATGGCCTCATGCCGCTATTGTACGGTGCGCGACCGGGGCTTCTCCCGCTCGATCCGCACCGTGACCGCTTCCAACACGCCGTCGGCGGCGCGACGGCCATCCACCGTCAGCCGTACGCCGGGAAGCACGTCCGCCGCCTTCGCGGCCTTGTCCCCGTCGAAGTACTTCGTCTTGCGGGAGAGCTGAAAGACCATCGTGTTTTCATTGTCGACTTCCAATTCGAGCTTTCCCTTGCGTATCGCGCCGGCCGGTCCCTTGAACGTGGCCGCCATGCTCGCTTCCACCTCGCGCCGCTCGAACTGCGCCTCCGCCACCGCCGCGAGCGCGATCGCCAGGACGGCCACCATGCCGGTTCTTCCCATGTCTCATTAGAACCCGAATGCCGGCCGCCTGGCGCCGCTGGGGCGCCTCACCCTAATCGTGGCGCGACTTCACCCAGTTCGCGCGCCGCCGCCACGCCAAGCTCTGGAATCTCAGCCGGACCCGCATTGGCCCGCCGCGTGCTTGCGTACCGCGGCAATGGTCCGTGCGAAGACTGTCGCCGGCGCGGCGGGCGCCGTCTTTCTGGTATTGCAACTGGTCCCCGTCTATCCTCGTGAGAATCCGCCGGCGCGCCCGGAGGCCACGATCGAGAGCCACCTGGAAGTTTCACCGCCCGTCAAGACGATTCTCGACCGCTCGTGCCGCGACTGCCACTCCGACGAGACCAGGTGGCCCTGGTATTCGGGCGTGGCGCCGGTTTCCTGGTTGATCGTGCGCGACGTGGAAAAGGCGCGCTCGATCATGAACTTCTCCCGCTGGTCCGACGGCGCGGGCAAGAAACTGGAGCTCGCGGTGGGCATGCTGGCCGCTTCCTGCTCCGACGTCACGGTGGGCCGTATGCCCAAACCCGACTACGCCTTCCTGCACAGCGAAGCCAAGCTGAACAAGGCCGACATCGCCGCGTTCTGCGCGTGGTCGAAGAGCGAAGGCAAGCGTTTGCTGATCGCCAGGAGGAAGAAAGCCGCTAACTGATCCACCTGGAATCCGGCGCTGCCTGTGCTACGCTCGACTGCATGAGAAAAGCCCTCTTTCTGGCGGCCCTTTGCGTGTCGATGGCCGCCGTTTCGATAGCGCAACTGGCTTCCAAGAAGTCGATGACTCTCGCCGCCGCCAAGCAGATCGCGGCCGCGGCCGAGAAGGAAGCCGCCGCGAACAAGTGGACCGTGGTGATCGCGATTCTGGACGACGGAGGTAACCTCGTCTACCTGCAGCGCATGGACGGAACCCAGATCGGAAGCATCGATGTCGCCGTCGAAAAGGGGAGAAGCTCGGTCAAGTTCAAACGTCCCACCAAGGCCTTCGAGGACGCGTTGAAAGGCGGCCGCCAGGCCATTCTGCGGCTTCCCGGCGCTCTGCCCGTGGAGGGCGGCATTCCGCTCATGAAGGACGGCGTGGTGGTGGGCGCCATCGGCGTCAGCGGCGTCCAATCGTTCGAGGACGCCCAGATCGCCGCGGCCGGCGTGAAGGTGTTCGACTCGATGAACTGACGCAAGGACCGGCGCAGCCGGCAGTACGATCGCCGCGGCCCGGAACTATAATGGTCACCGAACGCCTCCACACGATCATGCGGTTTTTGTCGCGCGCGCTCGCCTTCTCCTCGCCCTTCCTACTGGCCGCCCAGCCCGCCGGACTGGAGCGCTTCGAAACCAGCGTGCGCCCGGTGCTGGCGCGGATCTGCCAAGGATGCCATGGCGCCAAGACCGAACATGCGGGTCTGCGCCTGGACTCCCGCGCGGCGATCCTGCGCGGCGGCGCCCATGGACCCGCGATCGTCCCCGGCGATCCCGCCGCCAGCCTGCTCGTCAAGGCGATCCGGCACGAAGGTCCCAAGATGCCGCCGGGAGCCAAACTGAAGCCGGAAGAGATCGACGCGATCGAGACCTGGATCGGCGAGGGTGCGCCGTGGCCCGCCGAGTCCGCCGCGCCGCAATCGAAGAGCGTCGTCGAGCGAGCCAGGGACGCCTGGGCGTTCCAGCCTGTCGCCAATCCCACGCCACCCGTGGTCGCGAATCGCGCCTGGGTGCGAACGCCCGTGGACGCGTTCATCCTGCGCCGGCTGGAGCAAGCCAAGCTCGCGCCCGCCGAGCCGGCGGATCGCCGCACGCTGCTGCGCCGCCTTACGTTCGATCTCACCGGGCTTCCGCCCAAGCCCGAAGAACTCGAGAGCTTCGCCAACGATACCCGCCCCGAGGCCTATTCCGATGCCGTCGAGCGGCTGCTTCGGTCCCAGCGCTTCGGCGAACACTGGGCGCGCCACTGGATGGATCTGGTGCGCTACTCCGAGTCGCACGGAAGCCAGGGCGACTTCGATTTGCCGCTCGCCTGGCGCTACCGCGACTACCTGATCCGCGCTCTGAACTCCGACGTTCCCTACGACCAGTTGATTCGCGAACATCTGGCCGGCGACTTGCTACCGCGGCCTCGCATCGACGCGAAAGGGAGCGTCAACGAATCGATCCTCGGAACCGCGCACCTGCGCATGGTCGAGTACGGGTATGTTCCCGTTGACGCGCTCGACGACCAGGTCAAGGTGGTGGACAACCAGATCGATGTGCTGTCGAAAGCGTTCCAGGGTCTCACCGTTTCGTGCGCGCGCTGCCACGACCACAAGTTCGATCCCATCACGCAGAAGGACTTCTACGCTCTCTACGGGATTCTGGCGAGCACGCGTCCGGGACAGGTCACCATCGATGCGCGCGACCGGATCGATATCCACCGCGCCGAGCTTGGCGAGTTGCGGGGCAAGATCCGCGCCGAACTCGCGCGGGCGTGGCTCGACGCGAAGCCGGACCTGTCGCGCGAGTTGCCGCCGCGGCAAGGGGCGGCCCCGAAGAAGGGAGAGGAACCCAGCTACGGCCCTCTCCAACTTTGGCGCGACCTGAAGGACCTGAGCGTCCACACTTTCCGCGAAGCGTGGCCGCGCGCGGCCGGCATGCCGCGCAAGGCTGCCGGACACGGGGAAATCCGCCGCGTATGGGATCTCCGGGGGAAAGACTACGCGGCTTGGTTTCGCCACGGCAACGGCCTACCGGACGGCCCCTCCGCCGCCGGAGAATTCTTCGTGCACCCCGAGGGCCCCCGCCTGATCAACGGCATCTATCCGGCGGGCGTCTACTCGCATCTGATCTCGCGGAAGCACAGCGCCGTTCTGCAGTCGCCGCGTTTCGTGGTCGAGTCGGATTCGATCTCGATTTGCGTGCTGGGGGGGAACGTGGCTTGGGCCCGGCTGGTGGTGGAGAACTACGCGCTCGGAGCCGGCGGCATCTATCCCGCCGCGAACCTGACCAACGACACGATGCACTGGATTCGGTTCGACACCGCGTACCGGAAGGGCTCGCACGCCTACATCGAACTCGCCACCTTCGACGACCGGCCGCGCGCGTTCGGAGGCTCGCCCGCCGAACTGGAACAGAAGCCCACCGACGGCCGGTCTCACTTCGGCATCGCCGAAGTCGTCTTCCACGACGGCGCTAAACCGCCGGTTGAGAACTCCCCGCCGGCGGCGCTGCTTTTCGACGGACCCGCGCCGGATTCGCCCGCGCAACTCGCCGCCCGCTACATGGCGGTGCTGCGCGAATGCATCGCCGCGTGGAGGGATGGCCGCCTGACGGGGGCGCAGGCGGAGTACCTCGATTTCTTCGTGCGCAACGGCTGGCTCCCGAACACCTTGAAGGACGTGCCTTCGGTTGCGCCGCTGATCGAGCGTTATCGCCGGCTGGAGGCGGAGATCCCCGTTCCCCTCCGCTCGCCCGGAGCGATGACCGGCACCGCGTTCGATCAACCGCTCTTCGTTCGCGGCAACCACAACAGCCCAGGTCCCGCCGTGCCGCGAAGGTACCTCGAGGCGCTGGGCGGCCAACGGTGCGACGCTCCGTCGAGCGGACGGCTGGAACTCGCTCATGCGATCGCGAACCCGAAGAACCCGCTCACCGCGCGCGTGATGGTCAATCGCGTTTGGGGACGCTTGTTTGGCGCCGGCCTGGTCGCCACGGTCGACAATTTCGGCAAGAACGGGGAGCGTCCCTCGCACCCGGAACTGCTCGACTATCTGGCCACGCGGTTCGTGGAGCAGGGCTGGTCGATCAAGTCGGCGATCCGGCTGATGGTCACTTCGAACGTCTACCAATTGAGTTCGCGCGGCCCAGCGGAAACCGCCGTTCTCCTGCAACATGCGCGGACGCGGCGTCTTCCCGCCGAATCCCTGCGCGACTCCATCCTCGCCACATCCGGCGACCTCGACCTCTCCATGTATGGCCCCGGCATCGACGTCTATTACTCCGGCAAGACCGAGGGCGGCGGCAAAGTGGGACCGCTCGATGGCGCGCGCCGCCGCGGCGTCTACCAGCGGATCAAACGCAACGCGCAGAATCCGTTTTTGGAGGCGTTCGATTCGCCCAAGCCCACCAGCACACGCGGACAACGCGACGCCACCAACGTTCCGGCGCAGTCGCTGACCTTGATGAACGACGCGTTCGTCGTCGATCAGGCTTCGAAATGGGCGGACCGCATCGCCGCCGATGGCTCGGTCTCGGTGAAGGACCGCGTCGAGCGGATGCTCTATCGCGCGCTGGGACGCCGCCCTTCGGCGGAAGAGATCGCCTCGGCGGCGGACTACGTGGCACAATGCGCGGCGCCAGGTTCGAACCCGATGTCCGACCGCGGCGCGTGGAAGGACCTGGCGCACTCGATTTTCAACTTCAAGGAGTTCCTGTACCTGCGATGAGACGCGCACTCTCCCGCCGCGATCTGCTCCGCCGCGCCTCCACGGGCTTCGGCATGACGGCGTTCGCCGGGCTCGCCGCGGCGGACGCGGGACCCCGCGCGCCGCACTTTGCACCCAAAGTCAAAAGCGTCATCTTCTGTTTCATGTCTGGCGGCGTGTCCCACATCGATTCGTTCGATCCCAAGCCGCGTCTGGCCCGCGACGCCGGCAAACCGATGCCGGTGCCGGTGAAGCCGACCATGTTCAACAACAACAAGGGCATCATGCCGAGCCCATGGAAGTTCGCCAACCGCGGCCAGTCCGGCATCCCGGTGAGCGAACTGTTCCCGCACGTGGCGCGGCGCGCCGACGATCTCTGCGTGATCCGCTCCATGACGAGCACTGGCAACGAACACGCCCAAGCCAATTTCCTCATTCACACCGGCCAGCCATTCCTCGGCTTCCCCAACGCGGGCGCCTGGATCGCCTACGGACTCGGCAGCGAGAACCGGAATCTGCCCGGCTTCGTGGTGCTCGCCAGCGGCGGGATTCCGCTGGGCGGCATCGGCATGTTCGGAAGCGGCTTTCTACCGTCCGACTATCAGGCCTCCGTCTTTTATCCCGAACGCGACGAGCCGCTCCACGACATCAAACCCAAGGAAGACGATGCCGCCCAGCGCCGCCGCCTGGCCTTCGTGGCGTCGATGGATCGCGCTCACCTCCATCGCGCGGGAGCCGATCCCAACGTGGAAGCCGCCATACGCAACTACGAGACCGCGTACCGCATGCAAGGCGCGGTTCCGGAACTGATGGATCTGAGCGGCGAATCGGAGGCAACGAAGAGGCTCTACGGAATGGACTCGCCCAACGCGGCCACCGCCGCGTACGGCAAGGAGTGCCTGCTGGCCCGCCGCCTGGTGGAGCGCGGCGTCCGCTTCATCGAATTGACGTGCCTGATGCGCGAAGCCGACAAGGGCCAGATCGGCAATCCCTGGGATCAGCACAACGGGTTGAAGGGGGGCCACCAGGACATGGCGCTCCATGTGGATCAACCCATCGCCGGCCTGATCCAGGACCTGAAGTCGCGCGGTCTGTTCGACGAGACGCTGATCGTCTGGGCGGGCGAATTCGGCCGCACGCCGTTCGCCCAAGGCGACGATGGCCGCGATCACAATCCCTACGGATTCAGCATCTGGCTGGCGGGCGGCGGCGTGAAGCGCGGCTTCATCCACGGGCAGACCGACGACCTCGGCTATCACGCGATCGAGAATCCGATGACCGTCTACGACCTTTGGGCGACCGTACTGCACCTGCTCGGCGTCGATCACGAACGGTTGACCTACCGCTACAGCGGCCGCGATTTCCGGATCTCCGACGTTCACGGCCGCGTGGTGAAGGAACTGCTCGCCTGAAGCGCGGCGATCCCTCCGCGATATCCTGATTCTTGGGCTTCGTCTTCGGGCTCTTCCTCGCGCTGCTTGCCGCGGCGGCGCAAACCAACCGGTCCACCGGCGCGGTGGCCGGCTCCGCGGTGGACGCGAGCGGTGCGGTCGTGGCCGGCGCCAGGGTGACCGTTCGCAATCCGGATACGTCCGCCGCGCGATCCGTCTCCACGGGGCTCGATGGGCGATTCTCGGTGGCAGGGCTTTCGCCGGGAACCTACACCGTTCGTCTCGAGGCCGCCGGATTCGCCCCGGTGACGGTGAAGCCCTTTGTCCTCTCCGCTGGCCAAGTGGTCAGCCAGCGGTTCGAACTGCGTCCCGCCGCCGCGACGGACAGTATCGAGGTCAAGGAGGAGCCGGAGGCCATCGATACCACAGCGGTCAACGCGAGCGTGGCGCTCGGCTACGAACGGATCGAGGAAGCGCCCGCCCGCAGCCGGAACTACCTCAACTTCGTGCTCGCCGCGCCGGCGGTTGCGCCGTCGGCAGGCTCCAGTTCGCAGCGCACCATGACCGGCGTCCGCTCTCCGCTCGGCGACAGCGGCTTCACGTTCGGCGGCATGCGGCCTCGCAACAACGCGATTCAGATTGACGGGCTGGACAACCGGGACGAAACCACGGGCGGCAACCGGGTCGCGGTCGGTCTGGAAATGGTGCAGGAGTTTCGCGTCGCAGCCGCGGCCGGCGGGGCCGAAATGGGCGGAGCGGCGGGCGGGCTGCTCAACATGATCACGCGCTCCGGCGTCAACGTCTGGCACGGCGACCTGACGCTGTTCGGCCAGCACGAGCGGATGAACGCGCGCCAGCCCGGCACGGGCGCGGAACGTAAGGCGCGGTTCCGCCGGATTCAGCCCGGCGTTTCGGCGAACGGTCCGCTGCGCCGCGACCGGCTGTTCGTCTCCGGCGCCGTGGAGCACGAACGCGAGTCGGGCGAGGAATGGTCCAACATACCGGAACAGGCCGCGGCCGCCTACAAAGGCGCCCTTCTTGGTTTCTATCCCACCGGCGCGCGGGGAACCGAGGCTTCGCTCAAGCTCAATTGGCAGGCCGGCGGCAAGGATGCCGTTTCCGCCCGCCACGCCTATTCGCGGGGGCGCGTGCGCGGTGAAGTGCAAGGCCCCTCCAACTTCGCCGACCGCTCGGCGCAGGGAAGCAGTCTCACCACCGATCACTCGCTGGTGGGCGACTGGATCCGCGTGGCCTCGCCGCGCCTGGTGAACGACGTGCGGGTCCAGTTCGCGAAACGCGAGATGGAGCTGCGGCCGAACGGCGTGGGGCCGATGGTGGAGATCCCCGGAGCCGCCACGTTCGGGCAGTTCGCCGGCATGGATTCGGATCGCACCGAACGCCACTATCAAGTAGTGGAGAACCTGAGTTACGCCGCGCGCGGCCACCGCCTGAGCGCCGGCGCGGATCTGCACCTGGTCGCTCTCGATGCGTCGATGCGCAACCGGTTCGCCGGCGTCTTCGTGTTCCCAACGGTCGCCGCGCTCGCCGCCGGCCGGCCCGAGCTGTACGTGCAGGCGTTCGGAGATCCGCGCACCCACCCTCGCACACTGCCGATGGGAGTCTGGCTACAGGACCGCTGGGATATCCGCTCCGGCCTGATGCTCGAAACCGGTCTCCGCTTCGAACGCCAGAGGATGCCGCGCGGGATCTCGCCCTCCTCTGACAACGCCGCGCCGCGCCTCGGATTGGCGTGGCGGCCCTCGCCGCGCCGCCCACTGGTGGCGCGGGCGGCATTCGGGCTCTTTTACGACCGGTATCCACTCGCCTATCTCAACGACGCCATCCAGAAGGACGGGGTTCACGCCTTCGAACTGTTCGCCGCCGGGGATGCCGCCGCTCGCGCCTGGGATGCCGCGCGTGGAACCGGATCGGCGCCGGTTCCACGACTCCCGGCCTCCACCTACCGAACCTCCGCCCATTTCCCATCCACCCACGCGCGCAAGTTCACGGCCGGCTTCGAACACGGACTGGGCAACGACACCTCGATCGGCGTGGAAGCCAGCCACATACGCGGGTTCCATCTGCCGCGGACTCGCAATGCCGCCGGCGCTCTTCAGCCGCGCTACGAACTCGAGCAGACCGCCCGCTCGGCATACGCGGGCGCAACCGTCACGCTCAACCGGCGGATGAGCCGCGAACTGGCCTACCTGATCGCTTACAACTTCGGCCGCACGCGAGACGACGGCTCCGATTTCGACGAGCACCCGGCGGATCCGTTCGACATCCGCCGCGACTGGTCGCTATCGCGCCAGCACCAGCGCCATCGTCTGGCGGCCAGCGCGGTCTTCGAACTGCCGGTCGACGCGCTGGAAGACGTCTCGTTCGCGCCGGTGTTCTCGGCGGGATCGGGGCGGCCCGTCAACCCGCTCACCGTGGATGGCGCGGGACTGGCCGGCGCGTTCCCGATCGCGGCGCGCCCTCCCGGTTTCGCGCGTAATTCGTTCCCGGGACCGGCGTCGGTCAGCCTGGACCTACGGGCGATGAAGACGATCAAGGTGATGGAGGGCCGGGCAATCCTGCAGTTCGGCGTCGAGAGCTTCAATCTGCTCAATCACACCAATACGGAGCGCGTCAGCCAATATTACTCGGCGGGCGGGGCGAGACTGGCATCGTTCCGCCGGTCCCTGGAAAACCTGCCCGCGCGACAGGTCCAGTTGCTGGTGCAGTTCGAATACTGAGCTACTTTCGCGGACCCAGATACCACCGCTTGACCACATCCATCGCCGGCTTGCCCCAGGGCGTCATCGAGCGGTTCCCGGCGCCGCCGTATCCGTTGGAGCCCACCTTCCACCAGTAGACGCCGTGGAACCACGGCTTGCCGGCGAATCCCGCCAGGATCGCCTCATAGCAGCGAGCCTGTTCGTCGAGCGAGAGCGGCTTGTCGACCTCGTCTTCCCAGGGCGCCTTTCTCGCGCCGGCGACGCTCGGGAATCCGGCTTCGGTGAACAGCACCGGCTTGCCGAACCGGCGGTGCACCGCGTCGATCCGCGAGACCACCGCCGCCACCGAATAGTCGTCCGGCAGGGGATAGTAATTGTCGAGCCCGATGTAGTCGAGCGCGTCCCAGAAGGCGATGTTCTCGAACTCGTCGCCGTGGTTGGCCGAGTAGACCAGCGGCCCGGGGAAGATGCGCCGCACGCGCGCCACGATCTCGCGCCAGGGCTTGTCTTCCTTGGTGAAGGCCTGGTACTCGACGCCGATCGAAAATAGATCCGCGCGGACGCGGGCGGCCAGCCGGGCATTGTGCTCGATGAACGGCGCGTATTGTTCGAACCAGTCGCGGCGATCCTCCGGAGTGGCGGCATCGGAATCGCGCACCCGCCAGAGGTGCGGTTTCAGCAGCACCTTCATGCCCAGCCGGTGGGCTTCGTTGGCGAGCGCCTCGATGCCGGCGTCGTTCTCCCACGATCCCGGCGGGTTCGCCACGATGCGCAGCGGCGCGCGGCGAACGAATCCGAACGGAACCAGCGCGATCGAGTCGACTCCCCAGGCCGGCAGCCGCCGCAGCATTTCGATCGCCGCCGGCGAGTCGTAGGCGACCCCGTCGGACGCGCCGGACCCGGCCCGCCGCAAGCGGGCAGCACCGCCAGAACCACTGCCGCGATCCAGGTCCGCATGAGTCAAGGTTACGATAGATCATGGAGATCCCAATCTGGCAGGTGGACGCGTTCACCCGGCGCCGGTTCGGCGGAAATCCCGCCGCCGTGTGTTTGACGAAGGAGTGGCTACCGGAAACCACGATGCAGGCGATCGCAGCAGAGAACAATCTCGCCGAGACCGCCTTTGTCGTGCCGGGCGGAGCCGGCTACGTGATTCGATGGTTCACGCCCACCGTGGAGGTTGCGCTGTGCGGCCACGCGACGCTCGCCTCCGCCTACGTGCTGTTCGAGTACGCCGGCCACTCCGCTGCCGCGGTCGAGTTCGATTGCAAGTCCGGCGCGCTCCGCGTCACCCGTGAGGCCGATGGCCGGCTGTGCCTCGACTTCCCGTCCATCCCGATGCCGCGTTGCCAGCCTCACGAGCGGCTGATCGACGGACTGGGGGTCCGGCCGCTCGAGGTCCTGGCGGCGATGGACTACATGGTGGTGCTCGAGTCGGAGGACGACGTGCGGTCGCTGCAGCCCGACATGGCCGTGCTGGCCCGGCTGGACCGGCGAGGCGTCATCGTAACCGCGAAGGGCGGCGAAGCCGACTTCGTATCGCGATTCTTCGCTCCAGCGGCCGGAATCCCGGAAGACCCGGTGACGGGCTCGGCGCATTGCGCCCTTACCCCCTACTGGTCACGCCGCCTCGGCAAGCGCGCCATGCGTGCTCTGCAGGTGTCGCCCCGCGGCGGGGAACTCTGGGTGGAGGACCGCGGCGATCGCGTCCTCATCGCCGGCTACGCCGTCCCGTACTTGAAGGGGACGATCACGGCCGGCTGACGACTACTTCTTTCCGATCTCGTACACGTAGAGCTGATGCACCCGCCGGTGCGCCTCGATCTTTTCCACCGCCACCGGCGTCCAACCGCGAATCTGGTAGTCGTGCGAAACTACCCGCGCTCCGGGCTTCAGTTTCTTTTCGAGCGCCGGCCGCAGCAGTTCGTTCGAGGTGGTCAGCAGATAGATGGTCACCACGTCGGCGCCGCTGAAATCCGCGGTCAGCAGATCGCCCTCGATCACCTGGATCCTGTCGTCGAGCTTCAACTGCTGGATTCGCTCGCGGGAGGCCTTCACCTCCTTGGGTGAAATCTCGACGCCCACGGCCCGGGCGCCGAACCGCTGCGCGGCGGTGATGAGGACCCGTCCGTCGCCGGAACCGAGATCGTACACCGTTTCGCCCGCCTTGAGCCGGGCGGCTTCCAACATCTTCTCGACGACATTCTGGGGAGAAGGAACATAGGGCGCCAGCCGGTTGATCGGCGGCTGCCCGGGAACGGTTTGGGACAGAACCGGAATCGTGATCGCCAGTAAACTGGCCGTGGCCCACCATCTGGTCATTGCGAGGTACCCCTACTTGGTTGAGACCGAAGCGACGTGCTTTCCGTTTCTGAATTTTACTATACGCCCGACCATTTCGTTCACCGAGAACCAGAGATCGCGCGGCCGGGTGATGGTGTACTCCACGCCTTTCAACGATTTCACCGCGTTTCCGATGGCGTCGCGCCACGGCGTGGCATGCGGATTGAGGATGTAGTTCATGTAGAAAAGCGGATAGCCGAGCTCGATCTTTTTCAATTCCTCGTCAGGCACGTTCTGGTCGAGCATCGCCTTCGGCCCGGCGAAGATGACGGCGTCCGTCTTGTCCTTCCCCATGCACTCATCGCCCATCAGCTTGGTGAGGAACTGGGTGGCCGAGTGCTTAACCACCAACTGTTTCAGATCCACGGTGCCGATGTTGATGTTGTTCAGCGACTTGCCGAGCATCGGGAAGTCGATCCGCTCCACCGCGTCCTGCCGGTGGAACACCTTCTGATCCTGCATGTTGAAGGCCACCAGGCTGAACCTGCCGATGCGGGGATCGCGCGACAGCGTGCGGAGGATGGAGACCAGCGCCGCCAGATCGGTCGCCCGCAGCGTCGACGCGGTGGCCTTCTGGGGCGCGAAGTTCATGACGATCTTCACGTGGAGCGGGTCGGCGGTCTCGCGCTGCACCGGAGATTCGGGCTGGAATTGGTCGGGGTGCATCTGCTCGACGGAATTGGGCGGCACCACCACCGAGATCTGCCGGTCCTTGCCCGGAAGGCTCGCGTCCACCTCCCAGGAATGGGCGCAGACGCGCTCGGCCCGGTCGCGCATCAACCAATCGACGTGGTACTTTCCCTCGCCCATGTCGAACCCGCCCTCGAAGTAGGCATCGCCCTTGGCCTCCTCCTCGATCGACGGGACGCGGATCTTTTGCGTGAAGTAGCGCACCGCGTCCTTGTTATCGTCCGGCGTGACGCGGAACAGGATGGTGAGAAGATTCTCGTTGCCGGACAATTCGCGAAGCGGCACCGCGACGTCGAACCCGGCGTGGAAGCGCATGTCGAAGCCGAGGAACGCCTTGTCCGGCGTCACTCCGCACGGAAGGTCCTTGCGCTGCTCGCCCGCCTCGAGGACGGCCAGATCCGTTCCGTGGATCCGCGCCGCGCCCGACTGCATCGCCAACTGCGCCCACAGCCCACCCGGCGCGACGGCCAGGAGAGCGACAGCCTGAAATCGGCCCGACATGACTGTATTATGACGCAACCGGAACCCAAGTCAACGGAAATCACCAGGAAACCGGCTGGCCGGGCGTCAATGTCCACACGCGAGCCCCCGCCGCGTTCCGAATCCGTTCCGCCAGCGCCTCCGGCGTTCCGGTCAACGCGTCGAAAGTTCCATAGTGCATCGGGATCACGCGCTCGGGTTTCAGCATCTCGCAAGCCAGGGCCGCTTCCTCCGGACCCATCGTGAAAAGGTCCCCGATCGGCAGGATCGCCAGTTCCGGCTTGTAGAGCCGCTCGATCAGCGCCATGTCGGAGAACACCGCCGTGTCGCCGGCGAAGTAGAGCGCGCGGCCATCGGAGAACCGGAGCACGTAGCCCGCCGCGTCGCCCGCGTAGACGAGCCGGCCGTTTTCGTCCTCCACGCCCGAACTGTGCAGCGCGTGCGTCATCGTCACGTTGACTCCCGCGACCATCTGCGATCCGCCCTTGTTCATGGGCGCGATCTCCGCCACGCCTTGCGACTTGAAGTACTGGCAGACCTCATAGATCCCGACAACCTTGGCGCCGGATTCGCCGGCCAGGGCGGCAACGCTCGCCGTGTGATCGAAGTGGCCGTGCGACACCAGGATCGCGTCCACCCGCGGAAACGAATGCCCGGAGGGGAACTTCGGATTGCCGGTCCACGGATCGAGCAGCAGCACTTCTCCGCCCGGAAGCTTCAACTGGAAAAACGAGTGGCCGAGCCACGTGATGTCGATCATGCCTCCAGTTTAATCGGCGTCCGAGGGATCGTCCTCGAGCGACTCCGCACGGTCGGAGTACTTGCGCAGCACCCGGATCGCATTCGACCCGGAGAACCCGGCGTACCGCAGCCGCCGGTACGCCGACGCGAGCCCGGCGGGATCGGCCAGCTTCGCCGCCAGATCCACTCCCCGGTACTTGCGCCGCAGGTGCTCCTCGATCAGGGCGACTTCGTCGGTGGAGTCGAATGCCTTGCCGGCTGCCTGCTCGGCGTCGGCCGAGCCCACCCGGCGCAGCCGCAGATCGCGGACCACGCGCTGGCGTCCATGGGCTTCGTTCTCGCGGCGGGAGGCGGCGAACGTCTCGGCGAAGCGGGCGTCGTCCAGATAGCCGTACTCCCGTAGCTTGGCGATCACTCCATCGACGTCGGCTTGGTTCTCCGCGCGCTGGTGGAGCCGCTGGCGGATTTCGCCGGCCGAGAGCGCACGGCGGCCCAGCGCGCCGAGCGCGTATTCCCATAGGCGCGCGGCGTTCATGGGTTGTCGAACGCGTGGTTTGCGAAGTTCCGCCATGCTGACATCCTCCAGGATACTGGAGTACACTCAAAACAAGGAGTCGCATGGACGAAGATAAGCGGTTATCGTACTTTTTTCTCGGCTTGGGCGTGGGCGTGGCGGTTGGCGTGATGTTCGCGCCGAAGACGGGCGAGGACACGCGGAGGATCATCCGGTCCAAGGCGTCGGACGGGAAGGTGTTCATCCGGCGGCGCGGCGAAGTACTGCGTGAACGCGCGGGCGATTACGCCGAGCGGGGACGCGACGTGTTGAGCCGCCAGAAAGAGACGCTCGCCAGCGCGGTGGAAGCCGGCAAAGCGGCCTATCGCGAAGCCACCGGTGAAAAGAAAGCCGCCCCCGCCGCCGATCTGGCGAACGAAGGGGTCTAGCGCCACACCGCATGGCGCCCGATTCGTTGGTCTCGGTGATGACGGTGGCCGTGTGCCTTTCCGCCTTGATGATGATCGTGATGGCGGGGATGGTGCTCGGCATTTGGAAGAGCCTTCGAGCGATCCAGGAGAAGATGAACGCTTTCCTGCCTCGCGCCGAGAACTTTCTCTCGGTCGCGCAGACGACGCTCGCCGAACAAAGGGCGGAGATCAAAGATGTGACCGAGCGGGTCAAGACGGTGCTCGACACCACTCAAAGGCAGTTGACCCGCGTCGACGATGTGCTCGGCGACGCGGCCACGCGCGCCAAGGCGCAGTTGCAGAAATTCGAGCTGGTGGTGGACGATACGGTTAGCCGCGTGCACGGCACCGTGGTTCAACTCAACGACACGGTGTCGCGGCCGGCCAAGGAGATCAACGCGATCGGCGCGGGCGTGCGAGCGGCGGTTCATGCGTTCGTGCGCGGCCAGCGTCCCAGCCCGGCGCAGGCGACATCGGACGAGGAAATGTTCATCTGATCGACGTCCACAGCCATATCCTCTACGGCCTGGACGACGGCGCGAAGTCGCTCGAGGACAGCTTGGCCATGCTCCGCATGGCGGCCGCCGAAGGCACCACGGACATAGTGGCTTCGCCCCACGCCAGTCCCGAATTCCAGTTCCATGCCGACGTCACCGCGCAGCGGGTAGACGAGTTGCAGGCCGCCATGGGCGATGCCATTCGCATCCACAAGGGCTGCGATTTCCACCTGTCGTTCGACAACATCACCGACGCCATCGCCAATCCGCGCAAGTACTCGATCAACTCCAAGGGGTATCTGTTGGTGGAGTTCTCCGACTTCGGGATCTTCCAGAACACGGCCACCATCTTCGAGCGAATCATCGGCGCGGGGATGCTGCCGATTATCACCCATCCGGAGCGGAACAGGCTGCTGCAAATGAAAATCGAGGATCTGGCGGCGTGGGCCAAGATGGGCTGTCTCATCCAGGTAACCGCGGCGTCGTTCCTGGGGCGGTTCGGCTCGTCCTCGCAGAAGTTCTCCGAGGAACTCATGTCGCGCGGCTTGGTTCACGTGATCGCCAGCGACGCTCACGACATCGAACACCGGCCCCCGACGCTGAAGCCCGCTCGCGAGCATCTGGCGCGCAAGTACGGCGAGGACGTCGCCGAGCGGCTCACCGTAACCACGCCTCGCGCGGTGATCGATGGCCAGCCTGTGTGGAAGGTGGAGCCCGGTCAGCCTGGCAAGAAATGGTACCGGTTCTGGTAGCGGTCAACCAAGCTTCGAAGGCACGCATTCACCGGGCGGCACGACTAGGAATCGCGATCACGACGATCGTGACCAGCGGATAATCTGGCGTGTTGCCGAGCGGCGCGCTGTAGCCGACGGACGGGGCTGGTATAATCCAGGCAAGTCTGGATTCCAGGGGGTTCTCCATGCGCCTCGTTTCGTTCTTCGCTCTCTCCGCGGCAGCGTTCGCGCAGAGCCAGTTCGCCACGCTTACCGGTTCGATCCACGACGCCACCGGCGCCGTGATTCCGGCCGCCGCCGTCAAACTGTCCAACACCGCCTCCGGTGAGACATTCGCCGCGGTCTCGAGCGACGAAGGCGGATACACGCTTCCACTCGTCAAACCGGGCCAATACGTGCTCGACGTAACGAAAGAAGGCTTCAAGCCGTACCGCCAAACGGGCCTGACGCTCGAAACCGGGGGACAGCCGCGCATCGACGTGTCTCTCGAAGTGGGATCGCAGGCCGAGCGCGTCACGGTGGAGGCGGCGGCGCCGCAGCTTCAAACCGAGACCTCCGCGGTAGGAGCGGTGGTGGACAACCGCACGATCGTCAACATGCCTCTGATCAACCGGCGCGCGGCCCAGTTGGCGCGGCTCACCGGATTCGTGGTGCAGAACGGCACGGGATCGAACTTCACCATGGCCGGCGGGCGAGGCAACAACACCAACTGGCGTATCGACGGCGCCAACGCGCAAAACGTGCTGATCGGCGATCAGGGGCTCAACTTCGATCCACCGATCGAGTCGTTGCAGGAGTTCAGCGTATCGGTCAGCAACTACTCCGCGGAGTTGGGCCGCACCGGCGGCGGAGTGGTGCAGATGACCACCAAAAGCGGCTCCAACCAGATCCACGGGTCGGCGTACGAGTACCTGCGCAACAACGCGTTCGACGCCCGCACGTTCTTCGCCGCGACGCAGACCCCGCTGCGGTACAACCTGTTCGGCGCGAGCATCGGCGGTCCCATCCGCAAGGACAAAACGCACTACTTCTTCAACTACGAAGGGCGGCGCACCGTCTCCGGGCAGACGTTCATCCACAGCGTTCCCACCGCGGCCGAGCGGCAGGGCGATTTCTCCGCGAGCCGCGCGATCGTCCGCGACCCCGAGGCGGCGGGCCGGACTCCCTTCCCCGGCAACCGCATCCCGGCGGCGAGGCTCGATCCGATCGGGTCCAAGTTCGCGAGCTTCTACCCGGATCCGAATGTGGCCGGCCGCGGCTCGGGAGACGGGAACTTCCAGGCCAACGGGAGAAACACCGATCCGCCCAACACCTACATCGGCCGCGTGGACCACATCTTCGGCGAGAAGGACCGCATGTATGCGCGCGTGCTCGCCAGCCACGGGGGGCAGACCGATCAGCCGGTGTGGCCCATCGCCGCCGCCGACCCCGTGCATCGCCGGCGCCAGAACTACTACGTCAACGTGGCCGGCACCTGGTTCCACAATTTCGCGCCCACGGTGATCAACGAGTTCCGCGGCAATTTCGACCGCCGCAAGTTCGTCAACCTGAACAGCGGCGCCTACTCGAACCTGAACCAGCAAATCGGCCTGAAAGGCGTGAATCCGGCGTTCGGACCGCGCGTCACCGCCACAGGCGGATACACGACGATCGGCGAGGGGTCGAACCACGAACGGATCCAGTTCCCCATCCACGGGATCAATCTGGTGAACCACGTGCTGTGGGTGAAGGGCAACCACAACGTGAAGACGGGCATCGACTATCGATATTCGCGGAACGACGATCTGAACCGGAACACATCGGGCGGCGTCTTCAGCTTCAACGATGTCGCGACCGGGCACTCGACCGCGTCGATGCTGCTCGGTTGGGTCCAGACCGCCAACATCAACGAGGTCTTCCCGATCCGTAGCCGGATGGACGCGATCGGCATCTTCGTGCAAGACGATTGGAAGGTCACCCAGCGGCTGACGGTCAATCTCGGCCTACGATGGGACACCGACGTACCGCGGCGGGAAGCGTTCGACAACCGGCAGAATTCGTTCGATCCCATCGCCATCAATCCGGTGTCGGGAACGCCCGGCTCGCTGACGTTCTCCGGCCGCAACGGAGTCTCCAGGTACGCGCACAACTTCGATTGGAACAACTACGCGCCGCGGCTCGGATTCGCGTGGCGCGCCGGCGACAAGTGGGTGATCCGCGGAGGCTCGGCGCTGCTCTACATGGGCCAATACGATCAGGCGGTGCCCACCAACGCGATCACCGGCTTCAGTTGGCGCGGCAACTTCACTTCACCCGACAACGGCCTGACGCCGGCGTTCCGGTTGCGCGACGGCATGCCGGCGGCCGTGATTCCCACCAACGCCGACCTGACCGCGGGGTTCGGCGCCGTCCGCGTGGGCCAGGCCCCGGTGAACTCGATCGAGTACTTCGATCCCAAGGGGCGCGCCACGCCGTACCTGATGAACTTCAACTTCAACATCCAGCGCCAGCTACCGTGGCAGATGCTGGTGGAACTCGGCTATCTTTCCACGCTGGGACACAAGCTGGCGATTCCCGCCGCGCTGACGCTGAACCAGGTGCGGCCGGAATTGATGGGTCCGGGTAACGCGCAGGCGCGCAGACCGTTCCCGCAGTTCACCGACGTGACGCAGATCGCGGCTCCGTTGGGCAATTCCAACTACCACGGCATGAACATCAAGGTGGACAAACGCTACTCGTCGGGTCTGCACTTCCAAACCAACTACACGTGGGCCAAGGGCATCGACGACGCCGAGTCGCGCGGCGAAATCGGCGGTGGCGCGGGCAACGCCTACATGAACGTGTACAACCGGCGGCTGGATCGCGGTTTGAGCGGTAACAGCATCGCGCATCGATCGATCACAAGCGTGGTGTACGAACTGCCGTTCGGGAAGGGACGCCGTTGGGCTTCGACAGGACCCGCGCATTGGCTGGCCGGCGGATGGACGATCGGCTACATCGCCGAATTCCGGAGCGGAGCGCCGTGGGGAGTGGCGGAGAACGTGAACCGCACCAATGCGTTCTCGCCCCAGAACCGGCCGAACGTGGTGGGCGATCCGAAGCTGCCCGGCGGCAGGTCGCGCAACGACTTCACCACGCGATGGTTCGACGCGGCGGCGTTCGCCGAACCGGCCCAGTTCACCTTTGGCAACTCGGGCCGCATCTCGGGCTTCGGTCCCGGATCGGTGGCGATGGACTTGTCGATCCTGAAGGACATGACCTTCCTCGAGCGCTACAATTTACAGTTCCGCACCGAGATGCTGAACTTCCCCAACATGCCGAGCTTCGGCCTTCCGAACCTCAGCCGCGGCGCCGGGACGTTCGGACGGATCACGTCGCTGGTGGATGGCAATCAGGCGCGCATCATTCAGTTCGGCCTGCACTTCAAGTTCTGAGTCAGGCCAGATCGAGCCGCAACTCCGCCGCCCGCGCCTCGTCCAGCGAGACGGACACGGTGTACTTCGGGTGATCGGCGAACAGGCGGGCGCCGGGACCGAACGCGGCGGCGGAGGCGCCCAGCGGAAACTTCACGTACTGCACGGAACTGATCCGGTCGGTGGAGATCTGGCGCGTGTCGAAGCGGCCACGCACCGGCTCGTGGCCCGGCGTCCGCATCCAGACGTGATTCTCGAGTCCGAGCAGTTCGCGGAGCCACACGCCCCGCAACTCGGGCGTCTCGTACTCGATCAACAGGCACGCCGACAGTTCGGCCGGCCCGGGGATCAGTTCGTTGTAGGATTCCAGTTCGTGCCGGATGTCGTGCTCGCGCACGATGCGCTCGATGCGCATCATCTCCTGCACCTGGTAACGGACCGTGTCGCGATTCTCGAACAGAAACGTCAGGTGATCGCCAACGCGGACGCGGCGGCGGTCCTTCAGAGCCATCATGGCCTCGCGATAAGCGGGCCGCTCGAGTTCATACTCGGCGATGTTCGAAATCTCGGAATAGTTTACGGGAAGCATGTTCAGGACTCTTTCGGGGGTTCGACGGGGGTGGGAAAGCCATCGGCGCGATAGGCCCGCGCCAGAATCCGCATTGGATGTTCGGGGCGCGTGCCGAGCGCCTGATCGAACTGGATCGCCGCGAGCGGGCAGTCGGTGGCCATCGTCTCCGCGCCGACGTCCTTCATTTCGTCGAAGGCCTTCTTGCCGGCAAGCATCGAAAGCGGGAAGAACTCCTTCTTCATCGCCCAGGTGCCGTCGTGGCCGGAGCATTGCTCCACCATGCGGATTCGCGTTCCGGGGATCAGCCTCATCAGGTCGCGCGAACGGAAGCCGATGTTCTGCGCCTTGAGGTGGCAGGGTATGTGGTAGGCGATCGAGCCGGGCGTCGACTTGAAGTCGCGGGAAAATTCGCCTTGCAGCTTGCGAGCCCACAGGAACTCGCCCACGTCCATCGTCGCGGCGGCGACGGCCTTCGCTTCCGGCGTGCCGAGAAGCTCGCCGTACTCCTTGCGCAGCATGTACGAACACGTCGGGTTGATCGCGACGACCTTGCGTCCATCGGCCACGTACGGAAACAACGACTCGACGTTGGCGGCCGCTAGCGATTTCGCGCGATCGATATCGCCCGCTTCCACGGCCGGCATCCCGCAGCAATTCTGATGCGGACATCCGAGCGAGATCCCGTTCCGCGAGTAGACGTCGACAACGGCCTTGCCCACATCCGGATTGTTGTGGTTGACGAAGCAAGTATGGAAGAGCACCGCCTTACGCGGGTCGCCGGCGGGCTGGCCCTGCTGCACCATCCAGCTTTCGAACGATTCGGCGTGGAAGTCCGGCAGCAACTTGTCCCGGTGCACGCCCAGCGCCAGTTCCATGCCCCAACGAAGCGGTGGCTGCCGGTTCGCCCAGTTCGCGATGCCCGCCGTCATGCCGGCGATCTCACCCACCTCGTCCGGACGCGTCAGCATCGCGGTGCGCAGTTGGGACCGGAGGCCGCCCGGATCTTCCTTCTTGCGGACCGCGTTGGCGCGGATCAGCAGGCGGGGAAAATCGAGCTGGAAGGAGTGCTTGTCGTCCGGCGTGTACGGGCACTTCACGTAGCACAGCTTGCACTGATAGCAGAGATCGGTGACTTCGTTCGCGTTCGTGGCGGTCAGCTTCCGCACGTCGCCGTCGTTGGCATCCACGGCGTTGAACAACGCGGGAAACGAAGGGCACAGATTGAAGCACAGGCGGCAACCGTGACAGATCTCGAAAACGCGTTCGATCTCGCCGTCGAGCGCCCTGCGGTCCCAGTAGACGGGATTGTTGGGATCGTAGGTGAGCCCGGGTGTCGGTTCGCCCTTGATGATTGCCATTCGTGTGAAGCGTGGAGGGGCGGCGCGGGCCGCCCCCCGCGACACTAGCTGATCGACTGCAGACCCTGGGTGAAGCGGCCGGCGTGCGATTTCTCGGCCTTGGCCAGCGTGTCGCACCAGTCGGCGATCTCGCCGAAACCCTCTTCCCGCGCGGCCTTGGCCATGCCCGGATACATGTCGGTGTACTCGTGCGTTTCGCCCGCGACGGCGGCGGCGAGATTGGTGGAGGTGTCGCCGATCGGCAGGCCGGTGGCCGGATCGCCGACTTTCTTGAGGTAATCGAGGTGGCCGTGCGCGTGGCCGGTCTCGCCTTCGGCGGTATCGCGGAACAGGCCCGCGATGTCGGGGTAGCCCTCGACGTCGGCCTGCTTGGCGAAGTACAGATAGCGGCGGTTGGCCTGCGATTCGCCGGCAAAGGCGTCCTTCAGGTTCTGGTGGGTTCTGGTTCCGTTGAGTGCGGACATGGATTCTCCTTGGCTGGGATAACTATTGGGACGAGGCGCAACGGGCGCACAGCCCGAGCACCTCCACGTTGAAACGTTCGACCCGGAAACGCGTGGGCAGCCGGCCCTTCACGCGCACCGGCTCGATGGAATCCGCCGGGAGGTCGGTCACCGACTTGCAGCGCAGGCAAACCAAGTGGTGATGATCGCTCAGATTCGCGTCGAGCCGGACCGATTCGTGCAAGGGCGTGACTTGGCGCAACAACCCCGCCTCCTCGAAGGCGCGGATGTTCTTGTAAACCGTGGCGAGCGAGATCGAGGGGATCTTCTCCCGCACGGTTTCATACACCGCTTCCGGAGTCGGATGATCGTGGGAGCGGGCCAGCGCCTCGTAAATCACCGCGCGCTGATGCGTGACGGCGAGGCCTCGCTCCACGCACTCGCGCCGGAAAGTCTCCATCCGGCGCGCGAGCGTTTCCTGCATGACAATTCCTATTAAACGATAATTATTATCGTCCCGTCAAGCGAGAATGGGAAATTGCGCCCGCTTCCCGCAATAGTGTTCCTCCATGACGCGATTCGCCTCGAGGATGGCGCCGAGTTGCTCGACGACCGCGTTCCACTTGGCGCCGGGGACGAAGTAGTAGAGCTCGCCGTCGGGCAGTCCGGTGAAGGTGCGGTTGCCCTTGCAGCCGAACGACAGCGCCGCTTGTCCGCTCTGTTCCACCATGGGGACCGCCGCGCATCCGGGCCGTCCCAGGATGCTTGCCGCCATTCCGGCCACGCCCGCGCGAACCGCCGCCTCGTACAGCATCATGCCGGCCGTGGGATGCACCGCCGCGATCACCACGTCGGGCGCGAACGTCACGCTATCCACCGGGCCGAACGCGATCGACCGGTTGGGTCCCTTGTGCACGGGAATCTCCGGCACTTCCTTCATCTCGATATAGCCGCTCGACACCATGAAGCCCACGGCGTCCATCAACTCGCCGGCTCGCGATTCGGGCAGACTTACGCCGTGCGTGTGCGATCCGACCGCGCAGTTGTAATGATGGGAGGGCGAGGTGTGGAAGGTCTTGCCGTTCATCGCCTGCCGCCAGAAAGTGCAGCCGGCCGGGACCTCCGGACCGTCCCAGGCGGCGACGCCGTCCGGCGCCTGTTCGAGAAACGCGATCGCGATGGGTGGGGATGAAAGTCCGAGGAGAGTTTGCACGTCGGGCATAAGCGACTATTCTAGAGGATTGCCCCCTATCGAAATCCTCGCCGACGATCTCACCGGCGCCTGTGACACCGCGGCCGCCTTCGCCGGGCCGGGTTTGCGCGTGGTGGTGGCGCTCGGTGGTTCCCTTCCCCGAGCCGACGTGGTGGTGGTGTCCACGGCGTCGCGGAACGACAGCGAGGATGCCGCCTACGCCAAGGTCCGCGCGGCGTGCGAGCGGCTGTCGATGGCGGGGATCTTTTACAAGAAGATCGACTCCGTGCTGCGCGGTCCGGTGGCGGCCGAGGTGCGGGCGTGCATCGACGCGGGCGCCCGCACGCCGGCTATCTGCTGTCCGGCGTTTCCCGGACAAGGCCGGGTGGTGGAAAACGGCGTCGTCCGCGCGCCGGGCCGCACCGTGGATTTGCGCGAGATGCTGGCGGACCTGGATGTCGAGATCGCGGATGCATCGAGCCAAGCCGATCTCGACCGAATCGCGGCGGAAGCGCTGGCGCGCGACCCCGTGCCGATGCTGGTGGGATCGGCTGGACTGGCGAGAGCGGTGGCGGCGCGGCTCACGCGGGGGCGAGTGCTGCTGTTCGTAGGCTCCGATCACGAAGTGACGCGCGGCCAGCTCGACCGGCTGCGCGAGAGCGGACGCAAGGACTACGAAGTTCGCACGGTGGACTTCCACAACCCGCCCGATCCCTCCGAGTTCGCGTCCATGATCCGCGGCGGTTTGTTCCTGTGCGGCGGGGACACCGCGGCGTGGCTGTGCGAGGCTTGGGGCGTGACGGCGATCTCGATCGAAGGCGAGGTGGAGCCGGGAATCCCGCTCGGGCGTCTGTCGGGAGGCCCCGCCGGCGGACTCGCCGTGGTGACCAAATCCGGCGGATTCGGCGGCCCCGAATCGCTCGGTTCGGTCGTGGACCTGCTGTCGCGCCAAAATCGAAAGACGGACTGTTAATGCTTCCACCGAGAATCGCGGTAACAATGGGCGACCCCGCCGGAGTCGGACCAGAGGTAGTGATCAAGGCGCTGGCCGATCCCGAGATCGCCGCGTTGGCCGATTGGATCGTGGTCGGCGACCGCATCGTGGCCGATCTCGCCGAACGGATCACCGGCAAAAAGCTCACCGCCACGCTCGACGACCAGTGCAACTTCGACGAGGGCGGCTTCGAGTTCGGCAAGCTGGACGCCCGCTGCGGGGCCGCCGGACTGGACTATGTGCGGATCGCCACCGGGATGTGCCTCCGCCGCGAGACCGATGCCATGGTGACGGCCCCTCTCAACAAGGAAGCCGTCGCGCTGAACGGCATCCGGTTTTCCGGCCACACCGAGTACATCGCCGAACTGTGCGGCAACGCCGACTCGCGCATGCTGCTGGTGAGCGACCGGCTCCGCGTGGTGCACGTCTCCACGCACATCTCGCTCCGCCAGGCGTGCAATTTGGACCGCGCGCGCATCGTCCGCACGATCGAACTCGGCAACCAGTCGATGAAGCTGCTCGGCTACCGCGAGCCGCGCATCGCCGTCTGCGGGTTGAATCCGCACGCGGGCGAACATGGCCTGTTCGGGACCGAAGACGAACAGGTGATCTCGCCGGCCATCGAGCAGGCGCGCGCGCTGGGAATCCGTTGCGACGGGCCCCATGCCGGCGACACCGTGTTCCTGGCCGCGGTGAACGGCAAGTACGATCTGGTAGTGGCGATGTACCACGACCAGGGCCACATTCCGATGAAGCTGCTCGATTTCGACCGCGGCGTCAACGTCTCGATCGGGCTGCCGATCATCCGCACGTCGGTGGATCACGGAACGGCGTTCGATATCGCGGGCAAGAACATCGCGTCGGAGACGAGCATGAAGGCGGCGCTCTCGCTCGGTGCGCGGATGGCTCGCGGAGCGATGAGCGCCTAGGATCCGCCCGCTATTCGAACAGGTGCGCCAGGCTGCGGCGGTAGGCCTCGTAAAATCGCTCCAACTGCAGATCCGCTCCGATGTTTCCGATGAACTGATGGCTGGGTAGCAGGACCGGCGTGACGCCGCGCGCCAGCAGCCGCTCGGCCGTTTCACAGCGAAGCATGTTGACGATGGCCGCGCCGGTGACGGTCGATACCGGGCCGGTCCGCCACTCCAGCCCGTCGAGTTCGAGCACGCAGTCGCCCGGCGGACACTGGTTGTCGATGACGACGCTCGCGTGATCGATCAGTTTGGTTCCCGACGAATGCGCGGCGGGCGAATTCTCGCAGTGCCGCCGCGACACGATGGCGATCACCGGCATGCCACGCCGCCTTGCGCCGGCCGCCATCTCCACGATCACCGGCCGGATGCCGCTCGTCGAGATCACGATGAACGCATCGTGAGGGCCGAACTTGAAGCCGCGCAGGATCTCCTCGGCGTAGCCCTCGTATTTCTCGAGATACAGCGGCGGCCGCAGTCCGTTGGCGCCGACGATGCTCGCGTGATTGGACAGCGCCAGTTCCACCAACGCGAAGAAGCCGGCGAAACAGCCCTGGCGCGGCGTCATCTCCTCGCACATCATTCGCGAGTGGCCGTTGCCGAAGAGAAACACGAGTCCGCCCGCGCCGATCGAGTTCGCGCAGATCTCCGCCGCGGCCTCGATGTTGCCGAGTTCCCGCTCGCGTACCTGCCCCAGCAGCGCCATGGCGCGGTCGAAGTATTCCGCCGCCGCGCCCATCAGCGGGCCCCGATCCGGAACGCCGCCATTTCGCGCGTGTTCCTCACGTAGATGACGCCCGAGTCGATCGCGGGATAAGCCCAAGTCTTGCCTTCGATCGCGGAGAACTCGGCGACCTCGGTGTGAGCCGCCGGCGTCGCCTTCACCAGCGCCAGGCCGCCGCTTTCGGTGAGCACCACCAGGTGGCCGCTCGCAAGCAGGATCTGTCCATAGCCGTAGCGGCCACCCTTCCATTTTTGTTCGCCGGTTTGCGCGTCGATACAGGCGAGGATGCCTTCGTCGAGCCCGTAGACATGTCCTTCGAACAGCACCGGCGAATTGAACTTCGCCTTCAGCTTGGTATTTTTCCACACGGTCTTGGCGGTGAACTTGCCGCCGTTGGGAGTCAGTTCGACCAGCGCCGAACCATGCCCATAGCCCGCCGTGATCAGGAAGCGGTCCGGCGCGGTGACGATGGGCTGCGCCGCGTTGATGTCGTACTCGGTGGTCCACGGGTAGTCCCAGAGCAGCTTGCCGTCCTCGATGGTGAGCCCCATGGCGCGAGCCGCGCTCACCACGATGAGCTGGCGCTTGCCGCCGATGGTCGCGACCATGGGCGACGTGTACGACTGCTGGTCGTCTTGCGAAGCCCACAACGTCTTGCCGGTGAGCTTGTCGTACGCCACCACACTCGCGCCCTTGCCGCCAGGCAGCACGATCAGCTTGCCGTCCACCACCAGCGGCGAGAACGATTGCGCCCAAACCAGATTCGACGCGCCATGTTCTTTCAGGATGTTCTTGTTCCAGACGATCTTGCCCGTGGCGGCGTCCAGACACCGCAGTTCGCCCTCCGCGCCCACCGCGTAGACGCGGTTCTCGTCGACAATCGGCGTCGCGCGAGGGCCGTCGCCGCCCATCGATTCGTCGAAGTGCGCGCGCCAGGAGTCAGTCCATTTCTCCTTGCCCGTGGCGGCATCGTAGGCGGCGACAACTTCGTCATCGCGCCGCTGCTCGATCGTGTAGATCGTGCCCTTGGCCACGGAGAACCCAGCCCAGCCGCCGCCGACAGGCTGTTTCCAAAGCCGGCGCAAACCGCCCTTCGGCCAACTGGTGAGGATCGGCATTTCGTCGTAGATGCCCAGCCGGTCAGGACCTCGAAAGTCGGACCAGTACGAGCCTCCCGCCGCCGGAGCGGCGGCTGGAACGGGCGCGGCCGCTTGCACCGTGGCGGGTTCGGCCACCGGCTGTTCGGTGGCGCGGCGATGCTCCTCGAGCCGCTTTTCGTGGGAGGCCCGATCCTCTTTGAACTCGACCATACTGGGCATTCCCGATCCCGAGTTGACCAGTTTCAGGCCGAAAAACCGCACCAGGATGGCGGTGCATCCCAGCACCCCCACGAAACCCCAGAGCACGATGCGCTTGATGTTCATGCTCCTATTTTCCTATGGCGCGAGGTTCACGACGCGATCCGCGCGAAAAACCAACCGAGCCCCACGACCATCAGCAGCGCCGGCGCGACTCGCGCGGGCACTACCGCCGGCACGACGCGCGCGATTCTCGACAACACAGCCGCCACCGCCGCGATCAGCACGATCTCGGCGGCCGCGACGCCCAACAGCACCCAGCCTTCGGAAAAGCCGCTCGACTGCACGAACAGCGCGAAGTACAGCCCATGGAAGACGCCGAGCACCGCGACCACCAGCCATCGCTGCCCCGCCCCCGGCAAGAGCAGCACTTCCACGGCCAGGTAGGCGATCGTGAGCGCGGCCGCCGCCTCCACGAATCGAGGCGCGGGCTGCCACGCCGTCATGGGAAGAACGACGCAGGCGATCGCCTCGCCGAGCAGGAACATTCCCGTCAGCTTCAGCAGTTCCGAGCGGCTGCGCGCGGCCAGAACCAGCGCCAGTACGAACAGCCACTGCGCCGCTCCGCCCGCCGCCCGCAGCGCTCCCGCCGAAGTCTGCTGCCCGATCTTCTCGGCGAGTCCCGGCGGACGGAACCGGATTTGCGCGGTGGGAAACGAGATATCGAGCACGGCTTGATCGGTGAAGCCCTCACGAACCGCGCGCAGCATGTGGACGTGGTTCGGCACGGTGACCTGGTGCAGCGCCGACGTGGCCTCGAGCGAGTCCACCGGCGCGGAGAACTCGTAAACCGACTCGCAGATCCACGCGCTCTCGGCCTCCACCTTGCGGCAGCCGCCTTCCAACCGCTTCCCCTCCGCGCCACCAGTCTTGAAGCGGACCGCCTCCATGAGCGCCTTCGCCGGATCGGTCATGTGCGAGACCTCATAGAGCGGCATGCGGATCTCGTAGCGCGCGCGGGCGCCGTCCACCTTGATTTCGCCAGTGGAAATGGAGACCATGTGCGCCGTTAATCGCATCGCCGCCAGCAGGGCGATGCCGAGTCTCATTCCGCGTCTCCGGCGCGCCGGTAGGCGAGATACACCACCCGTAGAGCCGCCATCGCCGGAACCGCGAAAATCATTCCCGCCAGCCCGCCCAACCGCTCGCCGGCGAGAATCGCGAAGATCACGGCCAGCGGAGAAAGCTCGAGTCCGCCACCCATGATCCATGGTTGGATGACGTAGTCCAGCACCAGGCGGTAGACAACGAGGAAGATTACGACGGCCGCCACCGATCCGAAACCGGAGGCCGCGGTCACGGCGACGATCGCCAGCGAGGCGCTGAGCGGCCCGGCGACCGGGATGAACTCGACAGCTCCAGCCAGCACGCTCAGCAACAGCGCGTACGGCAGTCCGATCGTCGACAGAAACGCCGAGTAGCACACGAACGTGACGAAGCCGAGCAGCACCATGGCCTTGACGAACTGAGTCATCACCACGTGGATGCCATCGGCGATTTCACGGGCGAGAAGACGCCGCTCCGGCCGCCGGAACTGGTCCACGAAAGCGTCCCGAATGCCCTCGGCTCCGTTCAGGAAGAAGAAGCTGAGAATCGGTATCAACACCACGAAGACGACATTGCCGAGCGCCAGCAGAACCCCCTTGCCCGCCTTGGCGAGCATCGGCACGATTTGCTGCGCTTCTTCCTCGAGCTTGGCTCGCAATGCTTCCACGATCGCGTCCCTGTGCGGCGCCAGCCATTCGGGAAGCGGAATCGCGGTGAGCGGAGGCGGACTTTGGACGTAGCGGGGCAGCGTTTGCGCAAGCCGGCCGGCTTCGTCCGCGGCGCGGGCGGCGATTACCGAGATCCCCGCGCCCAGCGCCGCCAACATGCACACATAAACCACCGCCAACGACAAGGTGTGCGAAGCGCGTTTGCGGGACAGGCGGTTTACCAGGATCACCGCCGGGCTCAGCAAGTAGGCGAGCAGCGCCGCGAAGGCGAACACCAGAAGCGTCTGGCGCAGTTCGTGAAGCACGAAGAGCGCGAACAGGATCAGGATCGCCGTCCATGTGGCGCGCGCGGCGCGGCGGTCGATTCCGAGCATGGAAGAGTCCCATGTTAGCCCATTCCGAGGGCGGCGCCGCAACACTGGAAGGGCGCAAGAGTTTTAAATAGGAATATGAGAGGACTAGTAGCTCTGTCGATCGCGGCGGCCGCCGCCATGGCCCAGAACCCGGTGGTGAGCGCGCGCCGCGTTCAGAACGCGCATAGCGGCGAACCCGCCCCCTCGCGCGTGCCGCAAGGGGGCATCCTGCGGATCGAGGGGTTCAACCTTGGCCCGGCCGAAGGAGCCAAGGCGCAGGCAATGCCGCTGCCGACCCGGATCGGATCGCCCGAGATCGAGGTGATGATCAACAACCGCGCCGCGCCGATCTTCTCGGTGGACCCGGACAAGATCCTGGTGCAGGTACCGTTCGAATCTCCGGCCGGCTTGGTCCAGGTGACGGTCCGGCGCGGCGAGCAACGCAGCCGGCCGGCGCAGTTCCGCGTGATGCAGACGCTGGCCGCCGTGGCCACGCGCAACGGGCTCGGTTTCGGAGAAGCGGGGGTTCGCGAGGGAAGCAAGCTGAAGCTCACAGTGAGCGGACTGGGCCAAACGGATCCGGCGGCCACGACGGGCGATGTCCCCGGCGGCGAGGCCAAGCCGCGGCTACCGGTTCGGGCGTTCGTGGGTGGATTGGCCGCCACGGCCGACGTCAAGCTCTCCGGCGTCAATGTGGGCGAGTTCGACGTCACGCTCGACATTCCGGAAGGCGCCGCCCCGGGCGATCTGATCACCATCTCGCTGAACGGCGCGGTTCCCGCCAACCGGCCCGTGTTCGACCGCATCCGCGCGCCGGAAGCGCTCTACACCGCGCTGCCGGGCGGAGCGGGCGCCCAAGCTCGTATCCTGCGCGGGGCCGACCTTCGAGGCGCCTTCGCGATCGTTCACGGCAACCGCGGCGAGGATGGCTGTTATCCGGCTTGGGTCGTGGACACCGGTAGGAACCGCGCGGCGAGCATCGCCGAGTGTCTGATCGCGGCGCAGCCGAACGCGGCGTCTCCGGTCCTGGCGGGCAACGAGCAGAACGTCATGGCTGCGCTGGTGGGTCCGGCGGCCGGCGATGCGGCGGCGGGGATTTCCAACAAAGTGGCGATATTCAATCCGGTGTCGGCCGAACCGATGATCGTGACGACGCCGCGCGCGATCTCGACCGTCGCGTTTCTGCCCGATGGGTCGCTAGCCGGGATTCCGCCGGGAGCGCAGGGAATAGCGAATGCGTTCACGATCAACCCGGCCACCGGCGAGATCGGACCGGCGCCCGCTATTTTGGGAGGTGGCGCGGCTGGTGGAGGCGGGGCCATTCCGGGCGGGGCCGCCGGGCTTGCCAATCTCACGGTCGACCTGGGAGACGGCATCAAGGAAATCGTATACGCCGTCGGAGCGGGCCAAGGAACGCAGGTAGTGGTGGTGGCCGATAGCGGATCGGCGCCCACGAAGGCAAAGATCGCGACGGTGAACAACCAGGGTGCGGTACAGAGCTCGGTGGATCTGCCCAGTGGCTGGCTCCCGCTGCTCCGGCCGTTGGCGGCGGCGGCCGGCGGTGGTCCCGGCGGCGGTGCACCTGGCGGCGCGGGGGGAGGCCCGGCGATCGTGAATCCGGCGGCGGCCCGGCGAGGGGTGGGTGTCCTCAACACCGCTCCACTTTCGGTGCTGCTGCTGGTTCGCAACGGCGACAAGCACGCCGTGGTTTCGATCGCCGTCCCCGGTCTGGCGATGCAGGTAACCGAGGTCCCCAGCGGATGGTTTGTCTCGGCGTGCGCGCCGCAGTTGGCCTTCAGCGCTTTCGACACCACGCGCCAGTTCGTCCTGTTCGGCTCGCAATCGCTGGCGGCCGAAACCGCCAATCCCTGCAACGCCAACGGCTTCCTGGTGCTCGACCCGGCCGCGCGGACCTTCCAAGCCGTGCGATTCCAGGGGATCGCCAATCTCCGACAACAACCCGCTGGAAACACCAACCTCAACGATTTTCTGTTCGTCGCAAGCGTCGGCCAGGCCCAGCCGCTGTTCTACGATTCGCTGTACGTGCTCGACAGCCTTTCCGGCACGGTAAGCCAGATGGCGCCCGATGGCTTGCGCGGATTCACGCTGCCCGGACAGCAGTATCAGGTCGCCGAGTTGGGCGCCCTGGTAGGTCCCGGCTTCAGCCAGGCCGCGGGCGATGGCGGACTGATCTACTTCGACCTCGAGAACAGCGTTACTTCCGTGTTTCCGGTCCCCGAGGGGTTCCGCTCGGTGGCGCTGGTGGAGGTGTTCCACTCCACGCGCAAGATCGTCGCGCTGGGAACCAAGACCGACGGCAGCGGCACACAGCTTCTGGTCTACGATCTGCTCAACAACGACTTGTCCTTCGTGCCGAACCCGCAAGGCGTCGCATTCGTGGGCAACTTGCCCGCCCAGGCCGCGCCGGGCGGCGGATTGCCCGGAGGTGGCGGACAACTCGGAGGAGGCCAAGCCGCGCCGCCAACGATCTACATCGTGCCGAACGTCAAGGCGAACACCGTCCTGGCGATGTGCTTCAACGCGAACCGGCAGCCAGTGGGAGTGATGACGCTACGGGTGCCGTAGCGCGATCAGTGTATCGTGGGCGCCTGCGGCGCATCTAGCGGGACCGGCGGCGCGGAGACCTCACCGCGACCGGGAATGCCGTACTTCTTCTTGTTCGCCGCCTTGTTCTTGTACATGCACTTGTCGGCGATCGAGAGCAGTTCCTCGGCATCGGAGCCGTTATCGGGAAAGACAGCGGGACCGACGCTGACCGATAGAGCGTCGCCGCCGGTGACCTCGGCGCCGGCCGCC
Source organism: Acidobacteriota bacterium (assembly GCA_005808475.1). Lineage (GTDB taxonomy): Bacteria > Acidobacteriota > Terriglobia > Bryobacterales > Bryobacteraceae > SYLY01. The sequence continues at coordinate 32,357 of SYLY01000347.1, forward strand.
CGGGCCACCTTCTCGAGCCGGGGCACGAGTTTCTCCACATCCTCGGAGTGAACGCCGGGGAGCACGAATACGAATTCGTCTCCACCCATGCGAGCGACGTAGTCTTTTTCGCGCAACGATTCCTTGAAGCCCTTGGCCACGATCTGCAAGACGCGGTTGCCTTCCAGGTGGCCGAACTTGTCGTTGACCGCCTTGAACCCGTCCAGATCGCAGACCAGCACCGCGACGCTGGATCCGTGCAGCTTGCCCTTGGCCAATTCGGCGTCCAGGTGGGCAAACAGCGCGCGTGCGTTCGGCAGACCGGTGAGCGCGTCGATGGTGGCGGAGTTTTCCGCCTGCTGGAAGCGGAGCGCGTTGGCGATGGCGATGGTGATCTTGGGGCTGAACTGCTCGAGGATCCGTTGTTGATCCTCGACGAAGGCCTCTTTCTCGAGGCGGTACAGCGTCAGGACCGCGAGGGTGGAGCCCTTGTCGTCCACCAGTGGGAAAGCCAGCGCCGACCGAAGCACGCTGAACACATTGGGATCGCCGGTATAGGAGGCCTCCACCGCCGGATTCCCGTTGATGATCGACAACTGGCTTTCCGCCACGAATCCGGACAGCCCTTCTCCCACCGGGATCTCGAGCGAGCTCAGCATGCGGAAGTCCTCGCCTTGCACGTATTCCGGACGCAGGATCTGGCCGGAACGGACGAAGATCGCGATGGCGTCGTGGGGAATCAGCTTCTCCATCCGGGAGGCCACCACCGATAGCGTTTCGTTCAGACTGAGCGAGTTGCCGAGTTCGTGCGCCACCTCGAACAGGACCTGCCCCTCGAGCCGGGCGGCGGCGATCGAAGCCATGAAGTCGCCCGAGGTGGAGACTTTCGGGTCCGTGCTCTCGTCAAAACCCACCGCCGGCCGGGCGCCGCGCCGAACCTCGATGTTCTTCGACAGCTTCTTACGCCGCTTCCCGGCGACTTTCTTGGAGCTCTCTTCCAGCTCGAGATAGCGGCGGCCCAGGATCTCGACCACCTTGGGATCGTACGCCTTGCCGGAATCCTCGCGGACACGGTCCATGGCGGCGTCGAGAGGCATCGCCTTGCGATAGGGCCGGTCCGACGCGAGCGCGTCCAGACAGTCGACGGCGCTGAGAATGCGCGCGCCGATCGGGATCTGCTCGCCGGCCAAGCCGTCGGGGTATCCAGTGCCGTCCCACCGTTCGTGGTGAGACCGCACGATCGGAACGACCGGGTAGGGAAACTCGACCTGTTCCAGGATCTCGGCCCCGACGATCGGGTGGATCTTGATCTTGGCGAACTCGTTGGGCGTCAACTTGCCCGGCTTGCAGATGATGTGTTCCGGCACGGCGAGCTTGCCGATGTCGTGCAGTAGCGCCGCCGCCCGGATCGCCTCGAGCTCGGTGTCGTCCAGTCCCAGATCGCGGCCGATCTCCACCGCGTATCCTTGCACCCTCCGAAGGTGGTCGTGCGTGGTGTCGTCTTTCGCATCGATCGCCAGGGCCAAGGCCTCGATGGTGCGCAAGTGCAGCGACGCCATCTCCGTCACGTGCTTCTTCTCGATCTCGAGCTTGTCCAGGTAGAACCGGTACGACCTCTGGATGATGTAGATCACCGGAAACGCCGCGACGGTCGTTTCCCAGCCGATCACTCTGTTTACCGAGCTGGCCACGCCGGCGATGGCGGCTCCCACAAGATAGAACGGATAGCCCCACAGGCAGTACTCGCGTAGAATCGCAACCAGCGACTTCTTCTCCGTCAGCGTGATGGCCATCCCGACGAGCACCGAGTTCAGTACGAAGTAGGCGGACGCGCCCAAGATCACCCGAACCAGCATGTTCAACAGGCCCAGCGACGGAAGCATCGAGTGGAGGAAGTAGTGCGTCCCCGAGTTGGCGATGATGATCACCGACAGATTGAAGCCCGCTCTCATGGCGTTCGGCCGGTTCTTGGTGTTCCAAACCGACTGCGCGAAACTGGACAGCGCTCCCAGCACCACCACCTCGGAAAGCGAGAGCTCCACCAGCGCGATGATGCTCATGAAAAAGCCCGCCGACATCGTCCCATTGATGCCCGGCAACTGCACTTTCGTTCCCGCCGTCCCCACCGCGATCAGAATGTAGGCGGCGGTCTGGAACGGGTTCTTCGACTCCCAGCCAACGACAGCCGACAACAAGACCGGCATGGCCATCGCGATCACGATGGCGATGTAAATCTTGACGGCGCGGGTCATCTCCGGTCGCTGTGCGGGTTGGGTGTCGGGAGCCATGTGCCCTATGGCAATTCTGCACGGAATGCGTCGAGACTGCTCTAGGGAATGGCGCGTCGAGTGGGGTGAAAATCACCTTAGGGCTCGGGCCGAGACCGGGGGCCCGTGGGGAATGGCCTTAGGCGGACAACCCGCTTGGGGGGGCAGCTCCATCGCCGCTATGCGGTTCCCGGCCTCTTCCGCCGATCCTCCCACCAGGGCCGCGCCACGCGAGAGCATGCGCGGGGCCTATGTTACCCTTGGAATTGAGTCCGGGCCCGCGGGGACCGCGACCGAACGGAGGACCTTTCATGTCCAAGCGCTTGCAGTACGCCGTGGTCACCGGCTCTACCTGTCTGCTGCTTTTTCTGCTGATGGGCGTCGTCATGGGCCGCGGCAACGCCGCCGAGGACGCTTATAAGCACTTCGCGGTGTTCACCGAAGTCATCTCGCGCATCAAGAGCGAGTACGTCGAAGAGCCCGAGATGAAGAACGTGACGCTCGGCGCCCTCAACGGAATGCTGGAATCGGTGGACCCGTACGCCAGCTACCTCAGCGCGGACCAATACAAGCAATACCTCAAGGCCAAGGAGACGCTGAAGGGCGGAACCGGCCTGATCGTCTCCCGGCGCTACGGCTACGTGGGCGTGGTCAATTCCATCCCCGGCTCCCCAGCCGACAAGCAGGGACTCGGAACCGGCGACGTTATCGAGACCATCGCGGGCGTCTCCACCAGGGACATGCCGCTCGCCTACGCGGAGATGCTGCTGCGCGGCGAGCCCGGATCCAACGTGGAGTTGGCGGTACTGCGCGTCCGGCGCGGCGCCGAGGCCCAGAAGATCGCGCTCGCCCGCGCGATCTTCGCTCCCCCCCCCGCCACCGCGAAGATGCTGCCCAACGAAACCGGCCTGATCACGGCGCCGGTGCTCGACGGCGGCCGCGGCAAGGAAGTGGCCGAACGGGTCCGCGAATTGGAGCGCCAAGGCGCCAAGCGCCTGGTGCTCGACCTGCGCGGGAACGCATCCGGGTCGCCGGAGGACGGACTGGCGCTGGCGAACCTGTTCCTGGACAAGGGCCGCATGACTTATCTGGTGGGCCAGAAGGTAGCCCGCAAGGACTTCGACGCCGCGCCGGGCAGCGTTATCACGAAGCTGCCGCTCGTGGTGATCGCCAATCGCGGCACCGCCGCCGGAGCCGAAATCGCGGCGTCCGCCCTGCTCGACAACAAGCGCGCGGATGTCGTGGGCGAACGCACCTACGGCGACGCGGCGCTGCGCAAGGCGCTCACGCTCGAGGACGGCAGCGCGGTCATCCTGTCCGTCGCCAAATACCACAACGCGGCCGGCAAGGCGATTCAGGACAACGGCGTCACTCCCAGCCTCGCCGTGGCCGGGCCGGAGCCCGATTCCGACGACGATGACAACGCGGCGCCGAACGCCCCCCCCAAGCCCAAGTCCGATGAAGACCTGCAATTGAAGAAAGCCATCGAAGTGGTCACCGTGGGGCTGGCGGCGGCCAAGAAGACAGATGCCAAGCAGGCCAAGGGTCCCGGTCCGGACGGCGGCGCCATCGACCGCACCCTGACGCCCGCCGGTCCGCTCGGCGTGCCGCGGCCCAAATAGTCCGATCCCAGGAAATCATGCCCCTTTACGAATATCGTTGCGCCAAGTGCGACGGAGTCTTCGAGATCATTCAGAAGTTCTCCGACGAGCCGTTGACCCTTCACGAGGGCTGCGGAGGCGCCGTCGAGCGGCTCGTGTCCGCGCCCGCCTTGCAGTTCAAAGGCAGCGGCTGGTACGTCAACGACTACGCCAAAGCGGGCGGGTCGAAGGATAGGGACAAGGACAAGGGCGGCGACAAGAGCGATTCGAAGTCCGAGTCGAAATCCGAGTCCAAGAGCGAGTCGAAGGGCGAGACCAAGTCCGACTCCAAGGGCGGCTCGTCCAGCCCCGCTCCGGCGACATCGTCGTCCCCGCCCGCCACCTCCACCACCAAATAGGCGGTCAGCGCTTTCCGATGCAGTAAAGATGCTCGTCGGTGCGGATGAAGATCTGCCCGCGCGAAATCGCCGGCGACGCCAGCGTCCGTTCGCCCAGCGCGTTTCGCGCCGCTACCTTCTTCTCACGCCCCGCCGCCAGCACGAAGGCGTCGCCTTCCTCGTTCACCAGGTACACGAACCCGCCCGCCGATACCGGCGACGCGGTGAATACGCCGCCGAACCGTTCGCGCCATAGCGTCTCTCCGTTGCGGGCATCCACCGCCGACACCACGCCCCGCTCGTTCGCCATGTAGATCACCCCTTGTTCGAATAGCACCGACGAGATATAGGGACCGCCGGTCTTCACCTCCCAGGCAACCGACCCATCGGGCCGGATCGCCGCGTACGGGCTGCTCACATAGCCTGGCGAGACGAACAGCATCCCGTCGTGGAACACCGGCATCCCGACCGGCACCTTCACTCCCTCGCCCGCCCTCCAGATCACCTTCCCATCGGCCGGATCGAGCGCCTCCACGCCGTTGGCCGTGTTGACGATGAGCCGCTCGGTGGCGCCCTCGCCAGTGACGAAAGGCGTCGTGTAGGAACGCCGCTCCTTGCCGCGAGCGGCCCGCCAGAGTTCCTTTCCCGTCCGCCGGTCGAGCGCCAGCAGATAGGCGCCGGGCGGATGCTCGCACAACAGGTACAAGGTGTCCTTGTGGAGCGCCGGCGAGCTGCCATGTCCCCACAGCACATCGAACGGCGCGACCTCTTTCCCGATGTGCCGCCGCCAGATCGCCTTGCCCGAGAAATCGAGCGCCACCGCCTGGCCGGTTCCGAACCACGCATAGACCCGCTCCCCATCCGTGACACAACTCGGGCTGGCCAGATTGTGCTTGGCGTGGACGGGCTGTAGCACGCCGTCGGCCTCGAACACATGCTCCCAGCGGAGCCTGCCATCGCGGCGGTCGAAATCCTGCACGGCGAAGTGGACCTTGCCAGTATCGCCGGTGCGCTTGGCGGTGGTGGCGTTCTCGAAGTCGCGGGAACGGCCCTCGAACGGCCCATCTCCGAGTTGCGATGTGAGAAAAACGTGGTCGCCCCAGATCACCGGCGTGGATGTTCCCAGCCCCCGGAGCGGCGCCCTCCAGGCCACATTCTCTGTTTTCGACCAACGGATAGGAACGCCGGTTTCCGGTGAGTGGCCGTCGGCCGACGGGCCGCGCCATTGGGGCCAGTCCGCCGCCTGGGCCGATGCGGCGGCCAACAAGAGGAGCCAGAGTTTCATCATCGAGATGTAGCATACAATACCCTCATGAAACCGTTTCGCCCGTCACCGACGCGACGCCACTTCATTCAAGCGACCGGCGGCGCGGCCGCGCTCGCCGCGCAGGCGCCCCGCGTTTCCGCCAACGACAAGATCCGCATCGCGACCATCGGTCTGGGAGGCATGGGAACGGGCGACACCGAATCGGCGCTGTCGGTCCCCGGCGTGGAACTGGCCGCGGTCGCCGACATCTACCAGGGCCGGCTCACGCGGGCCAAGGAGCGCTGGGGCGGCGGTGTGTTCACCACTCGCGACTATCGCGAAGTGCTGGCGCGCAAGGATATCGACGCCGTGATCGTCGGCACGCCCGATCACCTGCACGCGCGCATCGCCATCGACGCGATGCAAGCCGGCAAGGTCGTCTATTGCGAGAAGCCGATGGTGCAACGCGTCGACGACGGCAAAGCCGTGATCGAGGCCGGGAAAGCCACCGGCCGCATCCTCCAGGTAGGAAGCCAACGCGTCAGTTCGATCGTTTACAAGAAGGCCCAGGAACTGCTGAAGGCGGGAGCGATCGGCGAGTACAACATGATCGAGGCGTGGTGGGATCGCAACAGCGCCATCGGCGCCTGGCAATACTCGATCCCCGGCGACGCCACCCCGGAGAACATCGATTGGGACCGCTTCCTTGGCCCGGCGCCCCAGCGTCCGTTCGAACCGGTCCGCCTGTTCCGCTGGCGGAACTACAAGGATTATGGAACCGGCGTCGCCGGCGACCTGTTCGTGCACCTGTTCAGCGGCATGCACTTCATCACCGGATCGCTCGGACCCGAGCGCGTCTACGCCACCGGCGGGCTACGCCACTGGAACGACGGCCGGGACGTCCCCGACATCATGCTCGGCCTGTACGACTATGCGGCCACCGAACGCCATCCCGAGTTCACTCTGATGCTGCGCGTCAACTTCGAGGACGGCTCCGGCGGCAGCCACGTCTTCCGGTTCATCGGCAGCGAAGGCGTCATGACCATCGGCAACGGCGTCACCATCTCCCGCACGCCGCGGGAGACCGAACCCGGATATACCATCGACACGTTCTCCAAGTCCGCGCAGCAAAAGTTCCTTGCCGAGTACCGCCGCCAGCATCCCAAGGCGAACGTCACCGCCGACTCGCTACGGCCGAAGTCGGAGGAAAAGTACCTGCCGCCGCCCGGATACAACGACCATCGCGACCACCACTTCAACTTCATTCAGGCCGTGCGAACCCGCAAGCCGGTGGTCGAGGATGCCGCCTTCGGCCTTCGCGCGGCCGGTCCGGCGTTGCTGTCCAACATGAGCTACTTCGAAAAACGCATCCTCGAGTGGGATGCCGCCACGATGACGGTGAAGGGATAGCGCCATGCCACAAAAACCTTCCGCCAACGACACCATCCAAATCGCGCTCATCGGCGCCGGAGGCATGGGTTCCGGCGACGCCAACTACGCCCAGCAGATCCCCGGCGTGAAGCTGGTGGCGGTGGCCGACCTCTACGACGGACGGCTCGAACGCGCCAAGGAACGTTGGGGCGCCGTCGCCACCACGCGCGACTATCGCGAGATCCTCGACCGCAAGGATATCGACGCGGTCATCGTCGGCACGCCGGATCACTACCATGCCCAGATCTCGATCGACGCCATGAACTCCGGCAAGGACGTGTACTGCGAAAAGCCGATGGTGCAGAAGATCGAGCAAGGCCACGCGGTGGTGGAGGCGCAGCGCAAGACGGGCCGCATCCTGCAGGTGGGGAGCCAGTACGCCAGCTCGATGGTGTTCCACAAGGCCAAGGAGCTGCTGAAGGCCGGCGCGATCGGCGAGTTGAACATGGTGGAGGCCTGGCTCGACCGCAACACGGCGATCGGCGCGTGGCAATACTCCATTCCGCCCGACGCCTCGCCGCAAACGGTGGACTGGGCCCGCTACACCGCCATCGCGCCCAAACGCGATTGGGATCCGAAGCGCTTCTTCCGTTGGCGCAACTACCAGGATTACGGCACGGGCGTGGCGGGCGACCTGTACGTGCACCTGTTGACCGGGCTGCACGTGGTCACCGGATCGCTGGGACCCACGCGCGTCTACTCCACCGGCGGAACACGCTACTGGAAAGACGGGCGCGACGTGGCCGACGTGACGCTGGCGCTGGTCGACTATCCCAAGAGCGCCGAGCACCCCGAGTTCACGCTCTGCCTGCGAGTCAACTTCGCCAGCGGCGGCGTCACCGACTCGTTCGGCGTCCGCTTTGTCGGCAGCGAAGGCGTGATGAGCGTCGGCTACAGCGCGTTGACCGTCAACCGCAGGCCGCGCGAAGCCGAGCCGGGCTTCACCATCGGAACCTTTCCCAAAGCCGTGCAGGAGGCGTTCCTGCGCGACTACCACAAGAAGTACCCACAACAGCAGCCCAACGCCGATGCCATGCGGCCCGACCGCGAGGACGTGTTCACGCCGCCTCGCGACCATGTGCCGCACCTCGAGCACCATCGCAACTTCTATCAGGCAATCCGCACCCGCAAGCCATTCTTCGAGGACGCCCGGTTCGGTTTGCGAACCGCGGGTCCCGCGCTGCTGTGCAACCACAGCTATTTCGAACGTAAGATCTGCGAGTGGGATCCGGCGACCCTTACGCGCAAGTCCTAGAGAGGCCTTGGGTCCCATGCGCCGCTAGGTAGGGTGGATCGCCTAGCGCCCAAAGGGAGGCATCCCTCCGATATCTCAGGGTGATGCGTCTCGCAGGGGCCAGTTGCGCCGCTTTGCTGCTCGTCTCGGGAATGCTCGAGGCCGCGGAAATTTCGGGGACTGTAAAGGTAACGCGACGATTGACCAAGCGCCGCGTGGCGGCGGTGGCCAGCGGATATCATCGCGGCGCGGCGGTGGCTCCGGCCGCCCCGGACGACGGCGATTTCACGGCGCGCGAGTTGGACCGGGTGGCGGTCTACGTGGAAGGCGCGGGTCCGGCCGGGGCGGCCGCGCTGGAACTGCCTCAACAAAACCGGCGGTTCGCCACCGAGGTCGTGGTGGTTCCGGCGGGATCCACCGTGTCGTTTCCGAATCTCGACCCGCTGTTTCACAACGTCTTCTCGCTTTCCTCCGCCAAGTCGTTCGACCTCGGCAACTACCCGAAGGGGCAGACCCGGAACGTGCGCTTCGACAAGCCGGGGATCGTCTCCGTCCATTGCCACCTGCACGCCAACATGAGCGCGGCGGTGGTGGTGACGCCGAATCGTTGGGCGGTGAAACCGGCGGCCGACGGGCGGTTCGTCATCCGCGACGTGCCCCCGGGAACGTACCGCCTGGCGGTGTGGCATCGTTCCGCCGGGCTGTTCGAGAAGGACGCTTCCACCGGTGGCGGGAGCGTGACGATCACCATCCCGGTCGACGCATGGGAACCGGCGCGATGAAAGCGCGCTTCGCCACACGCATCTTCGCCGCCACGTTCGTTCCCGTGGCGTTGCTGCTGTGCGGCAGTTTTTGGGCGGCGCGCGCGCTGGTGGAGCAGCGCCTGAAAGACAGCTTGAGGACTTCGCTGCGGCAGACTCACGAGTTCACCATGCGCGTCCGTGCGGCCTACGAGCTCCGCAACAGCCGGATGCTTTCGATCCTGGCCGAGAATCCGGCGATCAAGGCCGGAATGGTGCTGCTGCGGCAGGAAGCCGGCGAAACCGCGCGCCGCACCATGGAAGATCAACTGGCGGAGATGATGGAGGTCGCGGGCTTCGATGTCGTGCTCACCGCCGACAGCGAGGGACATCCGACCGCGGGGACGAGGCGGCGCGGTGGTAAGGCCGAATCGCTCGAACTGGCCGGAGCCGCGTTTCCCGCCTCTGGCGTGGCCGAGATCGGCGGTGCGCGCTATACGATGGCCTCGGTGCCGGTGAACTCCGGCGAAGAGCACTTGGGCTTCCTCTTCGTGGGGCGGGATTTCGATTTCGCCGAGTTCAGCGCGCCCACCGTGCTGTCGCGGCACGGAAGGGTCGTGCAGTCGAACTTCGGCGAAGGTCTCGGGCCGGAGCTCGATCGCCAACTGATGCGGTGCCCGGAGGCCGGCGAGTGCGAGATCCGGTTGGGCGGCGAGATGTACCTGTCCCTGCCGGTCGAGAATCTGGCGCTCGGCGACGGCTACCGGCTGCGCAGTCTGCAGTCGGTGGACGCGGCCAGCGCGCCCCTCACCGGCGTGCTGCGAACGGTCTTCTACGGTATTGCTCTGGTCACGCTGCTCACGTTGGGCTTGGTGGCCACCGCGGCGGCGCGCGGCGTGGTGCGTCCGCTCACGGCGTTCGTGGAACGGCTCCGGGAAAGCGAGACAACCGGAGTTCTGGTGAAAATGACCATCGAATCCGAGGTGCGCGAAGTGGACGACCTGACAAAGGCGTTCAACCGGGCGGCCGCCTCGGTGGTGCATGCGCAAGGACGGCTGACCACCGCCTATTTCGAGTTCATCCAGACGATGGCGAACGCGCTGGACGCTCGCGATGTCTACACAGCGGGTCACAGCCTGCGCGTGAGCGAGTACGCATGCGCCATCTCCCGCCAGATGGGTTTCGACCCGGCCGCCGTGGATCAGATCCGAGTGGGCGCGCTGTTGCACGATGTCGGCAAGATCGGGATTCCGGACCAGATTCTTCAAAAACCGGACAAGCTCACGCGCGAAGAGTTCCTCGCCATCCAGCAGCATCCCACCATCGGCCGCAAGATCCTCGAGAGCGTGGAGGGCTTTCGTCCCTACCTCGACGTGGTGGAGTTGCACCACGAGAATCACGACGGAACCGGGTACCCCAAAGGGCTTCGCGGCGCGGCAATTCCGGTGGACGCGCGCATCGTGCACGTGGCCGACGCCTACGACGCGATGACGTCGAACCGCCCGTACCGCCTCGGCATGGATCACGATGTCGCGGCGCGGATCCTTCGCGAGAGCGCCGGCACGCAGTTCGATCCGGATGTGGTGGCGGCCTTCCTCGAGTGTGGCGCGGGCAATAACAGACTGGCGCAACTACCCGATCTGGCGAAACTCGCCCAAGCGATCCAGGGCGCGCAGCCGGCTGGCGCTGAGAAGGGAGTGGCGGCGTGAACCGTTGGATCATTCTGGCGCTGGCGGGGCCCCTGCTGGCGCAAGAGGCCGGGTTCGAGATGCCCGTGACGATCTCGAGTGGAATGATGTTCAGCGGCCGGGCTCGCAACGAGCCGCGGAGCGGGTCCGCGCGGGCGAACGGCATGCGCGCGATGGCCTACCCGTCCATCCGGATCTCCCGCGGCTGGCACGTTTCCGGAGCGATCCAGGCGTCGGTGCGGCCCTTCTTCGTCGAGCATCTGACAACACAAGGAACGGGAGTCCGCGCGGACGTGCTACAGGCGTACCTCGGCTATGCCCGCTATTGGAAGCGGAATTCGGTGGTTGTGCGAGTGGGCCAGCTCTCGACCGCCTTCGGATCGTTCCCGTTGCGCTACGACGACGCGGCGAATCCGCTAGTCGACGTGCCTAGTCCCTACGGCTACTACTACAAGCCAATCACGACGCTCGGCCTTCCCGGCGCCCAGGTGGACGCGACGTTCGGCGCGGCGGATCTGCGCGCGCAGTTCACCACCAGCTCTCCTCCCGACCGCCGCGGCTTGTTCGACCGGGACCGCTATGCCACCTGGACCGGCGGGTTTGGGTGGACGATCCGGCAAGGATACCGGATCGGGGTGTCCGCCTTCCGCAGTCCCTATTTGCGCCCGGACTACGGCTACTTCATTCGCGCGGAAACGCCGGCTTCCAGATTCCCCACCACCGGCCTGGGAGCCGACATCCAGATCGCGCGAGGCCACTGGAATTTCCAGGGCGAGGCGATGCGCATCCAGCGCAGCTACACCCTTTACCCCACGTACCGCCAATTCCTGATCTACGGCGAGGCCCGGTACGCGCTCTCACCGCGGCTCTACCTGGCGTTTCGCGCCGGCCACGAAGAGGCCAACCTGATTCCGGACCGCCAAGTGTATGAAGCGGCGGTGGGCATTCGTCCTAGAGCGGCGACTCTGATCAAGCTCGGCTACCAGATCCTGGACGGTCCATTCGCCCGCGCCATTCGCGACCACGTGATGATGCTGCAGATCGTCCAGAAGCTGGACGGCCCTTCGGTCGTGTTCTGAGCGTCCGCTACAGCGCGACCTTGTCCGGATCGGCTCCCACCGGTTTGGGCAGGGCCGGCGCCGGCCGCTCCTCGTACGCCTTCAGAATCTGAGGCGGCGAACTCGGAGTCAACAGGACCACCCGCACTTGTCCCTCGGGTCCGATCGGCCCGATCGGTCTGCCATCGGCCAGCACTTCCACGCCGCCCGCGTTGCCGATCACCATCTTGGCGTTCTCGACGCCACTCAATTCCCGCGTCGTGTTCGCCTCGAGGACACCGCTGAAAACCTGCCGGCCGTTGGCCGTGATCGACACCCAGGTCTGCTGCGAGGCGACGAGCGCTATCTTCATTCCCGCGTTGCCGTTAGCCGCCGGAACCTGAAGTTCCACTGAACTCGCCACGGGCGGCGCCTGTCCCCCCGCCGTGACCGCGCTGGCGAACTGCGCCGCGGACGGATTGGAGGCGACGTCCGGACGGGGCAAAGCTTCGCCAGTGGGAAGCTTGGTCGTCGGAACCCCCGACGTCGCGCTGTTGGATACCTTCTCTTGAATCAGCGGACCGGTCGACGCTCCGCGGCCCAATACGACGCGCTGCCAGCCCATGTAGAGCAGCGCGCATCCCGCCAATACCGCCATCAGCGTCAGCGAGGGCACGGGCACGCGGTCCCAGTTGAAGGAACTCGCCGGAGCTGCCACCACCGGCGCATCCAGAATCGAGGGCCGGGACGGACTCTTCACCGGCTCCGTGCGGTCGGAATAGAATTTCGGCTGCAGGATTTCCAGACCGGGATCGATGCGGAAAGCCGCCTGCAGATCGTCCTCGATGAGAGCCTCGTCCAGGCCCACGTGCCGCGCGTATTGCCGCGCGAAACTGCGGGCGAAGATCTGCCCTGGAATTTCCTTGAAGTTTCCTGTCTCGAGCGCTTCCAAATAACGGGCGTTGATACGAGTCTCATCCGCGACCTGGCGGATGTCGATCCCTCGGGCCAGGCGCTGCTGTCTCAGCTTTTCACCGAAAGTCATGTCGAGAAGTATAGCAAAGCGGCTATGCTACTACTGGTGGTGGGAACAGCGGACGGGCACAATATTTCGGTGATCGTGGTCAACTGGAACCGGCGCGATCTGCTGCGCGCCTGTTTGCAGTCGTTGGCTTGCCAGACCACACCCGCCCTCGAGGTGATTCTCGTGGACAACGGTTCGTCCGACGGAAGCAGCGAGATGGCCCGCGCCGAGTTCGGAACGCTTCCGCTCCGCGTGATCGAGAACCGGGAGAACCGGGGATTCTGCGCGGCCAACAATCAGGGAATCGCGGCGGCGCGCGGCGATCTGATCGCGCTGCTGAACAACGACGCCGAGGCGGATCCGGCGTGGCTCGCCGAGTTGTCGGGAGCCTTCGCCGGCCGGCCCGATACCGGCATGGCCGCTTCGAAGATCCTGGTTCACGAGGACCCCACCACCATCGACAAGGTGGGCCACCTCATCTACCTGGACGGCCAGAATCGCGGACGCGGCACGGGCCAGCGCGACCGCGGACAGTTCGACGAAATCGAGGAAGTGGCTTGGCCGGATGGCTGCGCGTGCATGTACCGGCGGTCGATGCTCGAGCGGATCGGAGGGTTCGACGAGGACTTCTTCGCCTACGCCGACGACGCCGAACTGGGGCTCCGCGCTAGAATAGCGGGATGGGGCTGCCTGTACATACCACGGGCAGTCGTGCGCCATCATCGTGGCGCGACACTCGGCGTCCTGTCCCCGCGTAGACTCGAGCTCATCGAGCGCAATCGCGTCCTGCTGGCCGCCAAGCTGTTCCCTTGGAGTCTGCTTTGGCTAAACGGCGTCTACTATCTCGCAAGGATCGCCGCCGGGGCGCTGGCCTCGACGCGGAACAAGGGGGAAGTGCGCCGCTTTCCGGGGATCCGGGGGAAGTGGCTCCTTCTCTCTTCGCTGATGAAGGCGGATTGGGCGGCGATACGGATGTTGCCGAAAATGTTCCGGAAGCGCCGGTCTATCGAAGCGATCCGGAAGCTGTCCCCGCGCGAGACGAGGAAGCTCCTGTACCGGTTCCGCATTACGCTCCGGGAGTTAACGGAACAGGCTATCTGAGGTCCGTGGGCGCGCGGGACGAGCCGGTGCCCGAGCCTTCCCCGCCCCCTCCGGCCGCGCCGTGTCCGGCCTGCGATCACCCCGAGGCGCGCGTTCTGTTCTCCTCGAGCGACCGCCTGTACCGCACCACCGACCGCGAGTTCCAAGTGGTGGAATGCGCGTCGTGCAAGCTGATCCGGCTGTCGCCGTGGCCCGATCCCGCCGACCTGCGCCTCTACTATCCGGCCGGATATTGGTACGTGCCGGACCAGGACGCCGCGTCGCGCCTCGAGGACATTTATCGCCGCGCCGTCCTGCGCGATCATGTGTCGTTCGTGTCGAAGGCGCTCGACAGCGTGGAGACGCAGGGGCCGGTACTCGACGTCGGATGTGGCGGCGGCCTGTTCCTGCGGCTGCTCGGCGAGCGGGGCCATCGCGTGGTTGGGCTCGATTTCTCGCTGGGCGCGGCATCGGCGGCCTGGCGCCACAACGGCGTTCCCGCGGTGTGCTCGTCGCTGTCACAGGCGCCGTTCGCGCCGGGCAGTTGCGCCGCGGTCACCATGTTCCATGTGCTCGAGCACCTGTACGATCCGGTCTCAGACCTGGACGCGGCGTACGACCTGCTGGCGCCGGACGGCCGTTTGATCGTGCAGGTGCCGAACGCGTCATGCTGGCAGTTCCTGCTCTTGGGCGATCACTGGAGCGGCGTCGACGTGCCGCGCCACCTACTGAACTTCCGTCTGCGAGACCTCGAGGGTCTGCTCGACAGCCGCGGCTTCGAGCCCGTGCGCGTCAAGCACTTCTCCCTTCGCGACAATCCCGCCGGTCTGGCCACCAGCCTGGCGCCAGGGCTAGATCCCATGGCGCGGCGCATCCGCGGTCTGGACAAGACGCCGGGCGGCAAGCTGGTCAAGGACCTGCTGTATTTCGCGCTGGTGCTCACCGCGCTGCCGTTCACCGTCGTGGAAGCGGCCTGCCGCGCGGGCTCCACCGTGATGATCGAGGCCCGTAAGAAGCGCTCCGGCGCATGATGTACGGAGCCATCGGCCGCGGACTTCCGCCGGCGTTGCGCCGCTGGATCCTCCATTTCGAGGCGCGTATCGAGGACTCGGCGTCCGCCTTCGCCGCCTCCCTGCCCAGCGGATCGCGCGTGCTGGACGCGGGCGCGGGCGAACTGCAATACGCGCATCTATTCGCACGGCACCGCTATCTGGCGGTGGACCTCGGCGTGGGAGACGCGGCGTGGGATTACGGCAAGCTCCACTGCGTCGCCGATCTGGCGCGCCTGCCGCTCGCGTCCGCCTGTTGCGACGCCGCCATCAACATCGTCACGCTCGAGCATGTACGCGAGCCCGCCGCCGTGATCGCCGAACTGTCGCGCGTGCTGCGGCCGGGAGGACGGCTGCTGCTGGTGGTTCCGCACGAATGGGAAGTGCATCAGGCGCCGCACGACTACTACCGGTACACGCGGTACGGAACGCGATACCTGCTGGAGAGCGCCGGCTTACGCGTGGAATCGCTCGAACCCGCGGGCGGCTTTTTCCGCCTGCTCTCGCGGCGGCTGCTGAACGCGCTACAGTTTTTTCCGGGGCCGCTCTTCTTGGTGGCCGCGCTCGTGTTCGCGCCGCCTGCCTTGCTGTTGCCGTTGCTGGATGGGCTGGACCGCGATCGGAACTTCACACTGGGATACATATGCACCGCCGTCAAGCCGTCCTGACGCTTCTGCTCACGCTCGCTGCCCGGGCGGCCGATTTCTCCGGCGCCTCCGCGCTCGAATTCGCGCGCAAGGCTGTCGCGTTCGGTCCGCGGCCTCCCGGCACGCCGGCGATCGCCAACCTGCGCGCGTTCATCAAGGCGGAGTTGCGCAAGACGGGCGCGACGCTCGTCGACGACCGCTTCACCGCGCCGACCCCCACCGGTCCCGTCGCGATGGAGAACGTCGTCGCGCGATTCCCCGGAACTTCGGGACGCCGCATCGTGATCACCGGCCATTACGACACCAAGCCGCAGCCGGGCTTCGTGGGCGCCAATGACGGCGGCTCGTCCACCGGGTTCCTGCTCGAATTCGCGCGCGCGCTGTCGGGAGCCAAGCGCAAGGACGACGTGTTCCTGGTGTTCTTCGACGGCGAAGAGGCGTTCCGCGCGTGGACCGCCACCGATTCGCTCTACGGCAGCCGCCATCTCGCCGCGCGCTGGGCGGCCGAGGGCGCGCTCCCCGCCATCAAGGCGCTGATCAACGTCGACATGATCGGCGACCGCGACCTGTCGATCCTCAACGAGTACAATTCGAACGCTTGGCTTCGCAAGACCATCTGGAGCGCGGCGGCGTCGCTCGGGCTGTCGCGCCACTTCCAGAACGACCCCAGCTACATCGAGGACGATCACATGCCTTTCGTAAAGGCAGGTGTTCCGGCGGCCGACCTGATCGACTTCGACTACGGTCCGGGAAACCGCTACTGGCACACGAACGACGACACCATCGACAAGCTCGCCGCGCCGAGCTTCGAGGTAGTGGGCCGCGTTCTGCTCGAAACCGTCCGCCGGCTGGAGCAGTGAAACCCCAGCCGTTTCTGCGCACGGTGTCGCTTCCGCCCGGTCACGGCGCGCCGGGCGAGTTTCCTTTCGATCTGCCGTTGTTCTCCCGCCCGTTCCAGTTGGACTTCACGTCGATGGTGACGATATTGGTGGGCGAGAACGGATGCGGCAAGTCCACGCTGCTCGAGGCGGTGGCGCAGCGGGCCGGTTTCCAGATTGAAGGCGGCTCGCGCCAGCATCGCGGTGGACAGGAAGACGCCGCCGTGTCCGCGCTGGTTCCCGCGTTGCGGCTCGTCTGGAGATACCGCGGAGTACGCGGCTTCTTCCTGCGGGCGGAAAGCTTTTACAAGTTCGCGCAGTACCTCGAGGAAGCGGGATCGGACTTTCGCGCTTATGGCGGAAAATCTCTGCTGGCGCAATCCCACGGCGAGTCGTTCCTGGCGCTGTTCCGCAACAACTTCGAGGATGGGCTCTACATCCTGGACGAACCGGAGGCCGCGCTCTCGCCGGCCAGACAGTTGTCGTTTCTCTCGATCCTGCGCGACCTCACCCGCCACGGCAACGCGCAGTTCGTCATCGCCACCCATTCGCCCATCGTGCTGGCTTTCCCCGGCGCCCAAGTGATCTCGCTCGATGGCGGCGAGTTTCGCGAGGTGGACTATCGCGAGACGGACCACTACCGGATCACGCGGAGTTTTCTCGAAGCGCCGGAAAGGTACTTCCGCACGCTGTTCGAGGACTGACCGCTACTGGCCCCTGACCGGGAACAGAATCTCGCCCCAGACCACCTGGTAGGCCTCGAGAGCTCCATCGAAGGTGCGTCCCGCCCGCAGGAACACGCGTGTCTGCTTGGGCAGCGATTCCATCCCCACCGGACGGCCGTTGTCGCTGAACACGGTGTCGGGCCGGAGCGCGAAGGTGACCTTGCGCTGGGTGCGAGTCCAGAGCGTGATCTCCTCCTCCACGATCTTGTCGACGATCCCGGTGAGCGTGATCATCCCGCGCGGGAACAGATTGTCGAGAATCCCCGGCGACGAGCGCGGAGTCCAGTAGGGCGAAAGCGATCGCTGCTTGGGAGTCTGTTCGCCGGGCTTGATGTAGAGCGTAAGCGCCGTGCAGCGGCCGGCCTCGCGAAGGTCGGCGACAACCTCGACGAAATCGCCCACCCGCACCCCAACCGGCGTGACGCGCAACGTCTCCCTGGTCATGTAAGTCTGGGAGCTCACCTTGCAGCGCCGAATGGTGGCTTTGTCCAACATCGCCAAGTCACCTACCGGACCACGCACGTTCCACTCGATGAGTTCGCCCTTCCAGATCCTGACCCCCGGACCGTCTTCGGCGCGCGACGGAAGGGCGACGGCCAGCACGCACAGCAAAGCGACACGGTGCATCAGAACGGAAGTCCCTACGCCCAATGCTACAATACTCCCTCTGTCCGGCAGAACAAACGTACAAGATTTCCACGACCCGGCGCATGGCGCGATGACTCCGTTCCGCCGCGGGGGACGCTGGATGCTCGATTCCGGGATCCAGGAAACGTCCGGCGGAACGGCCCGTTACCGCCTCGTCGCCGAGGAACGCAACCTCCCGGTTTCCACCGAGATCACCGGCTACGCGGCGAGCACGTTCGTGTTCCTGTACGAAGAGACGGGCGAGCCGGACTACCTCGAGGCGGCGGTCCGCGCGGCGCGTTTCCTGTGCCGCGAGGCTTGGAATCCCGGCCTGCGCGCGATGCCCTTCGAACTGGCGCCGGGCTCGCCGTCGTACTTCTTCGACTGCGGCATCATCGTGCGTGGCCTGCTGGCGGTGTGGCGCGCGACACGGGATCAGGAGCCGCTCGACGTGGCCTTCGCCTGCGGACGCGCGATGGGCCGGGATTTCCGCACCGGCGGCGGCATTCACCCTGTGATCTCACTGCCGGAGAAGTCGCCCCAGCCGTACGAAAAGCGATGGTCGCGCGAGCCGGGCTGTTTCCAGTTGAAATCCGCCCTCGCCTGGCACGATCTCGCCGCGATCACGGGGGACCCGCAGTTCGCCGAGTGGTGGCAACGAGCGCTGGAGATGGCGGTGGCGAACGATCCGGTATTCCTGCCCGGTTCGCCGGAACGCGAACGCGTGATGGACAGGCTCCACGCTTATAGCTACTACCTCGAAGCGATGCTCGCGGCCGGCCGGGGCGGCACTCTGAAAGCGGGGATCGGCCGCGCGGCCGCCTATCTGCGCGAGATTGCCCCGGACTTTGCGCGGTCGGACGTGTACGCGCAAATCCTCCGTGTTCGGCTGATGGCCGATGCCGGCGGCCAGGTTCCGCTCGACGTAGCGGCGGCGGAAGAGGAAGCCACTGCCATCACCGGCTTTCAGTACTCGGCGGACGATCCGCGCTTGGACGGCGGCTACTGCTTCGGAAGCAAGCATGGCGCGTTGCTGCCCTACGCGAATCCGGTTTCCACCGGCTTCTGCCTCCAGGCGCGGCAGTGGTGGCTGCAATACGAAGCCGGGACCCGCGGCGCGTCGCTCGACCGCCTGATCTAGCAACCCGTGGTGCAGGTAACATGAGTCGCGTCGCGAGCGCCGCCCGGCCGAGTCCGAGGCGCGGCGGCGTGGCCGATGCCCGGGGCCGCCGCGGCGGCGATGCCATGACTGCACGCGGCCATGTCACTTGCACCACGGGCCGCTAGGACCACGATGGAGCGCGTCCTGGCCGCCGCCGCCTCCGGCACTGAAGATCTGATCCCCACGCTCATCGAGAAGATGCGCGAGATCCGTCCCGGTCTGCCGCTGTACCTGATCTCTGAGTTCCGCTTGGAGGGCGCCAACTGGATTCCCTACCACCCGGGCCGCACGCTCGAGCAGAACCTCGCGCTGGTCCGAGCCGCGCTCGAGGGCAAGCAGGTGGAGTTCTGCGGACTGATCCTACAGCCGCGCATGCCCTACTGGAAGCTCCGGTGGCTGGCGCTCCGGATCGGCGGCGCGCGGACGTTGTTCTTCAACGAACAACTGGACCACTTCATGGTGCGGCCGCGATCGCTGCCCCGGATCGTTCAGCACGTGTGGTGGCGATGCAAGAACATCGCGCGGTGGGAACTGCGTCCCGGCGGGGCCACATACACGATGCTGTGGCGGCTGGCGCACCCGCGCGCTTTCGAGCGTCCGCTGCTGGTCGCGGCCGCGCGCCTGGCCGGAGGTTGGATCGCCCGCGCCAAGCGGCCGGAACCCGCGCCGCCGCCGCCCGCCACGATCCAGCCGGCCGGGATTAGCGTGGTGATCCCTTCGCGCAACGGGCGCGAACTGCTGGAGCGCCTGCTGCCGGGCCTGCTCGACGAACTGAGCGGCATTCCATCCGAGGTGCTGGTCTCCGACAACGGGTCGGACGATGGCACGGTGGAGTTCCTGGCGGCGAAATTCCCCTCTGTCACGCCGATCGTCCACCAACGGCCGCTGTCGTTCGCGCGAGCATCGAACGCCGGAATCGAACGCGCCCGGTACTCGCACACCATGCTGCTCAACAACGATATGGTGCTCGAACCCGGGTTCTTCGCGCCGCTGCTGCGCGCGTTCGAACAAACGCCGAATCTGTTCTGCGCCACCGCCCAGATCTTCTTCCCTCCGGGCGCGCGGCGGGAAGAAACCGGCAAGGCGGTGATGCCGCGGACGCGCCCCGTCGAAGACTTCCCGCTGACCTGCGAAACACCGGTCGAAGGCGAAGACCAGACCTACGTTCTCTACGGCTCCGGCGGCTGTTCTCTCTACGATTCCGCGAAGCTGCGCGCGCTGGGCGGGTTCGGCGAAATCTTCGAGCCCGCCTACGTGGAGGATCTGGATCTGGGATGGCGCGGCTGGCAGCGCGGCTGGCCCACGGTTTTCGTCTCCGGCGCCAGGCTCGAACACCGCCATCGCGCCACCACCTCGCGATACTTCAGCGAGGACCGGCTCGCCGAGGTGCTCGAGATCAACTACCTGCGATTCCTGGCGAGCGGCGTCGCCGATGGCGCGGCGTTCGCCGGCCTGTGGCGGCGCGCGGTGACGCGGCTGGACAAACGCGCCTCCCGCATGGAGCCCGATCGCGCCGCGATGGCCGCGCTTCGCACCGCGTGGCGCGCTCCCGCGTGGACCCGCGGCGAACCGGCGTCGTTCCCCGCCCTCTGGATCCCCGCGATCGGCTCCGGCGACGTAGCCGTCTTCCCGGGAACATTGCGCCGCGGCCGCCCCACCGTGCTGGTGGCGAGCCCCTATCTGCCCTTCCCTCTCTCGCATGGCGGCGCGGTCCGGATGTTCAACCTGATGCGCGAGGCGGCGCGCGATTTCGATCAGGTGCTGGTGTGCTTCGCCAACGAACTCTCGCGGCCCGCTCCCGAGATCCTGGCCCTGTGCGCCGAAGTGGTGCTGGTGCGGCGGGAAGGCTCGCACGCGCGGCCGCTGACCGATCGCCCCGGCGTGGTGGAAGAGTTCGACTGGCCGGCGTTCCGCGCCGCGCTGCGGCTCGCCGTCGACAAATGGCGGCCGGGCGTGGCTCAGCTCGAATTCACGCAGTTAGCGCAGTACTCGGGCGATTGCACGCCCGCTCGCTCGATTCTGGTCGAGCACGACGTGACGCTCGATCTCTACGCGCAGTTGCTCGCCCAGGGTGAGGATTGGGAAACGCGCCAGCAGTACGAACGGTGGGTGCGATTCGAGAAGGACGCGTGGTCGCGCGTGGACGCGGTGGTCGCGATGTCGGAAAAGGATCGCGCGGCGGTGGGCGTGCCGCACGCGGTGTGCCTGCCCAACGGCGTCGATCCCGAGCGCTTCCGGCCCGACGGGTCCGAGCCCGAAGCGGCCCGCGTACTCTTCATCGGATCGTTCGCCCATCTGCCGAACGTGATGGCGGTCGACTTCTTCCTTCGCCAAGCTTGGCCCGCCGTGCTCGAGGCATCGCCAGGCGCGCGGTTCCACATCATCTCAGGAAAGGACCCCGCCTACTTCCTCGAGCGGTACCGCGATCGCGTGTCGCCGCCTCTGGACTCGCCCGGAGTCGAGATGGAGGACTTCGTCTCCGATCCTCGCCCCGCCTACCGCCGCGCGACCGTGGTGGCGGCTCCCTTGCTCGCCTCGGCGGGAACGAACATCAAGATCATGGAAGCGATGGCGATGGGCCGCGCGATCGTGACGACGCCCGGGGGCATCAACGGGCTGGACGGACTGCGCCGGGGCGAGGATCTGATGATCGGCGAAACGGGCTCCGAACTGGCCGCCGCGATCCTACGCCTGTTCGCCAACCCGGACGAGCGGCGGCGGCTCGAGCGCAACGCTCGCGCCACGGCGGAGCGGGACTACGGTTGGGCCGCGATCGGCCGGCGCCAGAAGGAACTCTACGATCGCTACTTCGCGGGCGCGGGCGCCGGACCGGGCTTGGGCTCGTCGAACGGCGGATAAGCGAACGTGACCTTGATCGGGATCGTCTTGCCCAGCGGCTCGATGATCAGCAGCGCGCGCAGGTCCGGCTTCTTCGCCGTTCCCACCGGACGGCAGTGGACGGTCAGCTTGGCCTTCTGTCCCGCCTCCACCTTGGTCTGATCGAGCGCGAACACAACGCCCGGGAAATCGTCGGCCTGCATCGAGATTTCGATCGGACCGTCGAAATCGTTCAAAATGTTGACTTCGCCGTTGGACGGCTTGTGGCTCAGCAGTTCGATGGAGTCCTTGTCGGCCTTGACGCGCGACTTCAGATCGGCCACCTTGATGCCTCGGGCCTCGATCAGTTTGCCAAGATCCTCGCCGTCGATCTTCTTCGCCGGATCGCCGTCGGGGCCCGGATTCATGCGCCCGAACGGCGTTTCCCGGGCGCTGGTCTTCTCGACGGTCCACCACCACTGGCCCTTGTCGTCCCGCGCCCAACTGGAGACGACGGGACGGTGCACGTCCATTTTGCCGAAGCCGACGAAATAGAACTCGGTGTCGATGTCGGCGACTACCTTGGCCCGCTGGAAGCCTTCCTCGTAGTTGATGCTGACGATTTTGAAGCCGCGCATCTTGATCTTCTCCGCCCCGAAGAAGACGTCCTTGCTGTCCTCGTGCACGACGGCGTCGGCCTGCCGGTACTTTCCCTGGACATGCATGTCGTAGAAGTACGTCACCTTCTCGCGGAGGGCGTTGTCGACATCGGGCGGAGCCTTTGTGAACAGGTTGCCGAAGCCACCTTGAGGAAAAGCCGAGGCGGCGCCGAGCAGGGCCGCGAGTGCGAATCGCCAAGTAGTCACTACCATCATTGTAGTCCGACGCGCAAGCGCGGGATCGGTTTCGTTCCAATTCTCCCGCCGCCCTGGATTTCGGCATGCTGCCTGGCGCATCTGCTCGAGAGCAATCCGTTTCCGGCCGACTCGCGGTACAATGATGAGTTGCCTTTGGCTTCCTCGAGGAGCCCTGTATGCTCTTTGCCACCAGAGACCTAGAACTTCGGAAGATCGACTTTCGAACAACGCTCGCTCCCGGCCAGATCGACTTCATGGACTCCGGCCTGCGGCAGACGTCTCCTTTGGAGGCGAGCGGAACCGCCGAACTTGTCAACGGGATGGACGACATCCGTGTTCAGGGACACCTGTCCGCCAGCTTCGAGATAAACTGCGACCGGTGCCTCGAGCCGGTGTCGTTGCCGATGGGTGACGACTTCGATCTGGTGTATCGCCCCGCCGAGGCCGAACAAGGCCCCGAAGAAAAGGCGATCACCGGCGAGGACGCCGAAGTCGGTTATTATGAAGGATCGGGGATCGAACTCGGCGACGTCGTGCGCGAACAGGTGCTGCTGTGGATGCCAGCCCATGTTCTGTGCTCGGATTCGTGCAAGGGGATCTGTCCGATGTGCGGAGCCAACCGGAATCGCGAGGCGTGCGCATGCCGTGCGCCCAAGCTCGACGAACGCTGGAAAGCCCTGGAAAACCTCAAATCAGGAGAATAGAATGCCCAATCCCAAGCGGCGCCACTCGAAGCGCCGCAAGAACTCCCGCCGCGCGCACGATTTCCTTTCGCGCCCGGCCTTGGCCACTTGCCCCGATTCCGGCATGGCGATGATGCCGCACCGCGTGAGCCCCCACACGGGAAAATACAAGGGCCGCGAAGTGATCGAGGTCGAGCAGTCGTAGCCGCCGGATCGCCATGATTTCCATCGCCGTCGACGCCATGGGCGGCGATCACTTCCCGAAATCAGAGGTCGAGGGAGTGATTCAGGCCGTTCGGCAGTATCCCGTTAGGGTGCTGTTGGTGGGTCGCGAGGAAGTGGTGCGTCCGGAATTGGAGCGCCAATGTCCCGGCTGGAAGTCGTTGAACATCCAGTTGATCCACGCGACCGAGTACATCACCATGGAGGATTCCGCCGCCAAGGCGGTGCGGAGTAAAAAGGACAGTTCCATCCGCGTGGCGTGCCGTCTGGTGCGCGACGGTGAGGCCGCCGGAGTCGTGTCGGCCGGCAATACCGGCGCTATCATGGCGACCGCCAAACTGGTCCAGGGTGTGGCTCCCGGAGTGGAGCGGCCGGCGCTGGCCACAACGTTGCCCACCGGAACGGGCCAGCCGTCGATCGTCGTCGATGTCGGAGCCAACGTCGACTGCACCGCGGAAATGCTCGCCCAATTCGCGGTCATGGGCGAATGTTACGCGCGCAACGTACTCCACATAGTAAACCCCCGCGTGGGGCTGCTGTCGATCGGCGAGGAAGAGCACAAGGGTAACGAACTAACCAAACAGGCGACGCCGTTGCTCAAGTCGCTGCCACTCAACTTCATCGGCAACGTCGAAGGGCGGGACATCTTCCGCGGCACCGTGGACGTGGTGGTCTGCGATGGATTCGTCGGGAACATCGTGCTCAAGGTCGGCGAAGGAGTCGCCGACATGATGAAGAGCCTCCTGAGGGAGGGGTTGGGCGCCACGCCGGTTCGCCGGGCGGGAGCGTTCCTCGCCAAGGGCGGCTTCCAGGAATTGAAGCGCCGCACCGATTACACCGAGTACGGCGGAGCGCCCCTCCTAGGGGTGAAGGGCGGCGCCTGCATCATTTGCCACGGAAGCTCCAACGCCAACGCAATCAAGAACGCGGTCCGCGTGGCGATGGAGTACGCGCAAACCGGTGTCAACGCGCGAATCGAAGCCGAACTCGGACGGCCGGTCGGTAACGGATAGCCCCGCGTACGCGGTCCGGCCCACGCCGGCGGCGCCGCTGGCGCGAGACCGGCGAGGCAGCATTGCCAAGGGATCTTCTGCTATCATCAAGGGTCCGCGCCGCACCCGTTCATCGAGTACCTGCTTGCCCCGGGGACGCTCAGCCCGCGGAGCGAGAAAGGTGATATCCCAATGAAGATTTACTTGGTAAACCCGAGCGACGTTGCGTTCGGCACGGCTGTGATCACGCCGCGTTGGTTGTTCGTTTTGGCGGCGGCGACTCCCAAGAGATTCGGCGATCCGGTGATCGTCGACGAGACCCTGGAAGCTCTGGATACCGAGCGCATCCAGCCCGGCGATGTTGTGGGAATCGGAATCCACACCGCCAACGCGCTCCGGGGCATGGAAGTGGGCCGGGCCGCCCGGGAGAAGGGCGCCTGGGTAGTCTACGGTGGAATTCACGCGACGCTCTATCCGGACGAGCCGCGCGAACTGGGCGGCGCGCACGCGGTCGTCAAAGGCGACGGAGACGACATTTGGGCCAAGGTGCTCGGCGACCTCGAGGCCGGGTCGCCGAAGCCGGTCTATGACGGCGGGCGCATCGACGGCGACCGGTTCCTGCCGGCGCGATGGGACCTGATTCCCAAGGACAGCTACATGTGGGCGTCGGTGCAAACCGTCCGCGGTTGCCCGAAGCACTGCTCGTTCTGTTCGGTATGGCGCACCGATGGACAGAAGCCCCGGCAGCGCCTGGTCGACGCGGTGATCGGCGAGATCGTGGAGCTGCGCCGAATGGGCTACCGGTTCATCGCGCTCGCCGACGACAACTTCTATCCGGTGACCCTCACCGATATCCAGTTGGCCGAGCGGCAGCACAACGACGCGAGGGTGGCCGAACTGAAGGCGCTTCGCGCCGAACGTTTCGAGTTGATGCGGCGAATGACGATGCTGCCCTCCGACATGATCTTCTTCACGCAGATCACGATGGAGGCCGCCGAGGATATCGAGTTCCTCCAGGCCATGCAGTCGGCTCGCATCAAGGGCGCGCTCGTTGGCGTCGAAGCCGTCACCGAGGAAGGACTCAAGTCGGTTTTCAAGGATTTCAACCTCGCCGGCGACAATCTGGCGGTTCGCCTCCAGACGTTCAAGGAACATGGCGTGCACGTCCTCGGATCGTTCATCTTCGGTCTTCCGACCGACCGCGCCGATACGTTCAAGGCCACCGCCGAGTTGGCCAAGCGGGCCAAGGTAACGTTTGCCCAGTTCGTCATGATGACGCCTTTTCCCGGCACTGTCGATTTCCAACGCTGGGAGAAAGAGCAGGGGGACTCGGTCGCCAAGGTGGATGGCGTCCCGTTGACTCGCTATTGGCTGATTCCCGGGTACAAACGGCCGAAGCTCTACATTCCCCATCCCACGATGGAAGCCAACGAGGTTCGCGCGCGTACGCAGGGGGTGTGGGACGATTTCTACAGCCTGCGGTCGATCTGGAATCGCGCCGATTGCGTGAAGAGCCTGAAGTCGCGGATCGCGTTCGTGTTCATCTCCAAGCTGTACCGGCAGATGTACGCCAACACCGGAATCGCCGCCGACAGCGCCAGGAGAAACAAGGCCAACCGGTGGGCGCGGTGGATCGCCAAGCCCTTGCGCAGCCTGTTCACCGCCAAGCCGATGCCCGATTTGCAGATCCCCGGCGGACGGACGCTCGAGACACCGGTGCTTACCATCCTTGGCCAGTAATCGATGAATCCACAGATGGCTGGTGATCAGCCAAAACAGCCGATTCCCGGCGTGAAGCATTTGATCGCCGTCGGGAGCGGCAAGGGCGGCGTCGGCAAAACCACCGTCGCGGTGAACCTGGCTATCTCGTTGTCGCGTCTGGGACAGCGCATCGGTCTGCTCGACGCCGACGTGTATGGCCCCAACGTTCCGATGATGATGGGAGTAAACCAGGCGCCGCACTCCGTCGACAACCGGATCCAGCCTCTCGAAAAGGATGGCATCCGGTTGATGTCGATGGGTTTCCTGAACCCCGGCGACAAGCCGTTGGTCTGGCGGGGACCGATGCTGCACAGCGTCATGCAGCAGTTCCTTCGCGGCACCGACTGGGGTGAACTCGACTGCC
>SYLY01000041.1 GCA_005808475.1 Acidobacteriota bacterium
ACCGCGCGCTCGTCGATCAGCGCCGCGCGCTCGCGGTGCCAGACGTTGGTGGCAAACCAGGAATAGTCGTTGTGGCTGTAGGGAACGAAAAACAACTTCACGCCCGCGAGCCTGCGGCGGATCTCCGCGTAGGTTGCCGGTTCTGGACCCGCCGTCTGTGCCGAAGCGCTCAGCGCTCCCAACAGCCCAACGAATTGGCGGCGGCTAACGGACATCGGTTTTTGACGACGTCACCAGGTAGTCTACTCCCTGCTTCGTGTCAAACTCGATCTCCCGGGCCGACCGCCGAATGGCGACCGGTTGTCCGCCGGCGGTGACGGTGGGCGCGGCCGCCTCCGTCCATCGAATGCGGCAAGCAAGCCCCGCGTTGCTGCGAATGACGGCGTTCAAGCCCTGGCGGGGATGCCAGTCAGCGGTCACGAAAAAACCTCCGCGCGCGGCCAGCCGGAACTTCGCCGGCAGGTTCTTGGGCCAGACGGGGAACAAGCGCAGAACGCCGCCATGGCTCTGCAGCAGCATTTCCATGGTCCCGAACACGCCGAGATAGTTATCTTCGGCCACGCGCCATTGCAGGCGCTCGGAGTATCCCGCATCGCGGCCGAACGTGTGGGCGAGGTCGTTCGGCGAGCGGTGGCGGAGCATCACCGCACGCACTCCCTCGAACGCGCCGGTTGGCTTCAGGCGCAACCAGGGAATGATGTTCTCGATACCGGAGAGGTTGCCTTCCGGGCCAGGCTTACTGACGTCGCCGGCAATGTTCCGAACCGCGCCGGCCAAGCCGCCCTCTTCGTCTCCGTCCACGTGTTCTCCCGGGAAGATCGCCCAACGCGCCCACCAACTGTGATCACCGGCCTTTTCCTTGGGGAAGTCCTTGTCCGGCAGGACCCAGGCGCGGTTGCCGGTCCAGCCGAACTGCACTTCGGGCACGCGCGCCAAGCCGTCCTTCCACTTCGCGCGCCAATCCGCATCCACGTTCAGTGCGGTGGACGCGTCGATCGCCCACTGGAATGCTTTTCGGAACATCACCAGGTTCGTGAGCACATTGCGGTTTCCTTTGAAGCCCGCGTTCCACCCCGGCGTCTCGGAAAGAATCGATGGGAAGATGTCGCCATCCTTGCCCTGCTGATACTTGTTCAGATAGCCCCAATAGAATTGCGCGGCCTTCTTCAAGTAAGGGTAGGAGTTCCGTTCCAGCCAGTCCCGGTCCCGTGTGTACTCCCAGTGCCACCAGAGGGCTTGCCCTACCCAACCAGTCATCGCCAGATCCCGGCCCCAGCGATTGTGCACATGGGCGCGATGCGGTGGTACGAACGGAATCGTCACCAACTCACAGTACGCTCCATCGAGACTGAACGTCAGCTTGGCCAGGTATTCAAAGGTCGGCATCGTCTGCTGGATCAGACGCGCATAAGAATCCATCCACTTGGCGTGGTTGGCTGGGAGCCAGTGCAGGTAATTCTTCTGCACATTCATGTTCCAGTGATAGTCGCCGTGCCAGGGCATGGCGTCCCAAAGCGTGACGTTGGCGCCGAGTCCGGGGGCCTGTGCGTGGGGAGCAACGTGACAAGCCCAAAGATACATCTGGCGGTACCAGACAGCCTCGATCTCCTTGTCGCCGAGCTCGATGTCGGAAGCGGACCAGAACTCTTCCCAGGCCCGTTCGTGTGCTTCGAGGGCTGCATCGTAGTCCTTGGCCGGA
Organism: Acidobacteriota bacterium; assembly: GCA_005808475.1. Lineage (GTDB taxonomy): Bacteria > Acidobacteriota > Terriglobia > Bryobacterales > Bryobacteraceae > SYLY01. The sequence continues at coordinate 1,700 of SYLY01000041.1, forward strand.
TCGGGTCCGGCCAGATCAATGGCGCGCTGGCGCGCGTCGCCGGCGCCATCGCGGTCCGTAGCGATTCCGAGGGAAAACTCACGAGTCCCGGATGGAAGCGTTCCCTGGGGCTGCTGCACTTCGTAGGCGAGCGGCTTGATCGCTTGCTCTCCGATTCCGTTGAGCCGCTGCCGCGGGAACGAGCCCGCCAGGTGCCAGGCAAACCGGGGCACGTCGAACCCGGCTGGAATCACCTGAGTGATGGTGGCGTGGAAGTCGTCCGCCGCGCGAACCTCGGGATGCGGCATCGCCGGATCCACCCGGTCCGGCTGCTTTTCCAGGATCAGCATGGGGGTGGGCGCGTCGCCCTCCACCGCGTATCGAAGCCGGAAGACGTTCGCATTGCGCTGCACGAATGCCTCGACGGTAAGGGCCCCGTTGCGGAAGCCGAAGCGCGTTTTCAGAACGCCGCGCGCGATGTCGAGGGTCGTGTCAATCGTGGTTGCACTGAGCCCGCGGTGCACCAACCGGACTCGCCCCGCCACCTTCGGCGCCGGCCCCGAATAGGCCTGTAGCGACCGCTCCGTCCGGGTGTGATACGAAGGCGGCTGCTCGGTGAAGTCGCGCATACCTGCCGGCTTGTTGAGCCAAGTGGGCCTCGCGTGGAGCTTGCCGTCCCAACGGAAGCCATAGTCGCGCTCGTAGCGAATGAGATCGTCGTGCTTGAGAACGACATCCGCGGAAACATTGTCGTGCCGCGAATCCCAGACATCGTTCTTGCCGAACTGAAACACCATCTCGTGGTGCAGCAAGGTGACCAGCGCAGCCATGTCCCCGTTGCCAATGACCAGGGCTTCCTGCAGATTGGTCAGCGGGCCGCTGATCCTGACCGTATGCGAACCGGCCAGGCTTCGAGCAAACAGGGCGTCCGCCGTCAGCAGTGAAACGAACAGGGCCGCGAATCCGCGAACGGCAGCGTGCATAAGACGCTAGAAAGCGATGCGCAATCCGAAGCGGAACATCCGTTCGTCGAAGCCTTCGCGGCCCGTATTCTGCACACCGGTGATCGTTCCGAAGTTGGCGGCGGTCACGTTGCTCGAAGGAGTGGCAAAGTGCGGCGTGTTCGTGGCGTTGAATGCTTCCGCCCGGAACTGAACGGTCACCCGCTCGGTGACCTGGAAATTCCGGAAGACGCCGAGATCGAGATTCCACAAACCCGGCCCACGCAACTGATTCCGCCCTGAGTTTCCGAAGCGGGCGGCAGTGACGGGAGCATATGCTGTCGTATCGAACCAGCGCGTGCGCGATCCGATGATTTCGACGTTCGGCTTGATTTGGTCCGCCGTTTGATTGTTGCCGGGCGCGTTCAAAGATGCGGTCGGCGCGAAGATCGTGAACGGAGGTCCTGTGTACCCAGCCACCATGCCGTTGATCTGCCAGCCTCCGAGCAGTTTCGAGCCGGCGCCGCTGGTGGCCCACCGCTTGCCTTTTCCGAACGGCAATTCCGCGGCGGACGTAGCGGTGAACATCTGGGTCCGGTCCCAATCACGGGGCATCCGCCGGATCAAGCCCCAATACTCCGGCGTCTGGATATCCCAACCGTTGATGCCCAGCGGATTGCCGGCGGGACCAATCGCTTTTGACCAGGTATGCGCGAACTTGACCATGTACCCGGCCGAGAAGCGCTTTTGCACGGTGGTCTGCAGCGCGTCGTATTGGCTGCGGAACCCGCCCGCGTCGGAGAATACCGAGGTTCCCGCGGTCCGGCCGAACCTGCGGTTCAACACCATGCTGGCCGTCCCGCCGCCAATGAACCCATAGTTAGTGTCCCACTGTCCTCCCAAACGGAGGCCCCGGTTGGCGACGTAACCGGTCTCGGCAAGCCATCCGCCGCCGAGTTCCTTCTCGACCATCAGGTTCCACGACTGCAGGTAGCTCCGCCGGAAATTGGGATCCGGCATGCTCACCGAGACTTGACCGGGCACGGTGATGGTCCCGGTGCCGACTTCGGGAGCGCGGAGCAAGGGAATGCCGTTGGCGATCCGGTCGGCGAACTGGAAGTTGTTGGCACCGATCCAGACCGCGCTGGTCTCGGTGGGATAGTTGTGCAGAGAGTTGCGCGCGGTGTTGACCGGATCCCAGGTGATTCCGTAACCGGTGCGGATCACGGCGGTGTCCGTCAACCGGTAGGCCAAACCGACGCGGGGTGAGAAGTATTTCTTGCTGGAGTTGAACCCGCAATTCACAGGTAACTGCCCGCCGCCGCACACCTTCAGAGTATTGTTGTCGAAGTTGTAGATCTCCATGCCGCGGCCGTCTCCGCGAGTGGCCGGGGCGAAGTAGTCCCAACGCAACCCCGTTGACAGTGTCAGGCGCGGGGTCACCTGAAACCGGTCGCGAACGTAGAAGCTATGGGCCCACGTCCGGCTGCTCGGCACGCCCCAGATTCCCTGTTGCTGGATGTTGGCCGGCAGGCCCAGCAGGAAACTCGCGTACGAATTGAACTCGTTCACCGCGGTGCCCGGCGTTCCGGTCACGCCACCGGCAAAGCCGAACCGGCCTGGCGTGCCCGCCGGCTCGTACGCGTTCATCGAGACGAACAGCGAATCGTATCCAAACCGGATGTTGTGCCGGCCCTTGGTCCAAGAGGCGCTTCCCACGTATTGAGCTTGGGGGTTGTGGTGATAAAACGGCACGCCGAGAGAGCTTCTGCCAAAGACATTGAGCCCATCCACGGCGAAGGAAGGCCAGCCGCCGGTGGCCCTGGTGGATCCGTTCGTGCCGGGGATGCCCAGGAACTCTGTGCCGAGCTTTTCGCCAAGGCGAATGGGCTCGACGTTGTTGTCCAGCATCGTGTAGCCCACGTACCCGTCCAATACGATATTGGGGGTCAGGGTGTAAACGGCCGAGAACGTCATGCTGAGCGTGTCACCGTATCCGCGGCCGTCATACAGGCCACGGGACGCGATGCCCTGACCGCCTAACTCTCCGTACAACGGAGGATTGGTGAACTGAAAACGCAGCCAGCTCACGCGCGCGTTCAGATTCAACTTATCGGTGGCCTGGAAAGTGAACTTCGTATCGATGGTGCGCCGGTCGTATGCAAAGGCTCCGCTCGCGAAGTAGTTCTGTGCGGGACTGGCTGGATTCCCGAGATTCGGCGCGGGCGTGAGAGCGACTATCTTCTGAACGATCGGGCTGATCCGGCTCGCGGGAATGCGGTTCCCCTCAAAGCGTTGACGATCCACACCAGCCGCGTTGCCGGTGAGAGGATCGAAGATGGGCAGCGCGGACTCGGAGAAGTCGCCGGTGCGCATTTTCGCCGTGGGCGAGTTGGCGATCACGAAGGCCGACTCGCGATCCGGCGTCGCTTCATAGGCGCCGAAAAAGAAGAGCCGGTTCCGGATGATCGGGCCGCCCAAAGTTCCGCCGTACTGATTCAGGATCCGCTTTTCCATTTTCCGGTTGGCCGGCAGAAAATACGGCCGGGCTTTGAGTTTCTGGTTGTTGTGATACTCGTAGCCGGATCCATGGAAGGAATTCGTGCCGCTCTTGATCTGGACGTTGATGGAGGCGCCGCCGGCGAACCCGTTGTCCGCATCGAAGTTGCCCGTGACGATGTTGACCGTCTCGATGGAATCGAGCGAGGGAATGTAGCCGGCAATGTGCGGGAGCCAAGGGTGACCCGCGGTCGCGCCATCGACGCGAACCGCGATCGACGCTGCGGTGGTGCCCATCGCTTGCGTCTGCAGCGACCGCGAAGGATTCGCCGAGATCGAATGGGCGTTGGCCGGAGGACTGAATCCGGGAACCGTCACCAGGAGGTTCTGGAAGTTGCGCGCGAACGGCACGGGGATGTTCTGGAGGTCCTCGGTCCGGATCTCGTTGCGGACGTCGGCAGTATCGGTCTGGAGGGTCACGGCGTCCGCCGTCACCTCCGTCGTTTGCGCGACGGTGCCGAGTTCGAGGCGAGCATTGGCGCGAACCACGCTATTGTTCGACACGATGACATTGTCCTGGGTGAAGGAGCGGAAGCCGGTAGCCACGATCTTGATCTTGTAAGTTCCCGTGGGAACGCTGGTGAAGGAGAAGGTCCCTGCGGCGTTCGTCGTGGTTTCCCAGGAGCGGCTGAAGCCGGCGTGTGTGGCTTCCACCTTGGCGTCCGGGACAGCCGCGTCACTGGGATCGGTGACGTTACCGACCAGCGACCCGAAGACCAGTTGAGAATGGGCGGACGGGGGAGCGGCAAGCAGCAGGAAGAC
>SYLY01000348.1 GCA_005808475.1 Acidobacteriota bacterium
ATCACCACGATGCCCCCGACCACCAGCGAGATGCAGGTCACCGGCACCACGATCGCCGAAATCAGCCCCAGGATCTGATCCACGAACGAGCGGATCGCGTCCGGCGTCAGCGAGTCGAAGTTGTCGTCCTGGCCCGGCGGCGTGCGGAATCTCGACCGTAGCGCCACGCGCGTGACATCCAGCGCGGACATCAGGTCCAGCCCGGTCTCCGGGCGCGCCTTGGCGAATACGGCGATGGATGCCTCGGGCCCGAAGATCTTGTTGAACGCCGGAGACGGGATGTAAACCTGATTGTCCTGATTCTGGCCGCCCACGCTGCCCATCTTCTCCTGCGTACCCACCACGCGGAACTCGTTGCCGCGAATTCGGATCTTCCGGTCGATCGGGGACTCGCCGGCGAATAGCAGCGCGATCAGTTCCTGGCCGATCACGCAGACGTTCTGGCGGGTGCGCTCCTCTTGTTCGGTGAAGAAGCGTCCCTGGTCCACGGCGACGTCGCGAATCTCGGCGAGCGAGGCGGAAGCTCCGAGGATCGTGGCGCCCTCGTAGGTGATCTGGCCAGCCTTGACGTCGTCGAAACGGACCCGGTAGCCGCTGTAGAGGATCTCGCCGCCAGTGGTCATCCGCAGGAAATCCAGATCCTCCTGGCGGATGCGTTTGTTGCGGCGCAGCTTGGCGGCGCGCTCCGATCGCGTGGACCGGCCCACCTGCGCCACCTGCGCGACCAGATAGGAATCGGTACCGAACGCCTTGGCGGTGGAACTTTCGGCATACGCGCCGAGCCCGTCGATGGCGGCTCCGACGAGCACCACGCTCGCCACTCCGATGATGATTCCCAACAACGTCAACGCGCTACGGAGCTTGTGCGCGACGATCGAGTCCAGCGCCAGCCGCGACGCGGTGCCAACGATGTTGGCGCTTTGCCGGGCGGCGCTCGAATGGTCTAGGGTGATCGATGGACTTGCCATGCAGGGGTAGGACGGGAGAAGCTGGTACCTGACCCCATTTTAGATGGTTGCCCGGTTCGTCCAGGTGTAGCAAACTTGAATTAGCGCCGAATCGCCGCGCTACGCAAAAGATGCCGCTTCAGCCCGCTCCTCGAAAACCCGACAATGACGCCGCGATGTGGCAGCCGGAGGGGTGCGCCGTTTCGGTGGAGTATTCGCGCCAAGTGCTCGAGGAACTGCGGTTGGCGGCGGAAGAGGGCTTCCAGAAGATCCCCCACGGCGGCATCGAGGTTGGCGCGCTGCTGCTCGGATCGCACGAGGATGGCGTTGTCCGCGTGCGCGAATGGCGGCCGATCGAATGCGAGCACGCGCGCGGTCCCGGCTTCGTCCTGTCGGAGAAAGACCAGCAAGGACTGGAAACGCTGATCGGGACCTGCACCCGCGCGGCCGAGTTGCGGGGACTCGAGCCGGTGGGTTGGTTCCACACGCACACGCGCAGCCGGATTTTCCTGTCGCAGGAGGATCAGGCGGTGCACGAGCGGTTCTTCCCGGAGCCCTGGCAGTTGGCGCTGGTGATGCGGCTCACCAAGGACGGACCGGCCTCGGCGGGCTTCTTCGCCAAGTCCGGCGGCTGGAACCCGCAGACGAGCCCGCGCGAGTTCAACGTGTTGCCGGACCCGTCCGCGATGTCCGGAGCAACGCGAATGACCGCGTCCCGGAAGAATCCGCTGCCCCGCCGCGACATGCGGGTGATCCGCCCGGGCGAGACGGCCGCGCCCGCGGAGGGCCGTCCCACACCGGCGCCGGTCGCGTCCCCGGAGCCCCGGCCGGTTCGCGCGCCTCGCCCGGTGGAGCCGGCTCCGGTGGAGGCGCCCGACTTCCTGGTGCAGGATCCTCGCGAGGAGATCCCGATCTGGCGCCGGTGGCAATTTGTCGCGCTGGCGGCATTGGCGGTTCTAGGGCTGGGCGCGGCGATGATTTGGAGCAGCCGGAGCTTGCGGGCGCCGGAATCGGCGGCGTTGCGGCTGGATGAGCTCGGGGGCCAGCTCTCGATCCGTTGGGATCGGGGTTCGCGCCACGTGGCCGCCGCCACGCGCGGGGTGCTCGAGATTACGGACGGCCGCTCCAAGCGAACCGTCGAATTGAGCGAGGACGATATCCGGCGCGGCGCGGTTACGTATGAAAGGCGCGCGGAGGACGTGGAAGTCCGCCTGGAAGTCTACAACGGCGCGGCGGTCACGGCGCGGGAAGTGGCCAGATTCGTGGGCCAGCCTCGCGTGCAAGCCGCGCCGGCCCCGATTGCGGGAGAAAACCCGGAGGTCCAACGTCTGCGCGAGGAGACCGAACGGCTCCGCGAGATGCTGCAGGCCGAAAAGAAGCGCGGCGAGGAGTTAGACCAGTCTTTGCGGGACACCGACGCGCAGTTAAAGCAGGACACTCCCGCGCCCACGCGCCGCGGGAAGAGGTAGTCCGCCGGGAGACCTAATGTTCCCGGCCGGGCGGGCCGATCAGTGGGAAGGAGTCCTGCCATGACCCGAACCATTGCCTTCACCATACTTTTCGCGCTCCCCGCGCTTCCTCAGGGCGCTGTCCCCAAGGGGGCGAGCGCCTATCAACCGATCGAGGTCTCCAACGTACGGTGGGTGAGCCCACCGACCGAGAAGGAACCCGCCATATTCCGCCGCGGCAACCTGTGGATCGACGGCGACGAGGGGGTCACGTTCACCACGGTGGACGGCGAAGAGCTTCGGGTCTCCTATCGCAGCATCACGGCAATGCAGTATGGCGTGGTGGCCCGGCCACCCAGACCGGCCAAGCGGCCCAAGGCCGCGAAAGCGCCCATCGCCGCTCCGGCCACCCCCGTGGCGGAATGCACGGTCCCGGAGAACAAGCCGAAGGAGCGAAGCCGGCTGACGTCGTGGATGCCGAAGAAGATGAAGCTCAAGGCGCCGCCCATGCCGTCGCTAACGCCGTCGCTTCCGGTGGGGTCCCTGCAACTGCTGACCATTACTCATCGACGGGGTGAACGCAGCATTCAGACGTTCCTCGAACTGGGCCGTGACAACCGTGTGTACTTGTTGAATGCGCTCGCCGGCCGTTCCACGGTACCCGTGCGCAAAGTCGGCTACCGCGACCCCTGGACCGTGCGGACGACGGGCGCGGGCGCCCACGCCGACGACGAGTAGGCCGAATCAGCCCGCGACGACTTTGTTCCGCAACACGCCGATCCCTTTGATGTCGATCTCTACGACGTCGCCGGACTTCATCGGGCTCGTCTTTCCCGGCGTGCCCGTGAAGATGAGGTCGCCCGGGAGGAGCGTCACCGCCTGACTGATAAAGCTGACGACCGTGTCGCAGTCGTGAACCAGATGCGAGGTGGAGTCCTGTTGCATCACCTTGCCATTGAGCCGCGTCGCAATATCGAGATTGCCGTAGTCGATTCCACGCGCGATCACCGGACCGACGGGACTGAACGTGTCCGCGCCTTTGGCTCGCCACCACTGAACATCCTTGATCTTAGGGTCGTTCTGCCAGATGCGCTCGGACACGTCGTTCCCGCAGGTGACGCCGAAGATCGCCGCCTTCGCCCCCGCCTTGTCGACTCGCGTCGCGCGCTTGCCGATCACGATCACCAGTTCGCACTCGAAGTGAACGTCCTTGGCGCCGGGCGGAATCACGATGTTGTCCTCGGGATTCTGTAGGCTGCTCGGCGGTTTGTAGAAGGGTTCGGGATTGGTGCGCGGAGCCGCGGAACCCAAATGGCTCTGGTAGTTGCCGGCCAGCGCCAGGATCTTGCTGGGACGCTCGATCGGAAAGAGCAGCTTCACCTCCGCCAGCTTGTGCCGCGTGCCGGTCTCTGTGGGATTGGCGAACAGCCCGCCCTTCAATTCGCGCACTGTGTCGCCATCGACGATGCCGAACGCGGTCGTCGACCCTTTGCGAAACCGGCAGTATTTCACTACCCTTGACGATCCCTGCGCCGAAAGCGCACCCGCCGCCAACGCGGCTCCGAACAATTCTCTGCGGTTCATGGACGACCATGATACACGATTCCCGCCCGCCGGGCTGGATCGAGACCGCTCGGCTTACCGGGCGGGGGCCGCGCCCGCGGAGCGCGATCCCGCCAAAGCCCGTACGACCGCGGCGATCCTGTCGCGGACTTCCGGCCTGCAGCCTGCGCGCCAAAGACTATCCCATTCGGCGGCGATCCCGCCGAGACACCTCAGCAGACCGGAGCGGCCGGGCAAAAGCGAGGGGCCGGATCCAGCGGTCAGCGCCCCTTCCCACAAGTCCTCGAAGGCGGGAACTTCGACCGTGCCGGCCGGCACTCCGAGCGCGGCCCCCATCGCCGACAGATCGGCGCGAATTCTGGCGAGCCTGATCTGGCACGCCGCGCAGCCGCCCACATGGGCCGCGGCCTCCGCCGGCGGGCATCCGCCGCCATCGAGCTCCAGCAGCGTCCGGTCGGCTATTGCGTCGCAGGACAAGTTCGGCATCATCGGCTGTTTCATCGATTCGGATCGAGTCCTCAGTTTCACTAGGCCTCGCGCAAGCAACGCGCTGACGGTGCCAGTTTCGATACCCAGAGCCGCGGCGATCGCGGCGTAGCTGAGCCCGGCGCACCGCAGACGGACGCACTCTCGCTCGCGTGGCGACAGCGCCCGGTCGAGCCAAGCCTCGAGCTTGACGCGCTCCTCCTCCTCGCGGTAGATGGACTCCGGATCTCCGGATGCCGGCAATAGCGCGCATTCGTCCGAGCTCCGCGCCACACCCTGAACCCGCAACCGGTCGATCAGGCAATTGCGAGCCACTCGAAGCAGCCATGCCGCCGGTTTGTCGATCGCGGCGCCCGAGCGCCGCGCCGACAAGTAGCGGAGGAACGACTCCTGAACCGCGGCGGACGCCCCGGTGGACGCGGCCCGCGGCGAACTGGTCCGGGCGCAACGGTCCGATGGCGGCTGGGCTCAGATTCCGGGGTTGGATAGCGACGCCTACGCCACCGGACTCGCGTTATACGCGCTGCATGTGGGCGGCCGCTTGCCACCCTCGGAGCCTGCGTACCGGCGAGGCGTGGCGTTTCTGCTGAAGGATCAGATCGCCGATGGATCGTGGTACGTCCGCACGCGCGCGCTCCCGTTTCAACCTTTCTTCGAGAGCGGATTCCCGCACGGGCTCGACCAGTGGATCTCGGCCGCCGCGTCCAGTTGGGCGTCGATGGCGCTGTTGCTGGCGCGCGAACCGGCCGGCCGGCGATAGCGGCTACACTGAGCATAGGAGGAGTTCATCATGCGCTTTCGAGCGATCGCCGCGATCGGAGTAGCGGCCCTGCTCGGGGGGGCGCTGTACGCCCAAGCCCCGCCGAACAGCATCGATTTGGGCACTATCGATTTTCCGTTGCCACAAGCCCGGGTGGGCGTGCCCTACGATGTCAATTTCGGAGAAGGCTTCGAACAGGCACTGCAGGGTTCGGGCGTCTCCTTTACCATCAACTACTCACTTCAGGGAACCGCGCCTCCCGGGCTGGCATTCTCGCCGTCCGGCCGGCTCTCGGGCAGACCGACAACGCCCGGAGCATTCCGGTTCAGCGTACCCACCCGGTGGGTATTCAGCGATCAGGGATTCACCTTCACGCTGACGTTCACGCTCGCGTGCAACCTGGAAGTCACCGGAACCGCGGGCGGCATTTCGGCGGAAGGATCGCTGTCGTTCAGCTCCACCCAGGGCGCGGCCGCGCCATTGCCGCAAGAGCTCCGAGTGACCAATCGCGGCTCGGCGCCAAGGACCTTGACGGCCCGGGCGTCCACTTCCAACGGAGGCAACTGGCTTTCGGTGGGGGGCGGCGGTAGCGTGGGCGCGTTCTCTTCCACGGGGCTGGCCGTCACGGCCAATCCGGCGGGCTTGCCACCGGGCGTGTATCTGGGGTCGATCGCGATCGGCGCGACCGGCGGCCCCGTGCCGGAATCGCTGTCGATTCCCGCGGTACTCACCGTCATCAGCACGCAGCCGGCGATCCAGCTTTCGCAGACCGGCATGACGTTCGAAATCGGCCAGGGCAGTTCCGCCACTTTGACCCAGCAGTTCCAGGCCGGCAACAACGGGGCGGGAACTCTGCAATACACCGCCACCGCGACCACGATCACCGGTGGCGCATGGCTTCGCGTCGCGCCCGCTTCCGGCAACGCGACCGCGGCCTCGCCGGCCAACCTGACCGTCACCGCGTCCGCATCGGGGCTGGCGGCGGGCCAGTATCACGGCCAGATCGAAGTACGCGCCGAAGCATCCAACTCGCCACAGGTGCTCAACGTGGTGCTGAACGTGGCCCCACCCACGCAGAACGTTGCGCCCGTGGTGGTTCCCACCGGCCTGATCTTCATTCAGCGTCCGGGCGCGGCTCCGCAGCCGCAAACGGTGACGATCACCAACGTTTCCTCGCGGCCGCTGGCCGTCGCGCTGGCGAACTCGTTCGACAACTCGCCGGTGGATTGGTTTTCGTCCCGGGTTTCCGCGCCCACGATCGCCGCCGGGGCAAGCGCCACCGTCACCGTATCCCGCGAAACCCGCGTGCGGCTGCCAGTGGGCGTGCATCGCGGCGAAATCGCTCTCCGGTTCGGAACGGGACAGGTCCGCCGCATCGCGCTCGCCGGCATCGTGCTACCCGGCGCGGAGAATCTGTCGGAGACACTGCCGCAGTTCCGGACGACGCAAGCCGACGGGTGCACGCCCGCGTCGCTCGTGCCCGTGTTCACCACGCTCGGTTCCGGCTTCTCGATCACCGCCGCGTGGCCGAACGCGCTCGAAATGCGCGTGGTCGACGATTGCGGCGACCCACTGCTGCGCGGCATCGTCACGGTCGGCTTCAGTTCCGGCGATCCGCCGCTGTCTCTGACGCACGCGGGCGAGGGCCGTTGGACCGGCACGTGGCAACCCCGGTCCGGCGCGCAAAACGTGGTACTGACGGCGGACGCCCGAACCGACGGGGCTCCCACATTGACGGGAACCACGCAAATCGGCGGCGCGGCGGCCAACAACTCCACCACTCCGGTGATCGACGGCAGTGGTGTGTTGAGCGCGGCGAGTTATCTCTCGAAAGGTCCCATCCCGCCGGGTGGCTACATCGCCGTGTTCGGTAAATCGCTCGCGAACGGGCTGAGCGTGTCGGACTCATATCCGCTCCCTTCCGATCTCGGCGGAACGCAGGTGATCATGGGCAACAGGCGTCTGCCGCTGCAGTTCGCCAGCGATGGCCAGATCAACGCGGTGGTGCCGTACGACGTGCCGGTGAACGCATCGCAGCAAGTGGTGGTTCGAAGGGGCAACACGCTGTCGATGCCCGAACAGGTCACCGTCTCGATGGCGGCTCCCGCCGTTTTCACCAAGAGTCAGACGGGTAGAGGGGAAGGCATCGTGGTGGCGTTCAAGCCGGCCACGGGCGAACAGATCCCGATCGGGCCCGCGACGCCGGCGGTTCAAGGCGACGTGCTGATCATCTATTGCACGGGACTGGGACCGGTGACTCCGGCGGTCACCGCGGGCACGGCGTCGCCGTCGAGTCCTCTGGCGGCCACGGCGAACCCGGTTACGGTGCGCGTCGGGGGCCGTGAGGCTCCGGTCGCATTCGCCGGACTCGCGCCCGGATTCGCGGCGTTGTATCAGATCAACGCGGTGATGCCGGAAGGCGTGGCCGCGGGCGCTGAAGTGGAACTGACGCTCACCGTGGCGGGTCAGACCAGTCCGCCGGTGACCATCGCGGTTCGATGAAGTCCAAGCACGGAGCAGCCCTGGCGGCTGTGGCCGCTCTGTGCGCGGTCCTGACGGTCGCGCTGGGACAGACCGGACTGTTCCAGTTGATTCACCTCAAGGCGCGCGACCTCAACTTCGTCTTCCGCGGCGAGCAGCCGGTGGCGGACATCGTGTTGATCACCATCGATCAGCATTCGCTCGACACGCTGCCGGAGCCGCTCATGTTCTGGCACCCCTATTACGCGGACGTGATTCGAGCGGCGGCCGATGCCGGAGCCAAGGCGGCCGGCCTCGACGTCACGTTCGCGATCCCGGTGGACAAATGGGCTCCGGGCCACGATCAGATGCTGGCGGCGGCCGTGATCGAGACCGCGGCGCGGATGCCGGTGATCTGCTCGTACGCGCCGTCGACGCTCGGCCGCCAGGGCGACTGGCCGGTGCCGCTCAACATGATGGCCGCGGCAACGGGACGGGGGGGCTTCTCCAACCTTCGCGTCGATGGCGACGACTTCGTCCGCGGCATCGAACTCATGGAAGAACCGCGAGAAGGCTCGCCGCCCGCCAAGAGCCTGTCGCTGAAGCTGGCGGAGGCTTTCACCGGCGAAGAGGCAAAGTTCGAACAGGGAGCGATCTACTTCCGCGGCCAGAGAGTTCCGGAAGTCGCGCCCCGTACGATGCAAATCGACTACCGCGGGCCGGCCGGGACGTTTCCGCGCGTCTCGCTGTCGGACGTAGTCGAGGCGTATCGAAAGAAGGACGCAGCGAAACTTCGGGAGTGGCTCGGCGGACGTGTGGCTCTGATCGGCTCCGACACGATCGACGACCGGCACGCGACCCCGTTCTACGCGCTTCGGAAAGACACCCGCGCGAACACCGCCGGCGTCGAAATCCAGGCGAACGCGGTATCGACGCTGCTGCGCCAGGCGTATCTGCGGGAGCCTCCGCCGGCCGTGCGATGGGGTCTGCTTGCGTTGATGGCGGGGATCTGCGCACTGGCGGGAGGAGTGTTGCAGGGCCACCGGCTCGGCTGGGCCGGGTTGGGCGTAGCATCGCTGGTGTTCATCATTCCGCAGACTCTGTTCCGCAACGGCTGGGTGGTCGCCGGGAGTGAACTGTTCACGTCCGCGGCGCTCACCGCTCTCGGCGTGTTCCTGTTACGGTCGGTGATGGCGGAGAAGCGGGGCGCGCTGTTCCACCGCGCGGTTTCCGTTTTCGTGGGCGGCCGGCTCGCCAGGGTGCTCGAGGAAACCGGCATGTTCCCGGTGGACGGGGCCCGCCAGCCGGTCACGATCCTGTTCACCGATATCCGCGGCTTCACCGCGTGGTGCGAATCGAAGGACCCGGCGACGGTGGTGGAAACGCTCAACGGCTATTTCTCGGCGATGGTCCCGCCGATCGTGAAGCAGCACGGAATGGTCGACAAGTTCATCGGCGACGGCATCATGGCGATCTTCACCGACGAGGAAGGCATGGAGAAAGGCAGCCACGCGATTCGCGCCGTCCGCGCCGCCATGGAAATGGTAAAGATCGAAGTGGGAACATTCAAGACGGGAGCGGGCATCCACACGGGAGACGCGGTGATCGGAACCGTGGGTTCGAAGGACAAGATGGACTTCACCGCTCTCGGCGACACCGTGAATCTGGCGTCGCGGCTGGAAAGCATGAACAAGGAAAAGAAAACCAAGCTGCTGATGAGCGAAACGACGGAAGCCATGCTAAATGGCATGGTGCCGGTTGTCTGTCTAGGAGAGGTCCAGGTGAGAGGCAAGAGCGAGCCCCTGAAAATCTACACGGCGGCCGAGTTGATCCCGCCGCCGGAGACGCACTGATGCGGCTCGCCGTGTGGTTGGCGGCCGCGGCGGCGTTCGGAGCCGCGCCCAAGGAGCAGCCCGTAGGTCTGCTGCTGAATCCCGGCGGCGCGCAGTTGGTGCGCGCGGGCAACGAACTCGCGATGGCGGCCAAGCCCGGAGAAGTGCTCTTCTCCGGCGACCGGTTGAAAACCGCGGCGGGCGCGGCGTCGTTCCTGTTCTGCCCGGAGAAGTCGTCGGTCAGTCTCGACGCCAATTCCGACGCGCTGCTCGAGGCCGCCGCGATCAAGGTCCGCGCGGGCAAGGTCGGCGCCCGGACGCCGAGCCCGTCTTGCCTGCTGCCGCAGGTCGCGCGCCTGAACGTCGCCAGCCAGCAGCACTACGGAGTCACCATGGTGCGCGGCGAACGCCCGGCGGAGGATCCGGCGGGCACGCTGCAAGAGCGGATCGCCAAGCTCGACCCCGCCAAACAGGCGGCGGTCAAGGGCGAACTCGAGCCGCTCGACAAGGCCATCGCGGCGGAGGCGGATAATCCCGCGCACGTGGTCGCGCGCGCGGCGGTCTACGAAAAGTACGATCTCCGCCCGGACGCGCTCCGCGAATACAAGGCCGCCGCGGCAAAGTGGAAAGACGCGGTCTGGATCAAGGGCCGCGTGTTCGAACTCGAGGAAGCGATCGCCGCCGACGCCTCCAAAAAAGCAGCGGCCGCCCCGTCCAAGGGCAAGACGTTGGCGCTGTTGATCGGGATTTCCAAGTATCAGAAGCTGCCCGACAGCCAATGGCTCCAGTACGCGCACGCCGACGCCGAGACGTTCCACAAACACCTGCTCAGCCCGCGCGGCGGCGGACTGCCCGAACAGGACGCGGTGCTACTGGTGAACGAAAAGGCGACGACGGCGGCCATCCGCAACGCGGTCCAGACGTTCCTGAAAAATCGCGCCGGCAAGGAGGACACGGTGCTGGTGTTCTTCGCCGCGCACGGGATCGTGGAGACGGCCGGATCGAAGCAGGCGTTCATCGTCTCTCACGACAGCGATCCGCAGGACCTGGCGGGAACCGCGCTGCCCATGGCGGATGTCCAGGCGCTGCTGCAGGACAAGCTGGCGTCGGTCAAGCGCGTGGTCGCGTTCGTGGACGTGTGCCGCTCGGGGACCATCGGCACGATCAAGAGTTCGACCGTCAACGCTTCGGTGGAGCGCCTGGCCGAGGCGGAGGGCGAGATTTTCGGACTCATGGCGAGCCGCCCCAAGGAATTCAGCTACGAAGGGCCGCAGTTCGGCGGCGGCCACGGCGCGTTCAGCCACGCGCTGATCAAGGGGCTTGCCGGCGCGGCCGACAAGAACGGCGACAAGGTGGTGAACGTCACCGAGATCATCGACTACGTGCGCGAAACGGTGGCCAAGGGAACGGAGGACAAACAGCATCCGCGCGACTTCGGCACCATGGAGAACACCGTGCCGCTGGCCGACGCAAGCAAGGCGGGCATCGAAATCAGCCGCTTCCCGATCCTCTACGATTCCGCGCGCGAGCCGCTGTTGTTGGCGCAGGCGGGTGGAGCGCCCGGACTGGCCGCGCCGGTTCCCGCCGAAGTCCGGCGATTCCGCGATGCGCTCGAAACCGGCTCCCTGCTGCCAGGACAGCCCGGCGGCGCGTTCGCCCTGCTGGCCGCGCTGAAGACGCCGCTGAGCCCGGAGGCGTATTCGATCGAGGAGAATCGATTGCGCGTGGCGCTCGAGGATCGCGGCCAACAGGTGCTGCTGCGCTACCTGACAGGCGATCAGATCCCGCAGACGCGCGCCGATTTCGAGGCCGGCGCGGCTTACTTCGACGCCGCCCGTTCGCTCACGCCCGAGTCGATGCTGCTCGACTCGCGCGAGTCGTTCTGCCTAGGCCGCTCGCTGCTGTTCGAAAAGAAGTTCGCCGCCGGAGCGGACCTGCTGGAGCGCGCCGCCTCGCTCGATTCGGAAGGCGCGCACGCGTTCAACGCGCTGGGCATCGCCTATCTCGAGCAGGCGCGCTTCGAACCCGCCATCCAGGCGTTTCGCGACGCGATCCGCCGGGCGCCGCGCTGGGCGTATCCGCGGCACAATCTCGCCCTCGCGTACTCGGAAACCGGCGACTACGCCGCCGCGATACGGGCTTATCAAGAAGGCATGCGGCTCGCTCCGTCGTATTCGTATCTGCCCTACAACCTCGGCTTGCTCCATCAGCGTCTGAACCGCCGCAAGGACGCCGAAACGGCCTACCGCCGCGCGATCGCGCTGTCGCCGGACGCACCGGAAGGATACAACGCGCTCGGTGCGCTCGCCGCCGGACGCGGCCGGGACAAGGAAGCCGAACCGCTCTACCGCCAGGCGATCTCCCGGAGCGCGGACTTCCTCCCGGCGCGCCACAACCTCGCTCTGCTGCTGGCGCGGCGCGAAGGCGGCGCCGCGGAAGCGCGCCGGCTGCTCGAGGAGAACCTGGCCAAATCGCCGGATCACCTGCCGTCCCGGCTCGCGCTCGCCGAGATCGCGGAGGGCGCCGGCGACCATGCCGCCGCGGCGGAACAATATCGCGAGTTGCTGCGCGGACGCCCGGATTACTCCGCCGCGCGCGTGCGCCTGTCCGCGGCGTTGCTGCAGGCCGGACGAACGGATGAAGCCGCGGCCGAGGCTCGCCGGGCGGCGGAAGCACAGCCGGACAACCCAGCGGCGCACGAGGCGCTGGGCGATGCCGAGAAGCAGAGCGGCAGAGCGGCGGAAGCCAAGGCCTCCTACGCCGAGGCCTTGCGCCGCGCCTCGGATGCGGCCACGCGCAAGCGAATCAGGGCGAAGTCGAAGTGATCGCGCGCCGGACTCTGCTGGCGGCTCCCGCGTTGCTCGCGGCGCCGCGCGAGGAGCGCCTCGAGGACTGGAAGCGGATTCGGGAAACGCCGTTGCGGGCGGTGTTGCATCACGTCCAGGGCATCGACACCGACGGCAAGCGGCTGTGGGTGTCCTCGGTCGATGCGAAGCGCCGGCGCGGACTGCTCTCGCTCTTCGATCTCGCGTCGGGAGCGCTCGTCAAGCAAGTGGAGATCCAGGAGGGGGACAAGTTCCATCCGGGCGGGATCTGCCTGGACGGCGGCGCCATTTGGACGCCCTGCGCCGAATACCGTCGCGCGAGCACCGCCTCCCTGCAGCGTCGCGACGCCGCTTCGCTCGGGTTGCTGTCGTCGTTCGCCGTGAACGATCACATCGGCTGCGTGGCGGCCACGCCTGACGGCCTGGCGGCCGGCAACTGGGACAGTAAGGAAATCTCCTGGTGGTCGAAGGAAGGCACGAGCCTGTCGCGCCGGTTGAACCCCACGGGAACCTCGTTCCAGGACATGAAGTCCGTGGACGGCCTGCTGGTGGCATCGGGCAACACCTCGCGCGACGAGGGCGCCATCGAGTGGTTCACCTTGCCCGATCTGCGTTTGGAGCGCCGCTTGCGAGCAGGCAAGACGGATCGCGGAGTCCGGTTCACCAACGAAGGGATGGCTTGGCGCGGCGGCTTGCTCTACCTGCTTCCCGAAGACGACCCGAGCCGCCTGTTCGTGTTTCAACCGGTCAGCGGATCATCCGGAATTTCTCCAGAAAGACGGAGCCCTTGACGCGGGTGAACCCCGACGGCCGCTCGTAGATCACCCATAACCGCGCCAAACCGGGCGCCGGAGCTTTGATCGAGCTGATCGCCGAATGGCCTTCGGAGGACATGTGCGGCGAATCTCCCAGAGCGGTGCGCTCGAACCGGTCCATCAGGCGGAGCCGGACGCCCGAGCCCGGTGGAATCCCCGCCGTGCGGTAGGTGACCTCGAGGACCGCGCCGGCCTCGGGCACGTTGACCCAGGTTTCGGCAAGACGGATCCCTTCGATTTGCCGGCCATCGAGTGAGACCGCCGCATATCCGGCCCCTTGCTCGGTGAGCAGGTGATCGTCCTTGAAGAACCGCCAGTCGAAGGCGCGGCCAACGCCGGCCGTAAAGCTCTCCGTCGCATTGGCCGGTAGCCAGCCCTTTGCCCGCAGCACCTCCCAAGTGGATTGGGCGCCCGCGCCGTCGCCGGCCGCCAGGAGCGCGTCCACGGCGGTCAAAGCCAGTTCCGTATCCGCTTCGGGACTTCCGGCGGCAACCAATCGGGACACAGCCTCCGGCAGAGCCCCAGTTTCCCTCGAGCGCAAGAGAAACGAGACGAACTCCCTGGTTGCGTGAGGCCTGCCGGGAACGATGCGGCGGGCGACCTCGCCGGCCTCAGCCACTCTTCTGGCCAACTGAAACAAGGGACCCAGTTCGCCCGATCCAATCTCGGCGGCCTTCCGCGCCCAGTGCCAGAACTTCTCGTCGTCTCCCCGGCGCAAATAATAATTCGCCAGATTCCACCGCGGCAGATACATCGTGTCGACGCGCGCGGCTTCGAGCAGCAGCTTCTCGGCGCGAGGAAGATCGCCAGACAACTCGGCCGCCGTGCCCGCGCCGATCAGCACCAGCGAATCGAAGGGATTCAAGCGGATCGCCTCGTCGAGCATCCGCCCCGCCGCCGCGCGGTCCGGTTCCGCTTCGGCGAGCATCCGCAGATAGTTGGCGTTGCCCGGAGCCAGCCGGACGGCGGCGCGATAAGATTCGAGTTCGGGCGTCTGGGCCGCTCGTTCCGCCAATGCGTGGCGGCCCGCGAACCAGATCGTGGCGAGCGCGGCCGGGATGAAAACGCGCGACAAGCCAGCCGTCCACGCGGCGCCGCTGCCGGAAGCGCGCGCATACACCAGCCCCAGCATGGCGAAGAGCCAACCCGCCACCGCGGCGCGAGGGAACGGATAATCGCCGAAGGCGTGAATCAACACCGCCAGAACCCCCAGCGCCCACGGATGCCTCACCAGGCGTGGCAGTGCCGGAACGAATAGCGCGGCGATCAGCAGCGCGAAGGGAACGCCGCCGTCCACCGCGAACTCCGCCCAGTCGTTGTGCGCGTGGTTCATCATCAAGTCGCCCCAGTCGAAGATCGAGTGACTGGGATAGACGTGCGGAAACGCGCCGAGCCCGAAACCGAGCGGCCGCTCCTGAATCATCTTCCACGACGCCACCGCCGCCTCGTACCGGCCCTCATACGGCTGCTTCAACAGGAACCGGTTGAGGACGCTCTCGTATCCCGCCGCCGCTGCAAAGCCGGTGGCCGCCGCCAGAACGGCGCCGCTGAACAGAAGGAACCGGCGGCCTCCGAAGATCGCGAAGACCAGGATCTCGGCCGCGCACAGTACGGTCCCCGCGCGCGAGGCCGACGCCACCACCGAACTGAACAGGAACCCGGCCCCGACCGCGTACCAGATCGTGTTCTTGCGGTCCTTCCACGCCATGTAGAGCGCCACGGGAAGAACCAGTTCGATGAACTGCGCGAAGTTGTTCCGGCTTTGGAACGTCGCCGCAACCTCCTCGAAGCCCGAGTCGAATACCCAGAACACCATGTTCCGCGCGCCAGGAAGCTGCGTAAGGCACAGGCCCGCCTCGAGCACTCCGAACGCCAACATCAGCGGCCGGAACCTCGCGTCGTCGGCCCGCGCGTACGCCAGCCAAAGCACGGCGCTGAGCGACATCCAGTGCAGCGTCTGCTCCAACGTGGCGTGAGCGTAGACGGTCGCGCCCGCGGCCAGTTGGATCAGTCCGGTCAACGGCAGCGCCAGGCTCAGTACCACCGGCCATGGCGCCTTCTGGGGTCTCCGCGCGAAGGTAGCGCCGGCCGCGGTCACCACCACGATCTGGAAAATGGATCGGGGCCAGATCATGTCCCGGAACCACACGGGATCGCGGAGCCAGACCGTGAGCGAGGCAAACGCCAGAGCGGCGAGGAGTAGAATGGTCATCGAAATGAAGGCGCGGCGCACCGGCCAGGAACAGACAACCATGATCACACGCCGGGCTCTGCTCGCGTCCGCTTTGCCGGCCGCCGGGGCCGCCGGATCCCTGGATCTCTGGGCCTTCTCCGATGCCCACGTGGGAACGGACAAACGCCGCGGCCGCGACAGTCTGGCGGAGGCAATCCGGCACGCCGAATCCGATTTCCCGTGGGAGATCGCGCTTGACATGGGCGACATGTCCGGCGGCCAGGCTCTGCCCGAGGACTCCGAAGGGGAGGAGATCGTCAAGCAGTTCGGCGCCTTGCGCGCTCACCGGCGCGAGGATGTCTACGACGTCTGCGGCAACCACGATCGCAGCGGCATCGACGAGGAGAAGAACCATTGGTGGCGCAAGTGGGTCGATCCCACCGGAGAGAGCACCCGCCACTCGGGCGTGGATGCGCGCCGCCGCCGCTATCCGGTAGCAGGCACATGGGAGCGCTACTCCTTCACCGTGGGCAACATCGTGTTCCTCATGATGAGCGACATCAACGAGCCTTCGCAGCGGCCCGGCCGCGGCACGCTCGGCGGAAATCCTGGCGGCGTGGTGAGCGGTGAAACGTTCGAGTGGTGGAAGAAGCAGGTGGAGTCGAACCGCGGCAAGATCATCGTGTCCGCTCACCACTACATGCTGAAGAACACCACCGTCGCCAGCGGCGAATGGGAAGGCATGCGCAAGGACGACGCGGGCAATTGGAAGGGCCATTACCACGGCTACTATCCGGCCGGGTCGCCGCGGGGCGCGTCGTACCTGTATTGGGTCGATGGAAGGCCGGACGCTCAGGCGTTCGAGCGCTATCTCCAAGCCCATCCCGGCGCGATCGCGGTGTGGCTGGGCGGGCATACGCACACCAATCCCGCCGACACCTTCGGCGGCAAGTCGCACATCGAGACCAAGTGGGGCGTGCACTTCATCAACGTCTCCGCGCTGTCCGATTTCCATGGACGCGAGAATATCGCGATGAGCCGGCCGATGACGATCTCCGGGGATCGCCTGCGAGTCCGTTGCTACCTGCACTCCGATCGTTACGCCAAGCGCGGATGGCACGCCCCCGGCGAACGGACACTCGCGCTGCCCCGCCCGTTCCAGCGCTAGCGGCGCGCCAGCGTATCGATATCGAACGCCGCGAACAGACCCGGGCAGAACAGCTCGGGAGCATCCTCGTAGCGCACCGGCTTGTCGAACAGTTCGCGCCACGAGCGCAATCCATCCCGCGTGTCCACGCGCGAAAACAGCTCCGGCGCCAGCGCGGCGGCCACCAGCGCCACCGCCTGGCTGCGCATTCCGTGCGATTCGAGCCCGCCCGCGCGATGTCCGGTCCTGGCGCCGAGCCATCTCGCCATCGCGATCGTCTGCGCGGCCTGGATGCCGAGCGGGCGCGAGCCGAGCGTCGTCAGCATACGGTCGAACACGGGATACGCGCGCGACGCCGGCGCGGCATCGCCGAACAGCAACGGATCGGCGAGCAGCGCGTATTCGCCGCGGTTCACGCGATCCGATCCCGGCGCACCGAGACCGCGGCCGCCCTTGTCGCCGATGAGAATGGTCCATGGACGCTGTTCGCCGCCGGCGGCCTCGCCGATGAGATAGCCGCTGGCCGCGAGTCCGTCGTCGAAGTCGAAGCGGTAGCCCACCGACCGGACTCCGGCCGAATAGAAGTTGGTCATCGGCCAAGCGTCCTCCATTCGAACCGGTGCGTAGCGGACAACCTCGGATAGCCGGCCTCCCGAGCCTGTTCGGCGCGCGGCGAGGCGTCTGGCCAGCCCGAGAATTGTCAGATTGTCCGCCGGGACGCCCACGCGCAGTTCGGCGTCGGACTTGATGCTTCCACCGGCCGGTTCCTCGCGAACGGGCTCGGGCAAACCGAACGCGCGCGAGAAAAATCGAAGCGATACGAGGCGGTTTTCGAGCTGGTAGTTGTGGTCGCCCGGATCGGTGTTGCCGTGCCACCCGAACATATCGCGCGCGCCGAACAGGCCGAAGACGGGCGCCACCGGATCGAACAGGAACGGCTTCATCCGCGGCGCGCGGAAGCAACAGTCGTCGGTCTCGTTGTAAATCAGCAGCGTGGGCCGCGGCGCGAGCATCGCGGTGAGATGCGAGTAATCGGCGATGGAGTGGAAATCGGCGGGCGACTGCTCGTTGTCGCCGATCCACTCACCCGCGCCGAAGTGGCGCGCCGAAAGATAGCCGGCGTTGGGGACCGCCACCGCGATCCGCTCGTCCAGCGCCGCCAGCACCAGACTTTGCCAGCCGCCGCCGGAGAGCCCGGTGACGCCGATGCGCTTCTTGTCGACTCCCGGCATCGCCTCGAGCAGGTCGAGCGCGCGCCGCATCGCCCGGTAGAATAGAGCGGCGCCATTTTGCCCAGCCGCGTCCAGATGCGCCTGGAACCAGTGCGAGTTCTCCGGATGCGCCAATTCGCCCATGCCGATCCACTCGGGGTTCATCGCCACGATGCCGTGCCTCGCCTGCGCGATGCATCGCTTCTGGATGTACTCCTTCGACTTGCCCTCGGCCTCGTGTCCATTGAGGTTCAGCACGGCCGGCGAATCGCGCATCGCCAGCGGCTCGTAGACGAGCGCGGGAATCCACATCCCCGGAGCGGCCTCGTAGCGAAGTTTGCGCAGCCGGTATCCAGGGCCCGCGGCGATGTAGCCCGCGTCCTCCATCTTCAACTGCTCCTCGCCGGCAAGGTCGAAGATCTTGGCGAGCAGATTCCGCCGGATTTCCGCCGCGCGCGCCCGCCAAGCGGCGGCATCGGCCGGTACGCTGGACGGCGGAACGCGCGCCAAGGCGTAGCGGCGCAGCCGATAAGCGGAGACCTCGGGGTGCTGCAACGATTCGCGCGTCAGCGAGCCGGTATGGGAAGGAGTCGTCTGGCCGAAGGCGGCCGCGGCCAATAGTAGAAACCACATCGCTCTCCATCATGACTCGCCGCGCGTTTCGTGGTCTAATGCCTTGTACGGGTTCTTCCATATGAAACGTTTAGGCATCAGTACGTCGTTCCTCGCGCTGGCCGCGGCCGGCTGGTTTTTCACTTCGCGTCCCGCGCCCGCGCAGGGCGGCCGCACCAGCGGCTCGGGCAAGTACAAGTTCAAGGTGCGGTACACATCCGGACACCTGCCCGAAGAGGCGCAAAAGGTGCTGAAAGGCGCGCACGGCGGATTCGCCGTCGACCTGCGGCCCGGCAAGGGCGAGTCGTACTTCGCGCTCAAGGGCGCGGGCATCGTGCGGATCTCGGGCAAGCTCGACTCGACGCAGATGCTGCCCACCGACGAGTCGATGAAGAACACCAACATGCACAACGCGGGCATCTGGTACGGCAAGGATGGCACGCCGTATTTGACGTTCCCCGGCAACGAATCGGCCAAGGTCTTCACCACCGCGATCAACGGCAAGCTGCTCCACACCCTGGGCAAGCCGGAGGGCGTGGATCTGGGCCACCCGGTCCCCAATAAGTACTTCGCCGACGGCGGGCCGTTCATCCCCACCGACATGGAGCAGTTGGACGGAATGATGTACGTCGCCACCGGGTATTCGAAGCTCGACTACGTGCTCACCGCGCGAATCGCCAAGACCAAGCCGTTCCAGATCACCTGGCACGATCTGTCTTTCGGAGGCAAGGGCAACGGGCCCGGCCAGTTCGGCACCGGCCACGGCATCACCGTGCCACCCGGAACCAAACGGCTCGACGTCGCCGACCGCCCGAACTCCGAGATCGACCGCTTCACGCGCCACGGCCAGTACATCTCCACTCTGAGCCTGCCGAAGGGCTCGTTCCCCTGCGACATCCACTACCTGGACGATCTCGGCGTCGTCGGCGCGCTCCACGGCCCCGACCGGACCAAGGGCGCCCCGATTTACATCCTCGAGAAGGACGAATTGGTGTCGACGATCATGCCCAAGGAAGACCTCGGCCTGGCCAACTTCCAGCACATCCACAACGCCGTGTTGCGCAAGGTGGACGGCAAGTTGTACGTAATCGCACAGGCGTGGAACCCCGGCGATTTCGCGATTCTCGAGAACGTCGACTGACCGCGCAATTGCGTCTGGGCGCCGGTAGTTGTAACCTAACGTTGATATTGCGAAGGTGGGCTCGCACGGCCCACCGATGGAGTTCCATGCGCAACCAGACTCGAATTGCCCTGTACGCTCTGGCCGCGGCCGCCTTATTGCAGGCCCAATCGTCCACGGAGAGCGCCGAATTGTCTGGCGTCGTCAGCGATCCGAGCGGAGCCGCGATTCAGGGCGCGGCCGTGACGCTGAAAAACTCCGCCACCGGTCTTTCGCGGCAAGCGGCGACCGACAGCGTCGGCGCCTTCCGGTTTCTGCAGACCCCGCCCGGCGTCTACGAGGCTCGTTTCGAAAAGGAAGGTTTCCAAACCCAGGTGGCCACCGGCGTCCGGCTCACGGTGGGACAAATGGCGTCACTGAGCGCGCAGTTGCGGATCGGGCAGCGCACCGAGATCGTGGAGGTGACCGGCGAGGTCGCGCTGATCGAGACCGAACGCACCAGCCAAGCCAATACGCTCGAGCGCGAATTCGTGCAGAGCCTGCCGATCGATCGCCGCGACTACCTCACCTTCTCGCTGCTCGCTCCCGGAGTCGTCGACTCCAAGGCGCTCGCCGACAACTCCGACTTTCGCGTGACGCAGACGCCCACTTCCGGTCTTTCGTTCTACGGATCGAATGGCCGCGGCAACTCGATCACCGTGGATGGCGGCGAATCCAACGACAATGCCGGAGGCGTGCGTCAGTCGCTCAGCCAGGAGGCGGTGGAGGAGTTCCAGATCAGCCGCTCGAATTTCTCGGCGGAATTGGGCGGAGCCTCCGGCGGCGTGGTGAACATCGTTTCCAAGTCCGGCTCGAACCGGTTCCGCGGATCCGCGTTCGGCTACTTCCGGCATCAGAGTCTCGACGCCAGCGATCCGCTCGCGAACGTTCCGCAAGCCGGTGGATCGCTGAAGCGCGTCAAGCCGGACGCGCATCGCGAACAGATCGGCGGTAGCGTGGGGGGACCCATCCGCCGCGACAAGACGTTCTTCTTCGGAGCTCTCGAATTCCTCAACCGCGACGAGTCGAACGTGGTCTCCGTGTTGACCGACCGTTCCATCTTCGGACCGACGCGCGAACAGGAGGCGATTCTCGCGCGCCTGCCCGCCGCCGCGGCGGGGCCGTTGCGGGCCGCTCTGACAAGTCCGCAGTCGACCATCGATCTGTTCGAGAAGAACAACGGCATCACGCCGTATTCCACCAGCGACTTCAAGGCATCCCTGCGGATCGATCACATGCTGGGCGAGAGAAACCAGATCCTGTTCCGCCACAACTTCGGCAAGTCCGACGAGAGTAACGCGAGCACGCGCGCATTGGTGGGATCGAGCCGGGGCTACAACTTCGCCGACACGACCGCGACGTCGCTGATTGGTTGGACGCGCCTGATGGGAACCAGCGGAATCAACGATTTTCGCGTGCAGCATGCCTACGTCGACCAGACTACGACGACGCGCGACAAGTTCGGACCGGAACTCAACATCGCGGGCTTCGGCTTTTTCAATCGCGACATCTTCCTGCCCAGCATTCAATTGCAGCGCCGCACGGAGATCAAGGACACGATGAGCGTGTCCCGTGGAGCCCACACGCTCAAGTTCGGCGGTTCGGTCAACGTGCGCAACAATCACGCCAACTCGGAGACGTTTTTCGGGGGACGGTTCAATTTCGGTCCACTGCCGGCGGCGCTGGTAAATCCCGCGCTCGCCGCCACCACGATCACCGGACTGCAAGCGTTCAATCTCGGTTTGCCCCAAGCCTACCAACAGGGCTTCGGCGATCCGGTCGTCCGCAACACCTATCCGTTCTACGGCTTCTTCGCGCAGGATTCCTGGAAGGTCCGCCCCGGCTTGACCCTCGACTTCGGCCTCCGCTACGAACTCGACATCCGCAAGTCTCCGCTGCCTCGCGACAAGAACAACTTCGCTCCACGCTTCGGCTTCGCGTGGGATCCGGTGGGCGACGGAAAAACGGTGTTTCGCGGCGGTTATGGCATCTTCTACTCGCCGATCTACTTCCAGATCGACTACGTGGTGAATGCGCTCGGCCTCGTCGACGGACGCCGCCAGATCGCCCAGGTGCTCACCACGATTCAGAACCCGCCGCCGGCCTCGGCGAACAATATCTGGACGACGCTGCGGCGGCAAGGAGTGATCGGACTGCCGTCCTCGTCGCGATCCATCGAGGCCGCCGACTTGCGCCAGTTCGGCATCAACATTTCCCAAACCGGGCCGATTCCGCCGCTGTCGGTGCTCTTCGAGAATTCGCCCGACTACGTCAACGCCTACAGCCAGCAGGCGTCGTACGGCGTGGAGCGGCAGATCGGACGCGACCTGTCGGTGAGCGTCTCCGGCGTGTGGGTGCGTACCCTGAAAATCACGCGGGCTCGCAACAAGAACCTGCTCGCCACGGCGCCGGTGGATCCCGCGCTCGGTATTCGCGTGTGGCGGACCCAGGATTTCGCGAATCCATTGATCTTCCAGTACAACGTGTACGAATCGACGGCGAACGCCTACTATTCGGGACTGATCTTCGAGGTGAAGAAGCGGCTCAGCCAGAAGCTGAGCTTCGCCGGCAACTACACGCTCAGCGACGCGCGCGACGAAGTCACCGATTTCAATAGCGACTTCCAGGCGTCGGACCAGACCAACCTCCGCGCCGAGCGCTCGCTATCGGCGTTCCACCAGCGGCACAAGGTGGTTGTCTACGGCGTCTGGGGCGGCCCCGGCGGCATCAACTTCGCGCCGGCCTTCCGCGCCAACAGCGCGCGTCCCTTCAACCTGATCGTTGGGACGGATATCAACAACGACCGCCACACGACCACCGACCGGCCGCCGGGCGCGGCGCGGAACACCGGGATCGGCCCGGCGTACTTCGGGTTCGACATGCGTGTATCGAAGCGGATCCCGTTGGGCGGCGACACGCGATCGCTCGAACTGATCGCGGAAGGCTTCAACCTGAGCAATCATTTGAACTACTCGAGCGTCAACAATA
Organism: Acidobacteriota bacterium; assembly: GCA_005808475.1. Lineage (GTDB taxonomy): Bacteria > Acidobacteriota > Terriglobia > Bryobacterales > Bryobacteraceae > SYLY01. The sequence goes on from SYLY01000348.1 coordinate 22,427, forward strand.
CGGTCGGCGTGATGCGCGGACCGTTCAACGTCACCGGACGGCATGATCGCAACCCGAGCGAGCCGCTGGGCTTCACGTCCGCTTTGGAGCCGCGACGGCTGCAACTCGGACTTCGCCTCTCGTTCTAGGTCTAAGATCTAGGCGCCCAGCTTCACTTCCTCGCGCAGGTAGCGCAGCGCCTGCCGCGACGCCTGCTCCACCGTCAGTCCCAGAATCGCGCCCGCCTCGAGTTCCACCAGCGCCCAGCCCTTCCACTGCCGCTTGTCAAGCGCTTCCGCCACGCCGCGCAGATTGACCGTGCCCGCGCCGAGCCGCACCTGCTTTTCGCCCTTGTAGTCGCGCACGTGGATGCCCGCGATGCGCGCATGGTACTCGCTCAAGAACGAACAAGGATCCTGTCCGGTCAGCCCGGATGGCCCGACGTCGACGACGAACCAGGTTTGCCCGGGGCGCGTCTTCTCGGCCAGGACGCGAAACTCGGCCCAGCCGCGCATTGTTTCTTCCAGGTGGTTGTGCACCGCCAGTTTCACGCCCTGATCCGCGCAGATCTTGCTCAGTTCGGTCAGTTCCGCGGCTTTGGAATGATAGGCGGATTGCAGTTCCGCGCCGGAGACGTTCCGCACCGCCGCCGGGCTCATCACCAGATGCGATCCACCGAGCGCGCGAATCCCCTTCGCCACGCGAGCCGCGTCGGCGCGCGCCTTCTCCCGTCCCGGCGCGTCGGATAGCTTCGCTCCCAGGTGCAGCCCGAACAGCGCCAGTTTCCGCTTGGCTAGCTCTTCCTTCATCGCGGCCGGCGACTCGAAATCCTCCGCCAGGCAGAGTTGATTCGTTTCAAAGCCTTCATAGCCCGCCGCGGCGATGTCGTCGAGCGCCCGGAGAAGCCGCGCGCGATCCTTCACCGGGTTGTAATAGGAGCGCGTCTGGCAACCGAACCGAACGCGGCCACGCGCCGCGAAGCCCGTCGAACTTGCGGCGAGTGCCGCGGTGAATTGGCGCCTGTCCATCGCTGGGCAGGATAACACGGCGGGCGTCCACAGGTTCGCCGCCAGAATTTGGGACACCGCCCGCAATCCGCTTTCGAGCGCGCCCTGCTGCCACGTCGGTGTCAGCGACGCATGTTCCCCAGCGAAGTAGACCCGGCCTTCTGGCGCCAACAGATGCCTGTACTGATGTTCGTGTTGCAAAGGCGAGAACCAGCAAAACGCGCCAGCCGAGAACGGATGGTTATCCCACGACCAGCTCGCCATCCGCTCCACGTACGGGGCCGGATTCTGGAGTTGCGGATGGACCTTGGCCAACTGCTCGAGCACCAATTGATGACGCTCGGCGGGAGGCAGCGCGGCCAGCCGCCGGGCGGTCTGCGCCCAACTGTAGGATGCCAGCAACACACCGGGCCCACTTGAAACCGCCGGGTTCTTCGCCATGTTGTCGGACGGATAGTACGTCAGTGCGATAGGCAGATCGGTGACCGAGCCACCGCCGTGGATGCCGTCGCCGGTCTCCCAGAATCGTTGCCGCGCGAGCATCAACACCTTGGTGGCGGAGTCGTAGGTCATCTGGCGAACGGCGCGCAGCTTCGGCCCGGAAAGCCCGGGAGCGAACTCGATCCGCGACATCACTCCGAGCGGCACGGTACAAATGAGCACATCGCCTTCGACCCGCAAGTTCTCGCCACGCGGCGTCGTGTACCAGGCCGCAACCTTCGGACGGAACGGATCCTGCTCGATACGAGTGACCCGCGCTCCGTTGCGGACGGGCGACTTCAGCGCACCCGCGAAAGCGCGCGGAAGGCGGTCGAGACCGCCCACGACCTCGTCGAAATCGAGGCTCCAGGTCTCCTCGTTTTCCTCCCGGATCACGACCGACGCGGCGGTCTGCAGCGAGGTCTCCGACGACCACGCGACAGTTAGAAACTCGATCCCTTCGTCGGAGAGCCCCGACCGGCGGAGCAAATCCTCCAGCGAAACGCGATCGAGAGCGCGCGCCCCGTCCGTGCGAAAGGAGGCGCTGCGAAGGTCCGCTCTCTCATCGTCGCTCAGGCTACGCAACGCCCGCAGCACCGTGGCATCCCAGAGGTCGAACGGCGACTTGTCCTTCTCGAAGTTCGACAGCTCGTAGAGGCGGTTCAACCGAGGCTCGTCCTCGAGCCGGAAACGCTGGCCGCGAACGTGATAGTAGCCTCTCGGGTTGTAATTCACGAACGGCCGCAGCGGCAATCCGAACTTCTGGATGTAGAGCCGGGTCAGGTTGTGCCGAGTGGGAATTCGCATGGCGCCGAACTCGCCGTAGTAGCCTTCCTCGAAGCGGGCGGTGCGGACGCGGACGCCGATGTGCCCGGGATCGGCTTCGAGCACGATCGCTTCGTGTCCACGCTGTTCCAGTTCGAACGCGGTGACGAGGCCGGCCAGTCCTGCGCCGACCACCACGGCTTTCAACTGTCGAGCCGGATTGGGTGTTCCACCCAGTTGCGCCAGCACGATTCCCGGCTACGGCGGCGCCGGCGCCGAGACCGAGTTGGCGCAGTACATTCCTCCGGCTTGGCTGCTTGTTCATGGAAGCGCCCCCTCCCAGGGCGTCCCTTGATTTTAGCTGGTACCGATACGTATGGAACTTGGTGAGGCCGCACCGCGGGACAATGGGCAGATGCCCGAGGCCTTCCCGTACGATCGCGTAGTCAAGGACATCTTCTTCCACGACCGGCCCCATCTGATCGATCGCATCACTGGAGGCAAGCGCGTCCGCCAGATCGCCGCCAGCGAGTTGCCCAAGACCCTCGAGCGACGAGCCGACATGGTGCTGCTGGTGGACCCATCCGAACTGCATCATCTCGAGTTTCAGAGCCACAACTTCCCCGGGCTCCCGTACCGGCAAGGCGTCGATTGCTTCC
>SYLY01000349.1 GCA_005808475.1 Acidobacteriota bacterium
CCGAGCTCGAGGATCTCCTGCCCATCCGCGATGCCCGCGCGTTCGCACGTCGCTTCGAGCGCGTGGGTCTCGGCTTCGTCCAATGACTGGCAGCCTTCCGGCCAATAGCAACAACTGTACTTGCGATGAGCGCCCAGCACCAGGCCGAAGAAGTCCGGTGGTAATTCGTAATGTTGTTCGTTGGCGCGAGCGGGAACGGGGGCGACTTCACTCTGGCTCATTCGCGCGGCGAACTCGTTGGCGGCCGGGCCGCGGGAGGATTCGGCCAGGCGTTGCGCGCACAGACGGCGGATGCCCCATCGTACGACCGGATCCGGCATCCATCCCCGCTCCATCGCTCCGATACCGGCGGACAGCAACGTTCCCGTCATCGGGCAACCTCCTTGGGCGGCCACGGAAAGAGGACGCTCGTGGTCCGCTGATATTCGCGATAGGCGTCGCCGCGGCTGGCGATCGCGTTGGCCTCGGTGGGCGGAATTCCGGTGATCTTGGTGAGGAACAGCAGCATCAGCGCGGGTCCGGCGAGAGTGAGCCATCCGTGCGGCGCGTTCCAGCCGATGGCGCAGTAGGCCCACCAGTGGATCCACTCGAAGAAGTAGTTGGGATGGCGCGAAGAGCGCCACAGTCCGTCGCGGCACACCTTGCCGCGATTGGCGGGCCGCGAACGGAACAGCGCGAGTTGGCGGTCGGCGGCTGTCTCGCCGCGCACGGCCACCACCCAGATCGCCACGCCCAGCAGGTCCAGCCAGCCCAACGGCCTCTCGGCGTTGCCCGCCGCGACAAGGATTGGTGCGGCGAAGAGCACGCTCCAGAAAGCCTGCATCTGAAAGAAGGCGAACATGCGGGGCTGCGCGGAGGCGCCCCAGTCTTTCTTCAGTTTCTCGTAGCGGCCGTCTTCCGCCGAGCCGAGCACCCGCGCGAACAGGTATCGCGACAGGCGGAACGACCAACCGCCGGCGAGCATCGCGATGAGCAGCCGCCGCATCGAATAACCGGAGCCCGCGGCCGCGAATGCAACGGCCAGCACGCCGACGCCGGCGGCCCACAGAATGTCGACGATGCCGGCCTTGCCTCCGCGGCGCTGTAGTTCCCAGAGCACTGCCATCGCGATGGCCATGGTTGCCCATCCGGCGGCGAGGATCGCCCAGTCGTTCATACGGATCTCCTTCCCGCGAGCCAAAGCAACGCGGGCGTCGCGATCGCCCATTCCAAGGCCACCAACGCCGCCCCGTAGGTTTCCGAAGGCATGGTGAGCGCGCCGAGCCGGCTGCCGGCCAGATACGACAACGGTCCCGCGATGGCGCCGAGCATCGCCGCCGCCGCCCACCGGCCCCGCAGCCAGGAAAGCGAGTAGTTCAGGATGGACGCGAAATTGGCCCACAGCGCGGGCATCCACAAGGGGACAGGCCACCCGATCGATGCGTGCGCCGGGTAGGTCACCGCTCCCGCCGTCAGTAGCGCCCATTCGGCGGCGCAGCCTCCCAGGGCGGCGGCCCCCATCAAGCGGACCTCGCCGGCGCGGTCGCGCGCGAAGATGAGGTGGAGCGCCGCGACAGCCGCGAACACAGCCAGTCCCCAATGTGGAGTTCCGCCGGCGGCCGCTGAAACGCAGGCGAACCAGACAAGCTGGAATCCGGCGAAGTTCGACGCTTTTCGCACGGCGGTCACGCGATCGCGCCGGTGAGATTCGCCCGCCGCGCCCGGGGCTTGGCGAGCAGCATCTGCACGACGCGGCAGTTGCGTTCGAGAAAGCCCGCTTCGCAGTAACTCAGGTAATAATCCCAAAGGCGGACGAACGGCTCGGGGTATCCCAGCCGGCGGACATCCTCGATTCGCTCCCAGAAACGCCGCCGCCACGTTCGCAGCGTCGCGGCGTAGTGGGTGGAGAGATCCTCCAGATGCTCCACCGCGAGATCGGAGCGGCGGCGCACGCAGTTCATCATCTCGCTGACGGCGGGTAGGTGGCTGCCCGGGAAAACGTAGCGCTGGATGAACTCCACGCGGCGGCAGTAGGCGTCGTACCGGTGGTCGGTCAGCACGATCCCTTGCAGCGCCATCAAGCCATGCGGCTCCAGCAGGCTGGAACAACGTTCGAAGTACGAGGGTAGGAATTCGCGCCCCACCGCTTCGATCATCTCCACCGACACCAGCTTGTCGTAGCGGCCGCGCAGGCCGCGGTAGTCCTCGAGCAGCAGTTCGACGCGCCCGGCCAAGCCCGCCACGCGAATTCGCTCGCCGGCGATCCCGTGCTGTTCCCGGGAGATCGTGGTGGTGGTGACCTGGCACCCGTAGGTCCGCGCCGCGTGGATGGCGAAGGCGCCCCATCCGGTTCCGATCTCGAGCAGACGGTCGCCGGGTTGCAGGTCCAGCTTCCGGCAGAGCCGGTCGATCTTGGCGATGGAGGCGTCGCGCAGAGAGGCTTCCGGAGTTTCGAAAATCCCGCACGAGTAAGTCATGGTGTCGTCGAGAAAGAGGCGAAAGAAATCGTTGCCCAGATCGTAATGGGCGTGGATATTCTCGCGGCTGCCGTCCACCGTGTTGCGGCGGATCCAGTGGAATCCGCGGGCGAGTTGCGCTCCCAGGCGCGCCCATCCGGTTTCCATCCCGTCCATCACGTCCGCGTTGAGCAGCGCCACGCGGCAAAGCGCGGTGAGGTCGGGCGACGTCCACTGGCCGGCCATGTACGATTCCGACGCGCCCAGGCTGCCGCCCAGCACGGCCTGGCGGAAGAAGGCCGGATCGGTGACGCTCAACGTGGCATGGATTCCGCCCTCGCCGCCGAACACGCGAGTCGAGCCGGGTTCGATCACCGAGATGCGCCCCTCCCGGAGCAGTTCGAGCCGCGCGAAGAGCAGTTGACGCGCCCAGCCGTCGATGCGTGACAGCGATCCCTCCGCCGGCCGGACTCCGGCCGCCATGTCTTTGATCAGCACTTGGTCTCCCCCTTGGGGTGCGCGAAAAAGGGCGCACCTTTCCACCACAGCCGCAACGCCTGCCAGTAGATGGCGGCGGCTACTTTCATCGTCATGAGCGGGAATCGCGCCAGGGCGCCCGCCAACGCCGCCGCGCCGATTTCCCGCCGGCGCAGCGTCATGGTCGCGTCGAACACGCGGCGGTTTCCGTCGAGGTTCTCCATGTGGACCGACAGGTTCCCGCCCGGCTCGCCGAACCGCCAGTCGTAGTCGTGATGCATCGGAAAGAACGGCGACACATGAAACGTCTTGCCGAACCGGAACCTGAGGACCGGCGCCGGCTCCACGCTCGCCGAGGCCGGCAGCACATAACAATGACGTTCCTTCCAGGGCGTATTGGTGATCTCCGCAACAATGGTCTCGAGCGTCACGCCGTCCGTCGAAAAGCAGTAATAGAAGGTCACCGGGTTGAAGACGTAGCCGAAATAGCGCGGGTTCGTCAGGATGCGGATAGGCCCGGCCGGCCTGGACCCGGTCTCGCGGGCCACCCGGTGGCGAACATCTTCCTCGGACAGGTAGTCCGAACGCCGGAACCAGGCGATGGCCGGACGGTCCGCCGACCACAGCCAGCGGCCCTCGAACACGCGGTCGAGTTCGGCGAAGTCCAGGTAGAGCATCACCACGCGATAGGTGAACTCGTTCGACACCGGCTGGAACCGGCGGTGCCGCACGACCCCTTCGTACAGGCAGCTATTCGAGCCGAGCCCCGAATTGGCCACAGACGGCCAGCGCGCTTCGGACACCGTCCTCATGGAAGCCGAACCCCCAATAGGCGCCGCAGTAGGAGATCCGGTCGTTGCCGATGAGTTCCGCATGTCGTCGTTGCGCGTTGGCTCGTCCGGGCCGAAAGATCGGGTGATGGTAAGTAATACGACGGAGAACCGACTTTGGATTGATGCCAGGCTCGTTCAACGAGACGCAGAAAATATGGCGCGAACGAATTCCTTGCAGGATGTTCATATTGTAGGTGACCGCGGCGCGGACCTCGGCGGCTTCCACGAGCCGGTAGTTCCAACTCGCCCAGGCGCGGCGGTTCTTGGGAAGTACGGAGGCATCGGTGTGCAGCACCGTGTCGTTCCGCTCATAGGGGAAGTGGCCGAGGATCTCGCGTTCCGCGGGCGATGGGTTGCCGACAATGGCGAGCGCCTGATCGGCGTGACAGGCGAGGATCAGATGATCGAAGCGCTCCGGACCCGCGTCGCTGACGACAGTCACTCCGCCCGCGTCGCGATGGGCGCGCCGGACGGCGCAGCGGAGGCGGATGCGATCCTGGAAGCCGGCGGTCAACGGCTGCACGTACCGGCTCGAGCCGCCCTGCACGACTCGCCAGTCGGGCCGCCCGAACACCTGCATCATGCCGTGGTTGGCGAGAAACTCGATGACGAAGCGAATCGGAAAGCGTCGAAAGCGGGCGAGCGGGCTCGACCAGAGGGCCGAACCCAGCGGCAGGAGGAAGTCGTCCGCGAACTGCCGGCTGTAGCCGTTGGACGCCACGTACTCCTCCACCGTGGTTTCGTCGCCGATGCCGGCGAGTGTCGACAGCCCTTCGCGCTGAAACCGCAGGATGTCCCAGAGCATCCTCAGATGGGCCGGGCGGATCAGATTGCGCCGCTGCGCGAACAGACCGTCGAGCGAGGCGCCAGCGTACTCGAGGCCGGTGGCGCCGGACTGGACGCTGAAACCCATCCGGGTTGGCTGCGAAGCCACGTTCAACCTGGCCAGCAGTTTGACGAAATTCGGGTAGTAGTGCTCGTTGAAGACGATGAAGCCAGTGTCGACGGCGTGGCGCTCGCCGTCGATTTCGATGTCGTGGGTCTCGGTGTGGCCGCCGATCCGGCCGCCGGCCTCGAACACGGCGATGTCGTGTTCGCGGTGGAGCAAGTATCCGCAGACATTGCCGGCGATGCCGGTCCCCACGATGGCGATTCGCACGGAAGCCGATTCTACCTGCCGCGCGGATAGCCCTGCCAAACGTACTCGAGCGCCTCCGGCAGGGTTTGCTGCTTCACCGTGCGATCGGTGTGCCCGGCATTGCGGGCAAAGACGAACTGATAGTGGTAGCCCTTGGCGGCGAGCACCCTCGCCATCCGCTCGTTGGCGAGCACCCAATCGTGGTAGGCGTCGCGCGTGCTCAGATTGTCGCGGTCGCTGATCTCGAGCCAGATCCGGATCGGCTTGCGCGGACTGTTGGGAATCAGCGTTTCGTGGAAATCCCAGGCTCCGTGTGGCGTTTTCGGGTCGTACGGCCACTGCTGGTGAACATACGTTCCCGAATAGGTAAGCACGCGGCGATACCATTCCGGGTGGTACCAGGCCATGATCAGCGCGCACGATCCACCCGAGCTGCCGCCCATGGTGGCGCGCCCGTCGGGGTCCTTCGTGAGCTTGACGTCATACTGCTTTTCCACCAGCGGCAGGACTTCCTTCTCCACGAACTCGGCGTACAGGCCGGACATGGTGTCGTACTCCAGACCTCGCTGGCTGCCCTGTGCGTCGCCGCCGCCGTTGCCGATCGAAATCGCGATCATCGTGGGAACCCGCTTCTGGGCGATCAGGTTGTCCAGCGCGACGAACAGCGCCCGGTCCGGCCCGTCCGCGCCGACGATGAACGGCGCCGCCGTGCCGCGCATGTACTGTTTCGGCACGTACACGGCGACCTTTCGCGTGTAGGGCTTGGGGCTGCTGGATACGATCAGCCTGCCCGGATTGTCCGGGTCGGGGCGGCCGAAAGTTCCGGGTTCGCGCGCGATGCCAGGGTAGATCTTGCTGTCCTTCGAATCCATGGTGAACTCGAAGACATCGCCCTTGGGCACGCCCTCCTGGACCGTCATCTCGGGCGCCGGATTGTGAGTGGGTCCGATGATGAAGTTGCCGTCGGCCGTTGGAGCGGGCACGGCGCCGTCCGGAAGCTCCTTGGCCTCGACGTAGCCGGGAGTGTGGGGATCCCGCGTTGGAGCGGGCGGGCGAGGCGGCCGTTTCGTGGCGGGCGGATTCTGTGCCGCGGCGATCAGACTGGCGCCGAGCGCGAACAAGAGCAGGCGGGGCATACGAAATGGTACCTCGAGCGCGCCGCGAGCTTATCGCAACGCGGTTTTCGATAGGCGAAGCCCCACCGAGCCCCCCAGCGTGATCAGGTCGTAGCGGGCCTCCACGCCGAGCAGCAGATGCGCACGCCACGCCGGAAGCTCACGCTCGGCGATCAGCCAGTGCAGCATGTCGCGCGTGGCGAGCTCGAGCGACTGGTTCAACGTGGCGTCCGGCTTGGAGCCGATCGCGATCAGGTACTCGGCGGTTTCGGCGCGGGGCTGCTTCAGCCCGGCGGACTTCACCAGATCCACCGAAATCTCGACATCGAGCGACGTTTCGACGCCCGATCCCACCGGCTCGCCGTCGCCCTGCGCCGCGTGGCCGTCGCCGAAGAAGAGCAGCGCGCCGGGATGGAAGACGGGCAGCATGACCGTGGTTCCCTGGCGAATCCAGTTGTAGTCGAGATTGCCGCCCCAATAGCCCGCCGGGCCGGATCGCGGCGAGTAGCCGCCCTCCGGCGCCACGCCGATACAGCCGAGCATCGGACGCGCCGCTGTCCGCAGCTCAGACCCATCCGGGCCGCGGTGGACAACGGTCCCCGTTGCCGGATCGAGCGTCCATGGGAGCAGGTAGTCGTAGCCCCTGATAGCGGCGTCCGCGACTGGTTTGGGCGGCTGCAGCGCGGCCGGAAGATCCTTGACTCCGACCGTGTGGCCGGTATAGCCCGTCTTGCGGTTGAGCGCGATTCGTTCCAGGCGCACCACCAGGGTGTCGCCCGGCGCCGCTCCTTCGACGAAGAAGGGACCGGTCAACGGGTTGCCGTGTGTCTTGGTGCGCCGGATGCCCTCGAAGTCGAATCCGGCCGAGTCCACGGTCTTGGTGAGGATTCGGTCGCCCGGTTTGACACGGAGCAGCACCGGGTGGGCGGCGGAGAAGGTGTGATGATAGGTGTCGTCGATGACGCGATGGGTCTCCGCGGCGAGGCAGGCGGCGGACAGAATCAGGCAGAACCGCATTTCCGCAATCATATCGCCCGGAAGTGATACGCCGCGGCGCCAGGCTGTCACATATGCACAGGAGGATCCATGCGTTTCCGGATTGCCGCGCTGCTGGCCATGCCCGCCGCGGCGCAACTGTTCGATAGCAACAACCCCGAGGTGCACGCGGCGATCGAGGATCACTTCAAGTACGGATCGATCGGAGCCGAGGACCGCGCGGGCGTGCCTTTGTGGATCTGGAAGGTGCTGCCCGACGTGTTTCCGCAGCATCTGCCGTCGCGGCCAGGCAACGGGTATGAGAAATTCGGGTTGATCGTCGAACCCGGGAAGTCGCGGCCGATTGGAACCAGCATGCGGGAGCGGCGGATTCCGTTCGTCGGACTGAACTGCGCGGTATGCCATACCGGCACGATTCGCGATTCGCCGGACGGGCCCCGGCGCATCGTCATGGGCATGCCCGCGCACCAGTTCGATCTGCAGACGTACCAGCGGTTTCTGTTCGCCTGCATTCGCGATCCCGGCTTCACGCCGGACCGGCTGCTGCCGGCGATCGAGAAGGCGAACCCGAACTTCTCGCTGATCGACAAGGTGGCCTACCGGTTCGCGGTGATCCCCCAGACCCGCGATCAGGGAATCGAACTGGCGAGGACCTTCTCCTGGACCTTCGCGCGGCCGCCGACCGGGCCGGGCCGCGTCGACACGTTCAACCCGTACAAGGTGCTGTTCGGTTTCGACATCGAGAAAGACTCGTCGATCGGCACGGCGGACCTGCCTCCGCTGTTCGACCAGAAGAGCCGCGAGGGGCTGTGGCTGCACTGGGACGGGAACAACGACTCGGTCTCCGAGCGGACCAAGAGCGCGGCGATCGGCGCGGGAGCCTCGGAGAGATCGTTGGACATACCCGCCATGAAGCGTGTTGAGGACTGGATCTGGACGCTGCCGCCTCCGGCGTTTCCGGCGGCGAAAATCGACTCCGCGAGGGCGGCCGCGGGCAAGCCGCTCTACGACCGGTTGTGCGCGGATTGCCACGCATCCGGCGGTAAACGCACCGGACAAACGGAGCCACTCGAAAACATCGGCACCGATCCGGAGCGTGTGAACTCGTTCACGGCGGCGCTGACGGAGAAGATGAACACGCTCGGGAGCGGGCGTCCGTGGAAGTTCACGCATTTCCGCAAGACGAACGGCTACGCGAACATGCCTCTGAGCGGGGTATGGCTGCGGGCTCCGTATCTGCACAACGGCTCGGTGCCGACGCTCCGGGATCTTCTGGAAAAGCCGGAGAACCGGCCGCGCAAGTTCCATCGCGGCCACGATGTGTACGACTACGCCGCGGTTGGGTTCGTTTCGTCGGGGGCCGATGCGGAGCGCGAGGGGTTTCTGGTGGACACCGGGAGGCGCGGCAACGGCAACCAGGGCCACGTCTACGGCACGGATCTGAAGGCGGCCGAGAAGGCGGCGCTGCTCGAGTACTTGAAGACGCTTTAGGGAGGCCAGGAAAAGGCGAAGGCCGCGCCCCCTTTCGGAAGCGCGGCCTCGCGGCAGGCTGAGTTGGGCCTAGCCTTGGTTGGCGGCGTTCGACATCGACACGCTGATCTTCGAGAAGACCTTGCTGATGTTGGTGGCCACGCCCGGCATGATGGCGCCGGCGGCGACGGCGACGAAGCCCGCCATCAACGCGTATTCGATGAGGTCCTGACCACGGGTGTCCTTCCAGATCCGCAGCTTCCAAACCAGGTTCGTAACTTTCTTCATGACTCTCTTTTCTCCTCTTTCCCTGCAACAGGGGTGTATTAGGTATCTGTACAAAAGGTAACATCGGGTTCTGGAAGGGGAAATTCGGCAAAACCCCTACTCACGGCCAGTTTCGCCTTAGCCCGCCGCGCCGCGAGCGTCATGGCCCCTTCCCGCTGGAGTACCCGCCCGGGCGGACGCCACGCGTCCGTCGAGAGTCATATCGTCGCTCCGCGGCGCCGCCTTTAGCGGTTCGCCGGCCTTGCTGGAAGCGCTATACCTTTGTCAAACAAGGAGTTGCGGCCGGACGTGCTCCATCAGCTCCCGTAGCGACCGGCGCGCCCCATCGTCGAACGCGACCGCCTTGCCGCCGCCTCCTCCTCCCGGACCCTTCCGGATCGTATAGGAGGGGAACACGCCCCGCAGTTGGAGGATGTACTTGATCGCCTCGAGACCGTAGGTCTCCACTTCGATGATGAGCAGGCAGGCCCGCGAGAAGTAGTCCACCGCTTCCCGCTTTCTTCCCGCGTGGTACAGATCCCATGCCTGGGAATACAGGTCGCCGAACGCGGCCGCCGGCATCGAACCGGCGAATCCGCGCACCATTTCGTCGTAAAGCGTCCGCCCATGGCCACCGGTGAACGAATGTAATTCGGGCGCTTTTCGCCGAAATTCGCCATAACGGGCGAGAACGGGTCCAGCCTCGTCCTTTATATAGCGCAGCGTGGGGACTTCCATGGTCAGGCGGACCACGAAATCGACGCTCATGTTGCCGATCGCCTGCACGAACATCGGCAGAGGCGACGCCGCTCCGATCGCCTTGTAGTAGGCGGTGATGGCGGCTTCCTCGGTCATGCCTTGCGGCGGCAGGGCAATGATGGCGTCGGCCCCGAGTCTGGTGGCGTGGCGGGCGTACTCGGCCGCCTGGCTGGAATCGGGCGCCTGGCAACCGACGACGATGGCGGGTTTCACTCCCTTTCCCGCCGCCAGAATCGCCTCGACCCCCGCGATCCGCTCCGCCGTGGTGAGGTGGAAATACTCGCTCGCCAACTGCGGCCACACCATGCCGTGGACGCGGCACCGCTCGAGGAAATGGACCTGCTTGGCCAGGACGGCATTGTCCACCCGGTTGTCCGGCGTGTACGGCGTCTGCATGATCGGGAAAATGCCCCGGAGTGGCTTGGCGCCTCCGTTGGCGAAGCCGGGCAGGGCGAGGGCGGACGCTCCCAGGGAGCTGACGAATTGGCGGCGGTTCACGACGATTCCCCTTTCTCGATGACGGCGGTGCATTCGATCTCCAGCAGGAGACCGGGAACCAGCCCGGCTTGCACCAGCGTGGCGGCTGGCGGATTGTCCATGTTCAGGTAGCGCGCCCGGATGCGGCGCAGTTCGGCCAGATCGCCCATGTTGGTGACGTAGTAGTTGATCTTCACCACGTCGTCGAATCCGGCGCCGGCCAAGGCAAGGCAACGTTGCAGGTCCTGGAAGGTGTTTTCGCACTGGGACGCGAAATCTTCCGGGAGCGATCCGTCTTCGGCGTTGCCGCCCCGGCCCGACACGAACACCAGCGTTCCGGGCGGCGACGTCACCACGTGCGTGTAGCCCGGCGGTTTGGCGCCGCCTACGTTGAGGAATTTCTTGGCCATCTCCAGAGGACCATCATATTCCACCGCGCCGCACGACGAGAGCGGAGTTCTTGCTGCCGAACGCAATGCAGTTGATCACCGCGTGTTCCACGGCCATGGATCGGGCTTGCCCGGGGATGTAGTCGAGCGTACAGGCGGGATCCGGCTCGTCGAGATTGATGGTCGGATGCATGGCGCCATCGCGCATTCCGAGCAGGGTCGCCGCGAGCGCCGCCGCGCCGCACGCGCCTTGCGGGTGTCCGATGAGGCTCTTGAGCGAAGATCCGGGCAGCCGCTCCGCTTTTTCCCCGAACGCCAGCCGCACGGCCTTGGTTTCCACGCGGTCGTTCAGTTCGGTGGCCGTGCCATGATAGGCAACGTAGTCGATCGCGTCTACCGGCAGAGCGGCCTCGCGCAGGGCGAGCTGGATCGCGCGGGCCGGCTCTTCGCCCGATTCCTCGAGGCGGACGCGATGATAGGCGTCGCAGGTGGAGCCGTAGCCGAGGATCTCGCCGTGGATGGCCGCGCCGCGAGCGAGCGCCTTGTCGCGATCCTCGAGGACGAAGAACCACGAGCCTTCCGACAAAACGAACCCCGAACGGTCACGGGAGAACGGGCGGGAGGCGCGGGTGGGAGCTTCGTTCCACTGCGACGTCATGATGCGCATCAGTTGAAATCCGCGCACGATGAGCGGTGCGATGGGCGCGTCGACGCCTCCTGCCACCACGGTGTCGAGCGCCCCGGCGCGGATCGTGCGGAAGGCGTGCCCGATCGCGTCGCTCGACGACGTGCATCCGGTGGACACCACGTGGGACAGGCCGCGAAGCCCGAATCGCATGGATACCTCGCTCGCCATGGTGCCGATCGTGGAGGTCGGAACCGCGTAGACCGAGCACTGCTTTATTTGGCCTGTGTAGTAAAGATGGTACTGGTGCTCGGAGAATTCCTGGCTACCGCCGCCGGAGCCCACCACGACGCCGATCTCGCGGAGTTCGTCGCGGCTGAGGGAGCGAGGATCGATGCCCGCGTGATCGAGCGCTTCCTTGGCGGCGGCGCGCGCCAAGGGGACGACGCGGGAAACATGGGGCCGGTCCTTCGGGTCCACCCAGACCTCTTCGTCGAAACCGCGAACCTCGCCGGCGATGCGGACGACAAACGGCGCGGGGTCGAACCGGGTGATCGGGCCGACGCCGCTTTGGCCGGCTCGCGTGGCGCGCCAGAACTCCTCCCGGCCGTTGCCATTCGGGCTCAGCGCGCCGATGCCCGTAATGACTACTCGCCTCGACATCGTGTCAGTATAATGGAAGAGAGCATGGATCAGCAGTATCGTCCGGATTCGCGGCGTCTTTTCATCGGCAAGTTCGCCGGCGGCATAGCGGGAACCCTCGCGTCGCCCGCGGCGGCGCTCAGCGCCAACGGGAAGATCCGAGTGGGCATCATCGGCCCCGGCGCGCGGGGAATGCAACTGGTGCGGGAGGCGATGGCGCAGCCCAACGTCGAGTTCGCCGCCTTCGCCGACATCTACACGCGCCGCCTGGAAGAAGCGCGGCAAGTGGCCCCGGCGGCCAAAACGCACCTCGACTACAGGTATCTGCTCGAGGACAAGTCGATCGACGCGGTCATCGTCGCCACGCCGCAGCATCTGCATTGCGAGCATTTCACGGCCGCGCTCGAGGCGGGCAAGCACGTCTATCAGGAAAAGACGATGGCGTTCACCGTGGAGCACGCCAAGCGGATGCGCGCGGCATACGAAAACTCCAAAGGGTTGGCGGTGCAGATCGGGCATCAGTCCTGCTCGTCGGGCCTGATGACGGACGCGCTCGCATTCCTGCGCGAGGGCAAGATAGGCAAGATTTCGGCGATCGTCGCCCACATGTACCGCAACACGCCGCAGGGCAAGCCGCAGTGGTCGCGCCCGGTGTATCCGGACATGACGCCGGAGAACATCCTGTGGAACCAGTTCCTCGGCGAGGCTCCGAAGAGGGACTTCGATCCCAACCGCTACATCAACTGGCGCTTTTTCTGGGATTATTCGGGCGGCAACGTGTACGAGAACATGTGCCACCAACTCGCGTTCTGGTACAAGGCGCTGGACTTGCGGATTCCCGCCGCGGTCAACATGACCGGCGGCGTCTATCTGTGGAAGGACGGGCGCGAAGTGCCGGACACGATGAGCGTCTCCCTCGAGCATCCGGAGGAGATCCTGTTCTCATGGTCCTCCGGCTTCGGCAACGATCATCTGGGTTCCACCGAGGACGTGCTCGGCACGGAGGGGACCCTCTCGAGAGGCCAGCACATCAAGTACTTGCCGCAGAAGGTGAACCGGCCGAAAGACGCCGAAGTGGCAGGCCGCGCGGTTTCGAACAAGGACGAGCACATGCGGAACTGGTTCGATTCGATCCGCGGCCAAGCGAAGCCGAACTGCCCGTTCGATGTCGGTTTCCGGGTCTCGATCGCGTGCCGGATGGCGGTGGAAAGCTACCTCCAGGGCCGGACCATCCGTTGGGACGCCACCAAGGAAGAAATCGTCTGACCCCGGAGGAGTGGGCGGACCGGATCGCCGGCAACGTCCGCGAATTGGCGCGCGCGGCGACCTCGGTGGAGAACCGGAGGCCCGAGGCGGAAGCGCTGCTGCGGCTGCTATCCGAACGCGCTTCGGGGGCGCTGATCGTGGGACTGACGGGATCGCCCGGCGTGGGGAAGAGCACGCTCGCCGATGGGTTGATCCGGGCGTGGCGGGCCGAGTCGAAGACCGTCGCCGTGATCGCCGTGGATCCGACGAGTCCGCAATCGGGCGGGGCGATCCTCGGCGACCGAATCCGAATGCAGCGGCACTGGGACGATCCGGGCGTCTTCATCCGATCGATGGCGACGCGTGGACACACCGGCGGCGTCGCGCGCGCGACATCGGACTTGGCGCTGCTTTGCGCCGGTTCAGGCCGCGATCTGGTGATCGTGGAGACGGTGGGCGTGGGCCAAAGCGAAGTGGATGTCGCGGGTTTCGCGGACGTGGCCGTGGTGGTGCTGGCGCCGGGAATGGGCGATGACGTCCAAGCCATGAAGGCGGGCTTGATGGAAGTCGCCGACGTGTTCACGATCAACAAGGCGGACCGGGAGGGTGTGGAGCAACTGGAGCGGGAGTTGCACCAGTTGCCGCCGCGCGCCGATGGCTGGACTCCCTCCGTCGTCAAGACGGTGGCGCACCTGGGGCAGGGAATCGCGGAGCTGCGGGAGGCGATCGACAAATGCCGCCAAGCGAACTTCCGCGCGCGGCGCGCGGCGGCTCTCTGGGCGAAGCGGGCGGAACAACATGCCGGATGGTCGATCGACCACTTGGGCGTGGCGGTCCGCTCGATCGACAAGGCGCTGGGGTTTTACCGCGATTCGCTCGGGTTCGACGCCGCTCACCGGGAAACGGTGGCGCACGAGGGCGTGAACGTCGCGATGCTGCCGGCGGCCGGCTCGCGGATCGAACTGATCGAGCCGCTGGACGACGGGTCGGCGGTGGCGAAGTTCATCGCCGGGCGCGGCGAAGGGCTGCACCACGTCGCGCTGCGGACGCCGCGGTTCCGGGAGACGGTGGAGCGGCTGCGGACCTCCGGCGCCCGGCTGATCAACGAGCCCCGGACGGGCGCGGGCGGCCACACCTACGTGTTCGTCCACCCGGAATCCACCGGCGGCGTATTACTGGAATTGATCGAGGAAAAGGAGTAAGTCTTGCAAGCGGAGATCGGAATCATCGGCGGCAGCGGACTGTATTCGATGCCGGGTTTTCACGTCGAAAAGGAAGTGGCGGTGGAGACGCCCTGGGGCGCGCCCTCCGGCGCCTACATGGTGGGCGAGCTGAACGGGCGCCGCGTGGCGTTTCTGGCGCGTCACGGGAGCGGACACCGGATCTCGCCGACGGAGTTGAACTTCCGCGCCAATATCTGGGGTTTCAAAACGCTCGGCGTGGACTGGCTGATGTCGCTCAGCGCTGTGGGATCGCTCAAGGAAGAACACCGGCCGCTCGACTTCGTGATTCCGGACCAGTTCTTCGACCGCACGCGTCATCGCGCGGACACGTTCTTCGGCGACGGGCTGGTGGCGCACATCAGCTTCTCCGATCCGGTGAGTTCGGAACTGGCGGAGATTCTGTACCGCGCCTCGCTCGCAGCGGGGGTCAACGCCAAGAAGGGCGGCACTTACCTTTGCATGGAAGGGCCGGCGTTTTCGACGCGCGCCGAATCGAACGTGTACCGTAGCTGGGGCATGGACGTGATCGGCATGACCAACCTGCAGGAGGCGA
>SYLY01000350.1 GCA_005808475.1 Acidobacteriota bacterium
ACGACGATGGCCGCGCCTGACCTTCCGCGCCAGTTCGCCCAAGCCTGCCGGCCTGATTGTGCGTCCACGTTCAGCGTCCAGAACGATCCCTGGGCAACTCTATCTGAGCGCATGTGGGTCACTTCTCGTGAGCGCCGAAGCTGGCCGGCATGCGAGCGGGTGCTTCGACCATCGCGCCAGCGTCCTTTGTATTCATCCAACGATGCGCCGCAACTCCGCCAACTGGCGCATTGACCTCGCCGGGCGGTGAGCGCCCAGCACCAGTTGACTGCCCGATCCCTCGCAGGCGCGCCCTGGAGCTAGTCGCCGGATAGACGTGCGCGCTACGTTTCGGCGCTGCCCGCCAATTCCTTTTCGGACATCACCTGTAATCGTTTGAGCACCCCAAAGTCACGATCAACGGCAAAGGGAACCGCGATCCGCCAAGGGCGTGGCCCGCCGGTACCGGGAAGGGCCCCGCACTGCTTGGATAACGACATTGCGACTCAACGCCCATCGTTGTATCGGCCCGGCACGCCCTGTTGGTAGCGGCGGTTGGTCTCCCGGTGAGCAACGAAAGCCGGGCGCGCGGACGGGCATCGCTGGCGGCAGGAGCGGAAGCCGCGGCGGGCGCAACGGGCGCAACGGGCACGGATCTGGAAACTCGCGCCGCACTCGGGAATGGCGCAACTCCGTGGCTCGAGTTCGGCGCTGCCGTCTGGGAGGCTGGAACCATCTTATTAAGATGACTGGACCCCTTCCGCTCCAGCGCACTGCCAGCCTACCTCATTCGGCCGCGCTGATGATGCGCCACACCTCCAGCGCAGGCTCCGATGACCGCACGCCATTCCCATTGCGGATTGGCCGGTAAACTGTTCACAGGTCGCCTCGAAAAACTTCCAACTCTATTTCCCGCCTTTTCAATCGATTACGCGGGCCCTTCGATGGAGGGCGCCATCGTTCCGAGGCGCTCCGCCTCAACATGAGCCATTCTAAGGGTGGCGGCGGAGCCACGCGGAAGACAGCCGCGTCTCGTTCGTGAGGTCTCGGCAGGTCGTACACCACGCGCTTCCGAATCTAGGCCCTGGAAGGGGGGATCGAAGCCACCTCGAGCGGGGGACTCCCGGAAGCCGTCACTGGCTCCGTGTGTCCGGGTTTGTCCGGGTTGGCTGGCTCTTGTCCGTGGACTGCGAAAAACGAATAACTCCAGCAGCGGCAACATTATCCGAGGGTTCTGAGCCCCGCCGCAACCCGGACACCGAAAAATGTCCGTGTTCGTCCGGGTTGCCCTTCCGGGCTGATCGGCCGCTGGTGTCGAAAACCCGAACGGGGGGATACGACGGTCCAAACGGGGCGGTCGAGTCGAGTCGACGAACGGAAATCAACTCGCGCCGGACTTGGCCAATCGCTGCCATCGGTTGAGCCGGTGGACAAAGGAGGATATGATCGAATGACGGTATTTCAAGTGTTCGTCCACGCGCCTTTGCGCGACGCGCGGCTTGCGGCATCCGCGGCGGGCGGAATCGCGTCACGCCCGCGGCGTAGGTGTGTCGCGATCCTGGCCCTCGCCGCCCCTCTCCTCGCGAGCGTCGACTTTTCACGCGACATCGAGCCCGTGCTGCGCCGCAACTGCCAGGCTTGCCATGGCGCGGCCGTGCAGTCGGGCGGATTGCGGCTCGATACGCGGGAGGGCGCGCTCGCCGGTGGACGATCGGGTCCGGCAATCGTTCCAGGCCGCGCGGAGTCGAGCCGTTTGTACCGCGTCATCGCCGGGCTCGACGCTGAACTCCGCATGCCGCCCGCCGGTGCGCGCCTCGGCGACGCGGAAGTGAAAGCGATCGGCGAGTGGATCGGCGAAGGTGCGCCCTGGTCCGCCTCGCGAGCGAGGCACTGGGCCTTCGAAGCTCCGAAGCGCCCACCGGTCCCCCGTGTCCGCGACTCCGAATGGACCCGGAGCCCCATCGACGCATTCGTGTTGGCGCGCCTCGAGGCGCTCGGCGTCCCGCCCTCGGCCGAGGCCGATCCCGTCACGCTGGTTCGGCGTCTGCATTTCGACCTCACCGGCTTGCCGCCCCGCCCGGAAACGATCGAACATTATCTGTCGAGTTCGTCCCGCGACAGGTATGAGCGCCTGGTGGACGATCTGCTCGCGTCGCCACGCTTCGGCGAGAAGTGGGCGCGCCACTGGCTCGACCTGTGCCGCTTCTCCGATAGCGAGGGCAACGAGAGCGATTTTCCGCGCCCCTACGCATGGCGCTACCGGCACTGGTTGATCGAAGCGTTCAACGCGGGCATGCCGTTCGACCGGTGTACCGTCGAGCAGATCGCCGGCGATCTGCTTCCGGACCCAACGCCCGAACAACGGGCCGCGCTAGGGTTCCACCGCAACACGTCGAGCAACCGGGAAGGCGGCGCCGACATCCCCGCGGAGCGCGTCGAGCAGGTCGCCGACCGCACGAACGCCGCCGGCATGACTTGGTTGGGCCTCACCGTGGGCTGCGCGCGCTGTCACGATCACAAGTACGATCCCATTTCGCGCCGCGACTACTATGGCCTGTTCGCCTTCTTCAACAACGCCGACGAAGTCAATGTCGACGCACCGTTGCCGCGCGAGCGGGAGCGCTGGCTGCCTCGCCGCGCCGAATATGAGCGCAAGCGGCATGAGTTGATCGCTCCCATCGAGTCCGGCGCGGCCGCCTTGCAGGTGAAATGGGAGGAACGCATTCGCAGCGCCGGGGAGCGCCCGGGCGAGGATCACGTGTGGGACCGCCAACTCGAACTGCTGGGGCTGCAATGGGAACAGGGTCATGGCGGAGGTCAGCTCGAAGGGCTCACCGTCCTTCACACGCCGCTCGAAAAGCGAACGGCGCGCCAGCGGGATCACATGCTCGAGATGTTCCTCGGGCGCGGCGCCGTCACCGATCCCGCGCGTTTCAAGGAACTCGACTTGGCGGCGGTATCGAAAAAACTCCAGGCGCTGTTGAAGGACTATCCTCCCTTGACACAGGCGCCGTCGATGACCGAACGCTCGATTCTCCGGCGGGACAACTACATCCACCTCCGCGGAGACTTCCGAAGTGTGGGCGAGCCCGTGACCGAAGACGTCCCGGCGGAGCTGCCCCGCTTGCCTTCGGGAATGAAGCGCGACCGGCTCGCGTTGGCTCGTTGGCTCGTCGCGGCGGAGAATCCGCTCACGGCTCGTGTCACGGCGAATCGCGTTTGGCAGGAAATGTTTGGACGCGGCCTGGTCGCGACTCCCGACAACTTCGGCCTGCAAGGCGACCGTCCCAGCCATCCGGAACTGCTCGACTGGCTGGCGGTCGAGTTTCGCGAAAGCGGCTGGGGCTTCAAGCGCCTGCTCCGCGCGATCGTTCTATCCGCGACGTACCGGCAGGCGTCGCACCGAAGAAAGGATCTCGACGAACGCGATCCGAACAACACACTGCTCGCGCGCCAGGCACGCTTCCGGATCCCCGGCGAATCCGTGCGCGACGCGGCGCTGCTCGCCGGCGGACTGCTTGCGCACGCGATCGGCGGACCGAGCGTGCGGCCCCCGCAGCCCGCCTCGGTCAGCCGCGAGGGCTTCCTCACGGAATGGGAGGAATCGAAGGGAGCGAATCGGTACCGGCGCGGCCTCTACACGCACATGCAGCGAACCGCGCCGTTCGCGCAGTCGATGACGTTCGACGCGCCCGATCCGAATTTGATGTGCGCGCGCCGCGAGCGTTCCAATTCGCCGCTGCAGGCGTTGACGCTGCTGAACGATCCAGTCTTCCACGAAGCCGCGAGCGCGCTGGCAGGTCGCGTCTCGCGAGAGTCCGGTCCCAGCGATCGCGCCCGGATCGAGCGCGCGTTCCAACTCTGCTTCGGACGAAAGCCTTCCCAGAGCGAGATGGACCGGGCAGCGAGCTTCGTCGAGCGCGAATCGCGCCGCGGACCCGCGGCCTGGACCATGCTCGCTAGCGGCCTGATGAACGCGGACGAGTTCTACACTCGGGAGTGACCATGCACGCGGCGGAATATCTCGAACGGCGCGCCTTCTTTCGCCGGACCGCGGCGGGGCTCGGATCCATCGCGCTCGGCGATCTGCTCGCGCAGGACTCGAGCCCACTGACGCCGAAGCCGTCCCACGCGGCCGCCAAGGCCAAGTGCGTCATCTTTCTCTTTATGTCGGGCGCGCCGAGCCAGCTCGACCTGCTCGATCCGAAACCCGCGATGGCGAAGCGCCACGGCCAACCGATGCCGCTCTCCATGATCAAGGACCTGAAGGACGACCTGATTCGCGGATCGGCCACGGTGATGGCCAGCCCGCGGCGGTTCCAGCGATACGGCGGAAGCGGCATCGAGTTTTCGGAGCTGCTGCCCAACCTGGGCCAATGCGCGGACGATCTCTGCGTCATCCGTTCCATGCGCACCGATAATGCGAACCACACGCCGGCGCAGTTCCTCTTGAACACCGGCAGCATCGTGGCCGGACGCCCGAGCATCGGATCCTGGGCGCTGTACGGTTTGGGCTCGGAGTCGCGCAATCTGCCCGGCTTCGTGGTGATGCTGTCGAGCAGCGACAAGAAGGGAGTGGAGGGCGGGGCAGCCAACTGGTCCAACGGCTTCATGCCCTCGCACTATCGCGGCGTGACGTTCCGCAATCAAGGCGACGCCGTGCTGCACTTGTCGAATCCCGAGGGAATCACGCCCGCGATGCAGCGGTCGCGGCTCGACTTCGTTCGCGGACTGAACGAGGAGCGAGCGGCGCTCACCGGCGATCCGGAAATCGCCTCGCGAGTGGCGGCGTACGAACTCGCGTTTCGCATGCAGACCGCCGCGCCGGAACTGCTCGACTTCTCTGGTGAATCGGCCGCGACGCTCGAAATGTACGGCGTCGGGCGCGATCCCACGCACACCTACGGTTCCAACTGCCTGCTCGCGCGCCGCATGGTGGAGCGAGGCGTCCGGTTCGTGCAGATCTATCATTCTTCGTGGGACGACCACAACGATCTGCGCAAGAACCTGGACCGTCACTGCTCCATCACCGATCGTCCCGCCGCCGCGCTGCTAACCGACCTGAAGCGGCGCGGCCTGCTGGATTCGACGTTGGTGGTGTGGGGCGGCGAGTTCGGGCGCACCCCGATGAACGAGGTCCGGCGCGGGAACACGCCGGGCCGTGAGGGACGCGACCACCACGCGCAGGCCTTCACTGTGATGCTCGCCGGCGGCGGCGTGCGCGGCGGCCAGGTCCTGGGGCGCACGGACGACTTCGGCTATCACGTGGTGGAGGATCCGTTCCACGTTCACGACCTGCAGGCGACCATCCTGCACTGTCTCGGCCTGGAACACACGCGGCTGACGTATCCGTTCCAGGGCCGCCAGTACAGGTTGACCGACGTGCATGGCGAGGCGATTCGGAAAGCCCTCGTGTAGCCGTGCCGCGATCAGTAGACCATCGTCGCGGCCATCGAGCGGCTCTCCTTGGGATCGGGGCCGTAGACGTTGGGACCGCTGTTTCCGGGAGTGGCCATGAAGACGAGGGCGATGATGCCCCCGACCAACGGGATCAGGCCGATCAGGATCCACCAGGCGCTCTTACCGGTATCGTGCAGCCGCCGGACCGACACGGCAATGCTTGGCACGAGCGCCGCGAGGCAGTAAAGTCCGCTCAACAGTCCGATGCCAGCCGATTCGCTCAACGATCCGGTCACGGCGTCGAGCACCGTCAGCGCGACAATGATCCCCACGTTGATCAACGCGAACATCCAGTATTCGCGCCTCCTCGACCGGCCCGAAAAATCCGCGTAGCGCCGTAGCGCCATCGAGTAGAGCCTGTCCCATAGGGGACGTTTTTTGGAAAAATGGCGTGGATGAAGGTGCTGGAAGTGGGTGAGACCGGAGGGGCGCCGGAACAAGGAACACGGAATTTGTTTGAAGTGGGGAAAAAAAGGCCTCATGATAGGACA
>SYLY01000351.1 GCA_005808475.1 Acidobacteriota bacterium
TGATCCCCGAGTTGCAAGGGCGATTCCCCATTCGCGTGGAGCTCCGCCCCCTTTCGGAAGCCGATTTCGTCCGAATCCTGACCGAGCCGAAGAACGCGTTGGTAAAACAGTACACGGCCCTGCTCGAGACAGAGGGCATCAAGCTCACGTTCACCGAGGACGCCGTCCAGGAAGTGGCGCGGATCGCAGCCAACGTCAACCGCGAGATGGAGAACATCGGTGCACGCCGGCTGCACACGATCATGGAAAAAGTGCTCGAGCAGATCTCATTCGACGGGCCCGATCTGAAGAAGAAGACGGTACGAATCGATGCTTCCTACGTACGAACGCAGCTCTCCGAGATCGTAAAAGACCAGGACCTCAGCCGGTACATTCTGTAGAATGGCGGTCCGCCTCTGGATGGTCTGGCTCATGCTTTTGAGCGGCTGTGGCTACGTCGGCGACCCGCTCCCTCCGGCGTTGAACATCCCTGCTAGAATCAACGATTTGCGCGCCGTCCAGACGGGAGATCGCGTGCGGCTCACCTGCACGCTTCCATCGCTCACTACCGACAGCTTGGGCATACGCCGGGTGGAATCGGTCGAACTACTGGCCGGGGATACGCCCATTCCAGTCGCCCAGAGGACGCCGGGCCCGCTGGAGGTGTACTGGCCGGTGGGAGCGGCCGGCGCCACGGTGGTATTCCGTGTCCGGACGCGGTCTGAGAAAGGGCGAGCGTCGGAGTGGTCGCCGGATGTCGCGCTGGAGCTGCAGTCGCCGGTACAGCCACCCGCGGGGGCCAAGGCCGACCCGCACCCGGAGGGAGTCCGCCTGTCGTGGACAGTTCCTGCGCGGCATGCGGTTCGAGTTCTCCGTCGCTCGGGCGACGAGTGGATCGAAGAGGCGGTGATTTCCGCGAGCGAGTGGGTGGATCGGGGCGCCAAGTTCGGCCAGCCCCGGGTGTACTCTCTGGTGGCGATACACCCCAAAGGCGCGGAGAGCGTGCCTGTAGCGGACCTGGTGATCACGCCCGACGACATTTTCCCCCCGGCGATCCCGGCTGGTTTGGCGGCGATACCCGGCATCGGGACCATTGAAATCGCTTGGGAGAGGAGCCCGGACACCGATGTCGCGGGCTACCGGATCTATCGATCCGCGGGCGGAACGCCGATGGAGGCGGTAGGCGTGATGAGCGTCGCCGCCGCCTACAGCGACCGTGAGATCAAATCCGGCGTAAACTACCGATACGCGGTGACCGCGATCGATCAAAAGGGCAATGAGAGCCCGAAGTCGGCCAGCATCGAAGTGCTGGCCCCGTGAGCGCTGGAATGTCCTGCTAAACTGGGACCTAGTACCCTTGGGAGCATAGAAGAATGAAGTTTTTCCTCGATACCGCCAATTTGGAAGAGTTGCGCAAGGGCGCCGATTGGGGCATTGTCGATGGCGTCACGACGAACCCGAGTCTGATCGCAAAGGAAGGCATCCCCATAGAGGACCAGATTCGCCGAATCTGCGCCATCGTGGACGGCGACATCAGCGCCGAAGTGGTTGCAACCAAGTACGAGGAGATGGTGGGCGAAGCGCGGCAACTGGCCCGACTCCACAAGAACGTCGTCGTCAAGGTTCCGTTGACGCGGGACGGCATCAAGACCACCGCCCAACTCAGCAAGGAAGGCATCCGGTTCAACGTGACGTTGTGCTTTTCGGCTGGGCAGGCGATCCTGGCTGCCAAGGCCGGAGCGACCTACGTGAGCCCGTTCGTAGGGCGCTTGGACGATATCGCCCAGGACGGGATGGAACTGATCCGGCAGATCTGCACGATCTACAAGAACTACGGATTCGGCACACAGGTGTTGGCGGCGTCATTGCGGTCACCGCTCCATGTGGCCCAAGCGGCGCTGGCCGGAGCGCATGTCGGCACCCTGCCTTTCAAAGTTCTGGATCAGCTTTTCAACCACCCGCTAACGGACAAGGGCTTGGATCAATTCCTCAAAGACTACGCGAAGGCGTTCCAGGAAACCGCCGCGCGGTAGCGTGGTCATCCCACGCCATGACGTCCAGCGACTGGCTTTTGCTGGTCTTTTTGGTTCTCGCCGCCGGCGCCCTAATCGGGGCGGCGGCGATGGTCGTCCTGCGCATCCGCGTCAGCCCCCAGGAGCAGGAGCGGCGGAGGCGGAAACACATCAACGGGATCGGCCGGCCGCATGACGGACTGATCACGGACTTCGCGGACGGGTTGATTCATTATGTGTACGAGATTCACGGCGTGTCCTACACGGCCTCCCAGGACGTGACCGCGCTGGCGGAGCCGGTACCCTACGAAGCGTCGCGAATCGTGGGACCCGCGACTCTGAAGTATTTGGTTCGCAACCCCGCGAACTCGATCGTCATCTGTGAGAATTGGTCCGGCCTTCGTATTCGGGACCCAGGCCCGGAGGCGGACCTTTGCCAAGGAGAATCCAACCATGAAAAGACTGTTTAGCGCCGCACTGCTGGCCGCTTGTCTGACGCTCGGCGCCGCTTCGGCGGGAGCGCAGGAGTTCAAGCCCAAGTCCGTTATCCACATCGTCAATGTGAAGTGGAAAAAGGACGTTACGAAGGACCAGATCAAGGCGGCTCTTGACGGCCTGGAAGCGATCAACAAGTCCTATCCAGGCTTGAAGCGCGTCTGGACGAACACGTTCAAGCTCCAACTGGAGGAGTTCAGCCAGGTGATCGTGATGGAATTCGAGAGCCGGGAAGCGCTGGAAAAATACGCCGACAGCCCGGCCCAGAAGGCGTGGTACAAACTCTACCTGCCGATCCGCGAGGAGAGCCGGACGAACGACGTCACCAACTGAACGCCAGGATTAACCGGAAGGGCCGCATCCCGCCTTTGGGTGCGGCCTCCCTTTCCAGACCGGTTGGCGGAAATCAGGCCGCCGGACGTTGGACGTTCTCGGCCTGGAGGCCCTTGGGCCCCTGCCTGACCTCGAACTCGACTTCCACGCCGTTATCGAGTGTACGATAGCCCTGCATGTCGATCGCGCTGAAGTGCACGAACACGTCTTCGCCCGTGGATCTCTGGATGAATCCGTAGCCCTTGGCGTTGTTGAACCACTTGACCACACCTTTTTCTTTCACTACTTCCTCTCCTGCGAGGCCGGGTCTTGGAAGCGACCGGCCAATTTTGCGCCGCGCGCGTCTAGCCAGTCCGAAAGTTCACGGTACTTTTCCCGCACGCTCCTAGGACGACTACCGTCGTGCAAGCCGCACCAGCCTCATGGTAGGCTGATACTGCATTCTCTCAGAATGACCCGGAAGGGTCAAGGGGATCGGTAGTGGACTTCTGATGGACCATACTATTACTCGTAGGGGCTTCGTCGCGGCGGGAGGCCTGACGGCCGCCGCATACCTCCGAACGAGGGGTGCAAGCGACCGTTTGCGGATAGTGATCGTCGGATGTGGGGCTCGCGGCACCTTCCTTTTGAAGGACTGCCTCTACTTCCAAAAGGAGGCCAACATCGAGGTGGCCGGCATCTGCGACCTTTGGACAAGGAACCAGGATCGCGGTGCAAAGCTGGTCCAGGACGCCGGGGGTAGGGAGCCCGCCAAGTACCGCCACATGAGCGAGGTGCTCGAACGGCCGGACGTGGACGGAGTGATCATCGCGACGCCGGATTTCGCCCACTCCCGGATGCTGGTCGAGGCAGTGAACGCAGGCAAGGACGTGTACTGCGAAAAGCCGATGGGCAACTCCCTCGAGGAAGTCCAGGAGGCCTATCGCACCGTCAAGAATTCGCGGCAAGTGGTTCAGATCGGGACCCAGGACTTCAGCGCGGGCAACTATCAGGCGGCGCGCGACTTCATCCGCTCCGGGCAATTGGGGAAGGTCTCGCGGGTGGTCCTCGAGAACCATCACAACGGTCCGCGATGGCGTGGCGTTCCCGACGTCCGGCTGATCCGCGCCGAAGATACGGATTGGCGCGCCTGGCTACAGGGCCACGCCGAACGCCCGTTCGATCCCCGGCTTTACTTCGAGTTCCGGCTGTACCGGGAGTTTTGCAGTGGTATCCCCGACCAGTGGATGTGCCACTATGTAGCAGGAACCGCGTACATCATGGACGATCCTTTTCCGGAGAGCGTCGTCGCCTCGGGCGGCAACTTCCTGTACCAGGACGGCCGAGAGACGTCGGACACCTTTCACGCCACGTTCACGTACCCGAAGGGCTTCCTGGTGAGCTACGGGACGATGTTCGGCAATGCCGCGCCCACGATGATCCGGTACTACGGCCAGAACGGCATGCTCGAGGATGTCGATGGCAACTATGGCGTGACGGGAACGGGCGGCGGCGCGGCGCGCATCCAGTCGCGATTCAAGCTGCGGCCGGTGAGTCCCGAGCACCACCTGAGGAACTGGTTCGACTGCATTCGGAGCCGCCACACGCCGCGCGCCGACGTGTTCACCGGCTATTCGCACTCGGTGGCCGCGATCATGGCGGCGCAATCGGAAGTGAGGGGCCGCAAGCTGTATTGGGATCCGGTGCGGGAGGCGATATCCGACACTCCCCCGGTGAAACCGGCTCCCGCGGCGCCGTCGATTACCTGACCTCCACGCGTTCGTACACTTCACGCGTCTGTTCGTAGGACGCGAACTTCAGGCCGGGCAGTCGCGCCGACGCGGTGCCCGCCGCGACGCCCCATCTCACGGCGTCGAAAAAGTCGCCGGTCTGGGTCATCGCCCAGGTAAAGGCTGCGTTGAGCACGTCGCCCGCGCCGATGGCACATACCGCATCCACCCGCGGAGGCGTGAACTCGGCGATCCGATCGCCAGCGGCCGCGATGGCCCCCCGGCTGCCCATGGAAAGCACCATCGATTCGGCCCCCATCCGCAGGATCCGTTGCGCGGCGTTGCGCAGATGTAGTTTGGTGATCAACGATTTGTTCAACAAATGCGACGCCTCGCGGAGGTTCGGCGTCACGACGGCGGGCTTCTCGAGCAGACCATCCTGCAGGCCCTCCCCGTCGGTGTCGAGCAGGGTCTTCACGCCCAGTTCGTGCGCGATTCGGATCAGCCTACGGTGAAAGGTCCCAGGCACGCCTGGGGGAAGGCTCCCGCAGAGCAGCATCCAACTCGCGCCCCAAAGACGGCCGCGGACGGCGCTCTCGAATCTGTCGAGTTCCTCGTCGCTCAGGGCGGGACCGCGCTCGTTCATTTTCACCGTGAGCCCCTGCAGATCGGTGACGATGAAGTTGGTGCGGATGCTCTCGGAGATGGGCACGAGTTCGCAAGGAAAGCCGAACCCCGAGATGAGCTGCTCGAACTTCTGCCCGGATTCCCCGCCGGTGGGGACAATCGCCAAGGTGGGCGCACCCCAGGCATGGAGCGCGAGCGACGCATTGACGCCGCGCCCGCCGGCCGATTCGGCGCGGGAGAGGATATAGCCCCGGTCTTCGAACGCGAGCCGGTCCACGGACACGGTCCGGTCGATGGCGGGATTCAATGTGACCGTAACAATCAAGGCGTTCCCCGTATTGTAACTCCAGGATGGGCGAACTCCTACCGGATTCTGGCGGGCGCCCCTGTGGCGGGCCCGGCCGGAGTGCCGTACACTGTTCAGTCAATCCATGTTCACGTATTGTGTTTTCTGTGGCTCGAGTTCCGGCGCCGGGTCCATGTATAGCGATGCGGCGGCGGAAGTAGGACGGCTGATCGCGGCGGGGGGCGCGGGCTTGGTGTATGGCGGAAGCCAGTTGGGCCTGATGGGCGTGGTCGCCGACGCCGTGATGGCGGGCGGAGGAAAGGTGACGGGGGTCGTGCCGCGACTACTGGTGGAGAAGGAGGCCGCGCACCTTGGGCTCGAGGACCTCCGAATCGTCGAGACGATGCACGAACGGAAGGCGTTGATGGCGGATCTGGCGGACGCGTTCGTGGCCCTGCCCGGCGGCTTCGGCACGTTCGACGAACTGTTCGAGATCGTCACGTGGGCGCAGTTGGGGCTGCACGCGAAACCCATTGGCGTGCTGAACGTGAGTGGCTATTACGACGGCCTGCTGGCGATGCTCGACCGGTGCGTCACCGAAGGCTTCATCAAGGAAAGATATCGCGGTCTGGTGAAAGCAGCGGACCGGCCGGAAGAACTGCTGTCCGTACTACGGCGATAGGATCCCCGTGGTTCACCAGATGTACTCCTTGGCGTGCTTCCGGCGCGCGTACCCATCGAGTACGTGGACCACGCGCAGCTTCTTCAACTTCGGCGAAGCCAGTTGCCCGATCGGCACGTACAGAATCTGGCGACGGAGGTGGGCCGCGATCGAGCGGAAAATCGACCGGGGCGGCCGCGGAGCCACGTAGACCACATAGCGGTGGATAGAATAATCGAGCCCGGCGAGAAGCAGACGCTCGGGTTTGGACTCGGCCATGTCGTACTCGGGATCGGACCAGACGTCGTACATGCGCCGGGGAGGCCGGGTCATCAGGAACCCGCCGTACTCGGCGCGCCCGATCCCCGGCCCGGCCATGTTCGCGAAGGGGTCGGTGGCGTAGAAGGCCATGTCGGACTCGTTCTGGTGCTCTCCGAGCCAAGTGGTCATGTAGGGGTAGCGGTCGTCGTGAGCGGGATCGAACGAAACGACCACGGCTCCCACCTCACCCGCGATCTTGCGCCAGTTCTTGACGTAGATCGTGCCCTGATGCCAGTTGCGAATCGTCTCTCGAATGTCGATCCCATCGAGCAGCGACGTCAGGAACGGTTCGACGCGGAGCCGCTCTTCGCTCAGGATGCTCTTGGCCTTCCCCTTCAAGTACTGCCCGTAATCCTCGATTACGATGTCTTCGGGCGGATACGAGCAGATCGCATTGCCTTCGAGTTGTTCCGCCCATTCGCCGGGCCGGGTTTCCTTCTTGCGAGGCTTTAGCGAGGAGGGCATCAAGCGCTGCCGCGGCCTCGGCAGACGCCGCCGCAGCTTCATGCGCCGGGAACGGATCCAGACATCCTCGCTCGACACGTTGACCGTCTCCAGTTCGGAGGGGCCAGCCTGGGCCGGATACCGGTTCGCCAGGTCCCAGACCTCCCAGCCGTAGTTGTCGCCGGCCACGTTGCGCGCGGCGACCACGATGTCGAACAGGGAGGCCGTGAGTTCGCGCGAAATCACGGCAAGGTTCCGGGAATAGCGGGCGATCATGCGCCGCTGCCAATGCACGATCGAGTCGCCGGTGTTTTTCTCGTACTGGAGTTCGGCCTCGCGGAGGAGATCGAGTTGCACGCGAGGCCGGTCGATCAGGTCCTCGTCGGCGGACGCGAACGCGCCGGCGGACGCGCGATAACGCTCGTAACGGTCTTGCAGGAATGGGTACTCGACAGCGATTTCGGCGAGGCAATCGGGATGGGCGTGCACCAGATCGACGGGGCGCGACGGCCGGTCGCGAGGCTCGTCGCAGGGAGCCTCCATCGCGTCCAGAACCGGGTCGAGCATGTTGAGGGAGATCACGGCCAGGACGGACCGGCCCGGGTCGGTTCCTTGCAGTCTCCACGCGATGCCGGAGGCGTGGGCGGACACTTCGTCGGTTCGCGCCTGCGGATAAACGCGGTAGGCCTCGACATAGCGTGCCATGGGTATACGCCGGATGGCGTACGGATCGGGATAGGCATCCGAAATGTGGGGACGATCTCCGAGACCGGGCTCGACGAAGAGCACCTCGGCCCCGATTTCGACGGCCGTGCGAACGGCCTCGGCGAACGGATCGCAGGGTTCGACCGGGACGTAGACGCCCTTGGCGATTTCCTCCTCGTGGCTCTCGTCGTCGGGGTAGACGAGAACCGAGATCCGGGGCAGCCTGGCGACGGCCCGCCGGTACTCGTCCTCGAGCCACCGGGGTAGTTCGACGGCGACGACCGCAGGGCGGGTCCGCAGGATGGCCCGCCGGACCTCCATCGCGAATTCGAGCCGTCCCGGCGCGACGGGCAGGTAGGTGATGTGGCCGCGGCGGAGGCTGTCCCAGCCCTCAGGCTCTGGGGACATAGCGCAACGCCTCGCCGCCGAGAGTATGCAGGATCGAGGTGTGTAGGGCGTCGCGCATTCCGAGTTTCCGGCCACCGGTGGACGCCGAGGATTGCAGTTTGAGGGCGAACCGGGCGACGTTGATGCCGTCGCGCACGGTGAAGCGCTCCTCGTTGGCGTGGGCCTGCTGGAGGAACTCGGTGACGTACTGGAGCACCTCTTCGCCGCCGAATGGAAGGTTCTCGCTGAGAATTTGAAGCTCCTCCTCGCGGCCGGGAAAATCGATCAATATCTGGGGCTGCAGGCGGGATTGGATGTATTCCGGGAGGTCGAACGTCGAGGCGTCGTCGTTCATGGTCGCGACGAGGCGGAAGTTCGGGTGAGCCTTGATCTTGATGCCCGCCACGATGGACTCCACGTAGCGGCGGTTGTCGAGCAAAGGCGCGAGGGAGGCCCAGCTTTTTTCGCTCATGCGGTTGCCCTCGTCGAGAATCGCGATGCCACCGCGCAGCATTGCGGTGAGGAGGGGCGAGGCGACGTACCGCAGCTTGCGCTCGCCTTCGATGACGGGGGTCACGATCAGGTCCTCTGGCCTGGTGTCGACGGTGGCCTGCATGATGTAGATCTCGCGATCGAGGCGTTGCGCGGCCGCATAGGCCAGCGTGGTCTTGCCCACGCCCGGTTTCCCAATGAGGCGCGGGTTCATGGGGAGGTCCTCTGGCGCCAACACGAGCCACGCGGCGAGCAACTGCCGCATCGCCTCCTCCTGCCCCACCCAACGGACATTGAGCTCGTCCGGATGGGCCAAGTGGAGCGGGACGCCTTCGATTTCGACGATCATCAGCTTATTGTCACCGGCGGAAGCGCTCCGCGTCCACCGGAAACGGCCGTCAAAGGCGACCGGGGTGGCCAACGCTCGACGAGCTGGGCTAGAGAGACGACGATGGAGCAGAAGCACGCATGAGGCAGTTCGCCCTGCTGCACGTCGTTTGGCTCTTCACCGAAGGGCTGGGCTGGATCGCTGTTGTCCTGATCGCATACCGCGGAATTGCGGCCTACCTCGCGGAACCATGGAGGCCCGTGGAGAAATAAGCTGAGACCTTCTCCGCAATGCTCACGTTGGCCGGCACGCTCATTACGGCCGCGGCTATTTATGTGCCACGGCCGGAAGCGAGACAGGCTTGGTGGAATAGCCGCATAGTTGTCGCGCCTCTTGTCATTGCGGCTTGCGCAACCACACTGTTTCTGCTGTTCAGAGCCGGCCACTTGCCACCAACCCACATCAATGGGTTTTCGTTGCTTGCGATTCCAGGAGGGCTCGAGCGGATGCTACGCTCGAGGGAACGGACACAGCCCGAGCCGTTGATATGATAGCAATGGGATAAATGGCCGGCGCGAGAGGATTCGAACCTCCGGCTCCCTGCATGGGAGAGCATATTGACCAGGGTGTCGAGCGAAAATCGGCTGACCTTGCCGCGCGTGAAATCCGGAGATCCGCAGTTCATTTGGGGAGCCGCATAATCGAACTAGGAGCAAGGCCATGCACAGTGAATACATCGACCAGCGCCACGGAGGCTACTACGTAGCCGGGACGCGCGTTTCGTTGGATTCCGTGGTGTACTCGTTCAACGAAGGGCAGTCGCCGGAAGCCATTCAGGAAGACTTCCCGGCACTGAAGCGCGCCCAGATCTACGGCGCGATTGCTTTCTACCTGGATCACCAAGCCGAGATCGACCAGTACCTGGTGGACACCGAGCGTGAGTTCGAGGGGAACGCCATCCCGCTGGAACAGGCCAGCCCTACGCTTTGGGCCAAGATCCAGCGTGCGAAAGCCGAGGCTGCCCAAGGCGAGCGGCGTTCTCGAGCATCCGGTTTTAGGCTGACAACGATCTCGAGTTCGGAATCGTCAAGGCCGTCCGGCGGCGAGAGACGTCCGTAGATTTCGTGTCTGCGCAAGAGGCTAGCCTGGACGACGTTCC
Source organism: Acidobacteriota bacterium (assembly GCA_005808475.1). Lineage (GTDB taxonomy): Bacteria > Acidobacteriota > Terriglobia > Bryobacterales > Bryobacteraceae > SYLY01. The sequence goes on from SYLY01000351.1 coordinate 9,939, forward strand.
CGATCCGGTGTTGCTGGACCGTGCAGCAGCAGAAGGCCGGGTCCTGGTGTCACAGGATCGGCGAACGATGATCGACCACTTTCGGGACCACCTGTCGGCGGGCAAGTCCAGCCCCGGGTTGCCGATCGTGCCGCAAGGCTCGGTCATCGGAGATGTCGTCTAGGCCGTGCTTTACGTGTGGGCGCTTTCCGATCCGGCCGAACTTCGAGATCAGGCCCACTACCTGCCGTCGATATCGCGGCATTTCTTCACACGCTGAGCCGGCCGTGCGTATGACAAGTGGCGCCATCGGCCTCTTTGGTGGATGACAACGCATCGTGTTCAAACGGCGTTGGATCGGGCGAGATTCGTGGCCGGTTGGCAGACAGCCCTTTATGTTCCACTACCAAACGGCCGGGAGCAAGAAGCTCACGGCCGTCACAACGTTCAATGATTGAAATGGGATGAATGGTCGGGGCGAGAGGATTCGAACCTCCGGCCTCCTGATCCCGAACCAGGATATATCAACATCTTACGAGCATCGTTTACTGAAAACACAAAACTTACACGCGTGCTCCGTGGACCTAGAATGGCGCGGTTTTCTGGCCGTTGGACCTTCCTTGAACCTTCCTTTCCACGTTGGCAATCCACGTTGGTAAACCACGTGCTCTTACACCCACGCGCGCGGTCGCTACCGCCCGTTCGAAAACCTGTCCAAAGTATGTTGCTCAGACAGGTTTTTCAAAATCCCCTATGGGAGAATCGTTTCCCACCCAACGGGACCGGACGGATGCGATCATGTGGACATGCCAACCGAGCTTCCAGCGGCCATGACGCGCCAGACTCTCCGCACGCAGATTGACCGCGCAGAGACGATGCTGATCGAGTCCAAGGCGAAGGCGGCTGGCCTGAGCGTGGGTCGCTAAAGCCCGGTCTCTGCTTGGCCTGCCTGAGCGCGACGCAGGCCGCCAAACACGAGCGTAGTACATCGGTGGATAATGGTTCAGCGAAATGAGAGTCCGGGACGTAATCAAGGCGATGGAAGAGGATGGTTGGGTAATCGACCGGACGCGCGGCGACCACCGGCAATACCAGCACCCCGGACGCCCGGAAGCCGGAACGGTTACTGTCCCCGGCCACCCCGGAGACGACATGCCTGCGGGAACGCTAAACTCCATACTGAAGAAGGCAGGGCTGAAATGAAAGAATTTGCCGTCGTCTTTGAAAAAGCGCCGAACAACTGGGCGGCCTATGTGCCGGATCTCCCCGGCTGCGTCACTACGGGCAAGACGCTGGAGGAAACGCGCCGTCTGATCGCGGAAGCGATCGAGTTTCACATCGAGGGGATGCGACTGCACGGCGAATCGGTTCCCGAGCCGACCGCGGTGGCGGAATCGATCCCAGTCCGGGCGGCGTGAGCATGCCATCAGGGACGGGCTGATCCGCGCGAGTCCGATCATGAGCGGCCAAAGGTACCATCGAGCACGGTAGCCCAGCCCATTGTCGAAGATTGCGGAAGCAGACCCTTTTCAAAGTCATCCGGCGGCTCAGCATCGAGCCCACAAAGCGCCGCGGCGCAGGTGGTCGCGGCCAACTCGTCTCGTATGTTACAGCTCGGGAATCTCGGCTGATAGCGGCTGAATTGCGCTCTCTAGTTCTACGCTCAAGAACCGGCGGCACTCCTACAGCCCCGCCCGAGTACATACCAGATGACGAAGGCGTGTTCTACCTGCTCCAACTGGAACCCGAACACGATCCGGGACATCCGGGACGAATCAAAGTTGGGTTTGCCGTGAGCCTGTCCGAGCGGCTCCGCACGTTGCGCTGTTCTGCCCGGTTCACGAAAGTCGTGCGGACAGCGGGTTGTCGAAGTCGCCGGACGGCAAATCGATGAAGACACGGCTGCAACAGCCAGCAGAGTCCGGCGTCCGGGTCAGAGTAGGATCCAAAAACGGACCCTTCGTGGACCCAGGTTACAAGTGAGAACGTCTTTAAGTATTTGAAAAGGTTGGTCGGGGCGAGAGGATTCGAACCTCCGGCCTCCTGGTCCCGAACCAGGATTCGGGGGACGAGGAGTGATTGCGCTGGGTTGCTCGCTGTTGCGATGGGGTTTCGTTTTCTAGCTTTTGCGGCAGGTGGGCGGTTGGGGCGTCGTAGGCGGTAGTAACGCGTGGATGCAGGGAGTGGGCATAGTATTGGGCATAGTCTCGGTGGGTTATTTTCGACTGATCAATTTCTTCTTCGCTGCCGCTGCCTTCTGTTGGTCAACGTGATCGGCGTGCGTTGAGAAAATCGAATCCACAAGCCTTGTGGCGCCCGATGTAATCCGTGCCAACACCTTGAGTTGTTCACGGCAGGCTAAGCTATTCGTCTGGTGCGGGTAGTTGAGTTGATGATCAACCTCACCCCAAACTTCTTCCATCAGCGTGCGCACCTGGATCTCAGCAGTGACCTTCGTGCGGGACGCCGACTCAACCACGTAGTGCACGCTTGTGTAAAGCGAGGGACTTTGCTGCGTTTGGATTTTGCATTTCTCGAAGAAGGCGCGCGATTCGTCGTCCCAGGTGCGGGCGGATGGCCCCTCAAGCAGTTTGTATTGGTTTTCATCCAGTATTTCACGCACGGCTGCGTCGATGTCTTGGATTTGGCGGGTGTACAAATGGAGGATTCGAATCCCGACGAGATCGTTGACGCGTACAAGCAGATTGTGCCCGGTGATGTCGAACTCCTCAGCTGATTCAATTTTCTTTTGCCACTTGCGTTTCAACTTGTCTCTGAGGTGCTCTGGATCCTTCAGACGAGAGCGAATGGAGTGAACGAGACCGCCAAGCTTCAGCGAGCCGGTGAGCGCCTGCAACAACTGATTGTGAAATGTGTCGATGAGGGCCCGGTGACTCATGTACGCCCGGACAAGGCCGTCGATCTGTTTTGATTGGTCTCGATTCACGACCGTGTCTCGTTGATTCTGGCCTCGACTTTTTTCGCCAAAGAGTTGAACACTCTTCGCGCTCGATCGCGCTGAGTCTGTGTGCCGGCATCGTCCACGGAAAAAATAGGCAAGCCCGTGCGCTGCGAAGCGGCGACAAGGCTTCCGAAGTCCTGAACCCCTCCTAATTTGAAATGACTGAGCGAACCGACTGCCAGCGTCAGATCTAACTTCCGAAGGATAGCAACGATCTGACTATGTATTTCCTTCTCGATCCTTGCCAAGTAGTGTGACTGCTGTTGCGCCACAGCGCCTCCATACACGCGAAAACCACCTGGGACATAACCGAGAAAATGCGGCCGACCATTGAGCAAAGGTATGCCCTCTGGCGCCAGCTCAGAAATCGTGGCCCAATCCTCAATCCAGGCGGTCAACGTTCGGCCGAGGGTCTTCAGGGCGCGAAGCGAAAACAGGTCACACGCGACAGGCACAATGAAAAAATCGCAGTCGAGAAGTATGCATCTATTTAGAGGGCCTATGTTCGGACCCGAATCGTAGAAGACGTAGTCTGCTCCGATCGATGTCGCGACGTGACCTACCAGTTCGCTGATCGCCGAGGTTCCGCGGAACCCCTTCGGCTTTCGCTGAAAGCTCTGCGCCCAGAAATCCGCGAGGTCGGTCTCGAACTGCGAGAGCTGAATGTCTCCTGGCAACAAAAAGAGCCTCTCGACCGAGGTCTTAAGGGGCTTGATTGGGAAAATGCCGCCGACCGCCTCGGAAACAGGTCGAACGGCTGACCAGATCGTCTGACCTTCCGGCGAATCAGCCTTGTCCAGCAGCCCATCGACGACCGCATCATCAATCAGATAAGACGTCAGGTTGCACTGGGGGTCTGTATCGACCAGCAAGACCCTGCGCCCAAGCTGCGCTAGGGCTGCAGCTAGATTCATCGTGAGAGTGGTCTTTCCAACCCCTCCCTTGTGATTGAATACCGTGACCCGGGTCGGCCGCCGCGTTGGTGCTGGTTGCTGTGTCATCGTTACTCATCAGCCTTGCCACTTGACCCATTCCGGCTCTTCTTGGCCCTTGATCTCTTTCGGACGGACGCGAGAGCCTCCTTCGCCGCGGCTCGATCCGGTAGCGCCTGAACGAATCGCTCACCGGCAGCGCTGAGCTGGCGCTGCCCTTTGGTGGAGGGGACCAGATAGCCGAGCTTCACAGCGTTGTTCGAAGAGAAAGCCGTGTTAGAGAACTTTGGTTGAGCCGCCTCTGTATTGAGCAAGCTTAGGTCGGTAGTCTTGAAGTGAGGGGTTGTGCGATAGTGCGTCAAGTAGTACGCAAGGCAAGCGATTCGTTCCACGTCCGTCTGTGGCTTCTTTTCATAAAGAAACTCCTTTGGAGACATTTCCGTATCGGCAGAGAACGTTACCGTCGAGCGGCCTAGCTGAGCTGGCGGCGGAGAATCGATCTGAGCGTTCGTCAAATGAACAGGCCGAGATGTCCGTTCAATCCGTAGCAAAGTGGCGGCGGAGTCGAGAAGTCTACGCCGGGCCTCATGCGTGAGGGGATTGAGTGCGCTGACAATTGAGTGAAAAGCTTCAAGCTCGGCTGGGGACAGAGCAGATGGACGATCTACAGCCTCGTTGTTCATGCTCAGAGTATACCACCAGCAGAGGTACAATTAACAGCAATAGGTGTTTTGTTATCTGTCACTTGCGCCAATAGGCTACTCGGCAAGGTACTTCCGCCCCTATGAAAGCCCTTTCGAAAGGCGAACTGGGATAGCACCCAAACCTCTCGGGCACCACACCAGACGGAAAGCTTGAATTCTCGTGCGCGGAAAGGATCGGGATGCCGTGAACCAAATGGCACCATGTGCGTGCCGATTGTTTCACATTCCATCGCGTTGAGCCATCGAGACTTCACTGCGAAAACCGTCGGCTACGGTTCACAACCCTTTATGTTCCACTACCTCGTGTCGGCCAACTACTGTGTCGTCGAGAGACGTCGAAAGACGCCCGGTGTCGCTGCAAGACGTCTTAAGACGTCCCATGCCGTTTTCCCACCCGAAGGGGCTGCGGTTTCGCGGCGATGATGTGGGTAGTGCGATGATGTGGGTAGTGGAACATAAAGGAACGGCGGATGAGCCTCGTGGATTTCGAGGGCATCTGCCGTGAACTCAGCCCCTTGCGCTGGCGGAAACGTAGGGATGCGCATCCGCCATTTGGCGGATGCCCGACAAGAAGAACCGCGCCGCGCGACGCATGGTAAAGCATCACGCGCGATCTCAACCGGTTCATCGAACTTCGCCCAAGCCGCAGAAATCCGTTGAACCTCGCGCGCGGCAGACGTATTCTGGGAGCAATCGCGATGTCCGTCTACAAACAGAAAGGCTCGAAGAACTGGTAGTACAAGTTCACCTGGCGCGGACGCCAGATTCGCGAGAGCACGAAGCAGCCGAACAAGCGCGTTGCTGAGCAGATCGAGGCGGCGCACAAGGCAGGGCTGGCGAAAGCGGAAGTTGGCATTCGAGACAAGAAGCCCGTGCCGATGTTGCGCGAGTTCATCGACAACGATTTCGCGCCGTTTGTGGAATCGCGTTTCGCCAGTAAGGCCAAGACGCTCGAATACTACCGGATCGGGCTCAAGAACCTGCGTGAGTTCGAGCCGCTGGCGAGCTCGCTGCTCGACGCAATCACGGGCGACAAGATCGCCGCGTTCATCGCCAAGCGCCGCCAAGCTGGTCTCGCCATCGCCGGCATCAACCGGCAACTCGAAGTCCTGCGGCGGATGCTGAAGCTCGCCGTCGAATGGGGCAAGGTCGAGAAGCTGTTGCCAAAGGTAGAGATGCTGAGCGGCGAGAACCATCGTGAACGCGTCCTCAGTCCCGACGAGGAGAACCGCTATCTGGCCGCGGCGTCGGCGCAGAGCTACCTGCTGCGCGACGTCACGACGATTCTGCTCGATTGCGCCTTACGCCCGGAGGAGTGCTTCCGTATGCGGTGGGAGGATGTCCGGGATGGCGCGTTGCATATCCTCTACGGCAAGACTGAGAACGCGCGCCGCACCATCCCAATGACGCAGCGCGTTGCCGCGCAGCTCGACATGCGGCAGACCGACGCTGCATCCGAATGGGTGTTCCCCGCACCGACCGCCACGGGCCACATCGAGAAGTCCACGCTGAAGAAGCAGCACAAGAAGGCGCTCGCCGCCTCGAAGGTGGAACCGTTCACACTCTACACCTTCCGTCACACCTGCCTGACGCGCTGGGCCGCGTTCATGGACCCGTACACGCTTGCTTATCTGGCCGGCCATAGCGACTTCTCAACCACGCGGCGCTACGTGCATCCGCAGGCCGACACCATCAAAGCCGCCATCGAGAAGGCAAGAGGTGGGCATAGAATCGGGCATAGTGAAAGCGAAACGGCCGAAGGCACCAAGCCCTCGGCCGTCAAAAGTCCGAATAATTGCGATGGGATGATTGGTCGGGGCGAGAGGATTCGAACCTCCGGCCTCCTGGTCCCGAACCAGGCGCTCTACCAGGCTGAGCCACGCCCCGACAGACCGGTAGACTCCCACCGGCATCTTTGATGCTACCACGGCGGCGGCTCCCTCCGGGAATCCCCGTCCGCGAGCTACACTGAGGGCAAAATGCGCAAACTCCTCCTGCTCGCCGCCGCTCTTCCCCTTGCCGCGCAGACTCCCTGCTATTCCACGCCCGAAGCCTCCATCACCATCCACGCTTCCGGGACCACCGCCACCGCCCTGCAGATTCTCAAGCAGGCGTCCTGCGCGTTTCTATTCCCCCCGTCCGGCAGGATCCTGTCGAACGACGGCTGGATCACCGTGCGCAACGACATCTGGTTCGCCACGGGCGCGTCTGGCGTCTTCACCATCTCCGTTCCCGCGAACGGCGGCGGTCCGCGCACCGGTACGATCACGGCGGGAAACCTCACTTTCACCGTCCGCCAGTTGGGCGCGTCCACTCCCCTGCCGGTCACCGGTCCCGCCGTGGCGCAGTTCGCCGCGCTCGACGCGAAGATGCTCGACTTGCTTCGCGAGTTCGCCGCACCCGGCGGCGCTGTCGCCATCGCCTATCAGAACCGGCTCGTGTACGCGCGCGGCTTCGGATACTCCGACCTCGCCACGCTTGAACCCGTTCAGCCCGACTCGATGTTCCGTCTCGCCTCCGTCAGCAAGCTGATGACCATCGCGGCCACGAACCTGCTTTATCAGAACGGACAGCTCACGGCCAACACGAACGTGGTGAACACGCTCGCGCTTTCGCCACCCGCCGGCCAGAGCCTGGCGGGCGGATGGTCCGGCATGACGGTGGGCCAACTGCTCGACATGAAGGGCGGCTTCCTCACGTCCAACCTGGACCGCTCGCTCGACCGGAACTACCTGGTCACCGCCACCGGCGCCTTGGGAATCCCCCTACCGGGCGACAACGTCAGCCGCATTCGATACGCGCTGGGCCAACCGCTGGACTACACGCCGGGCTCGCCGCCGCCCGCGTGCGGCAGCAACACGTTCAACGCCCCCTGCTACTCCAACTTCGGCTATCAGATTCTGGGCCGCGTCATCGAGAAGGCAAGCGGCAAGACCTACGAAAACTACGTGCGCGACGCACTGATGGCTCCGCTGGGCGTGACGCGCATCCGCTCGGCGAGGTCGTTCCGCGATCAGAATCACCCGGGCGAGGTCCGATACTACGGATCCCCCGGCGAGTTGTTCGGAACATCGTCGTTCCTCAACCCGGACGGTGGAGTCCCTTGGACCTATGGGGCCTACGTGTACGAAACGGCGGATGCCTACGGCGGCATGGTGGCGAGCGCTCCGGACCTGTTGCGCTTCTATCGCAGGTGGGTCAACGGCTACTTCTTCTACGGATCGCTGCCCGGCACCAGCACGCAGGTCTTCTTTTACGGCAACCCGTCCGACGATACACAGGTCGCGATTCTGTTCAACACGCGCACCGGCGTCCGCCGCACCAACACGGCGGCTTGCACGCAGGCATCGCCGTGCGATATCACGGCCGCCGCGCAGAAGGATGTTCAGGCGGTGCTGGCCGGCCTCTCCTCGTGGCCCACGCAGGATCTGTTCCCCACTTATTCCACCAGCGCGCCCGCGTGCGCGATTACGGTGACGCCCAGTGTGGACGCGCCAGCGGCCGCGTCCACCGTGAACGCCGTGGTCAGCGCTCCCGCGGGATGCGGATGGAGCGGCGTCTCCGAAACGGCCTGGCTCGGATTCGACGGGGGCAAGTTTTCCACGGCGAGCACCGGCAACGGAACCGCCGCAATCCAGGTGGGCGCCAACACCGGGGCCGCACGATCCGGTGTGGTCATCGTTGGAGGACAAGCGGTCACCGTCAATCAGCAGGCGCAAGGAACGGGCGGCACGATCACCGCGCCCGGAGAAGGACAGACCGTTTCGGTGTCCGCCGTGTCGTTCGCGTGGACGCAGGATTCCTCCGCCACGGGCTACGACCTACGCGTAGTCCAGAGCGGAGGCACGACCGTGTATTCGGGACAACTCGCGGGTTCGGCCTCGACCAACGCCGTGATTTCGCTGCCGGCCGGAACCTTTACGTTCACCGTGCAGTCGTGCACGGGCGGCGGGTTCACGCAATGCACGCCGTATCCGTCGCGGAATTTCACGGTGCAGTTGCCGGCCCCGTCACTGGCGCCGCAGATCCAGAATCCGGCCGCGGGCGCGACGCTCGGCGCGTCGACCCACGCCTTGCGCTGGTCCGCCGTCACGGGCGCGTCCAGTTATCAGATCGCGTTGCGGAACAACACCACCAACACCACGGATCTGTTCATCGTCGTGTTCGCGCCCGGAACCGAGACCATCTTCTCGATGAGGAGCGGCCAGTACACGATGGAAGCGCGGGCATGCTCCACCGCGTGCGGTCCACCGGCGACGGTCAACTTCACCGTGCAGCTTCCGGCTGTGCCACCGCAGCCCCCCGCCATCTCGAACTGCACGGTGACATCGAACGCCGGCCAGAACAGCTTGGCGTGCAACTGGAACGCGGTGGTGGGCGCCGACCTCTATGTATTGCAGGTGGTCCAGCCGCCACCGGCCGGACCGGGAGGCGGAGCGCTGACGGTGGCCGCGGGCCAAGTGTCGACAACGTCCGCGTCGTTCCTCGTCCCGTCGGGCGGCGCGGTGGTGTTCGTGCAGGCGTGCAACGGGGACGGGTGCAGTCCGGTGAGTACGGGATTCAATATCAATCCGCAGTTCGCCAACCCGTCGTTGCCCACGTTGGGGCAGCCGGCCTCCGGCCAGACGGTGGATGGTCCCACGGTGCTGTTCACTTGGAACCGGATTCCTGGCGACAACGGATCCAACACCGTGTACCGGGTGTTCGTGCAGGACTTCGCGCGCCAACAGCCTGCGCTCGACGTGCTGACGACGCAGAACTTTTGGGCGGCCCAGTTCGCGGCCGGACGACGGTACGACGTGCTGATCGTCGCCAACCCGAGTAGCGCGAGTCCGGTGACGGGCCCCGCATCGGGCTTTACGACTCGCGGCGCGAGTCCTGTGTCGCCGACGCTGGTGGCTCCGCGGCATCAGGGGCGGACGCAGCAGGGCAATGTCCGCCTGGCATGGACTCCGCTACCCGGCGGCCAACTGTACCAGTATTATGTGTCGCGGCAGGGCGCGGCGGCGGCAGTGGCGGCGGGCGTGACGGCGGGGCTCGAGGTGCAGGTTCCGCTCGCCGTGGCGAATTCCGCCGACACCGTCCATACGGGGATCGTGCGCGTGTGCAACAACGGGTTGGCCTGCGTGGCTAGTTCGGAGGCGGGCTGGGGACCGTGGTCGAACACTCCAGGCGGGACAGGCGTTACCACCTTCACGCTAACGCCTTGAGCCCGTCTCCTTCGGCGTTCCGCGCGCCACGTTGTGTGAGGACGGGGCAAGACGATATCCTGAGCCGTATGAGAAGCATCGTCTTCCTCCTTTTCGCCGTCTCGCTGGCCGCCGAGAATTGGCCCACTTGGCGGGGTCCCCGCCACGATGGAACCTCCGCCGAATCGAACGTCCCACTGCAGTGGAATCAGAACGACAATGTCGCGTGGAAGCTCGCCATGCCGGAGGTTTCCGGCTCCACCCCCGTCATCTGGGGCGACAAGATTTTCCTCAGCAGCGCCGACAGCGGCAAGATCATGCTCTGGTGCGTCGACCGCGCCTCGGGCAAGCTCGCCTGGAAGCAGGAACTCGCCCCCGCCGACGGCAAGGTACGCAAGGGCAACATGTCGTCACCGTCGCCGGTCACCGACGGCAAGACCATTTGGGCGATGTCCGGCACGGGCCACGTGCGCGCCTTCGACTTCGCCGGCAAGGAACTCTGGCGCCGCGACATGTGGAAGGACTACGGCCAGTTCGGCCTCAACCACGGCTACGGCTCGTCGCCGCTGTTATTGAACGACGGCTTGGTGGTCCAGGTTCTGCACGGCATGAAGACCGACGATCCGTCGTACGTGATCAAGTTCGACCTGAAGACCGGCAAGACACTCTGGAGGATCGAGCGGCCCACCGACGCCACCGTGGAGTCGCCCGATTCCTACACGACGCCGGTGCTGATCTCCGCCAACGGCAAGCAGCAGATCGTGGTGACTGGCGGCGACTACGTCACCGGGCACGATCCGGCCACCGGCAAGGAGCTGTGGCGCGGGGGCGGACTGAATCCGCGCAACAATCCGATGAACCGCATCGTGGCGTCGCCGGTGGTGCTGAAGGATATCGTCTACGTACCCACGCGCGTGAATCCGCTGCAGGCGTATCGCGCGGGCGGATCGGGCGACGTGACCAAGTCGCACCTGGTGTGGGCGAATCCGAACGGGCCCGACGTGCCGACGCCGGTCACCGACGGCAAGTACCTCTACATGATCAACGACAAGGGCATCGTCTGGTGCTTTGACGCGTTGACGGGCAAGGAGGTTTATTCCGGGCAGCGGATCAAGCCCGCCATCTACTCGTCGTCGCCCGTGCTGGCGAACGGCCGCATCTATATCACGAATGAGGAGGGCCTCACCACGGTGATCAAGACCGGCGCGACGTTCGAAGTGCTGGCCGAGAATCCGCTCGAGGATTACACGCTGAGTTCGCCCGCGATCAGCGGCGGGCAGATTTACATCCGCACCAAGGGCTGGCTGTTCTGCATCGGTAAGAAGGCGTCCTGATGGTTTCGCGGAGGTCCCTGCTATTGGGCGCGATGGCGGGGCAGCCGCGTCCCAACATCGTCTGGCTGTCGAGCGAGGACACCAGCCCGAACCTCGGCTGCTACGGCGATCCGAACGCGATCACGCCCACGCTCGACAAGCTGGCGTCGCAGGGCGTTCGCTACACGCACGCGTTCACGGTGGCGGGCGTTTGCGCGCCGTCGCGATCGGGGATTATCACGGGGATGTTCCCTTCGAGCCTCGGTTCGCAGCACATGCGGTGCAAGGCGAAGCTGCCGCCGCACGTCCGCGCGCTCCCCGCGTATCTGCGCGAGGCGGGCTACCACTGCACCAACAACGCGAAGACCGACTACAACTTCGACGTGCCCAAGGACGCGTGGGACGAAGTAAGCAACAAGGCGCATTGGCGCAGTCGCAAGCCGGGACAGCCGTTCTTCGCCGTGTTCAATCACGAGGTGTCGCACGAATCGCGGCTGCCGCCGCGCGGGGCCAGTCACGAGAAAAACGTCCGCCAGTTGACGCCCGGGCAGCGTCGCGATCCCGCCAAAATCGCGCTGCCGCCCTACCACGCCGACACGCCGGAAACGCGCCGCGACTGGGCCAATTACCACGAAGTGGTCACCGCGATGGATTATCAGGTGGCCGCCAAACTGAAGGATCTCGAGGACGCGGGGCTGCTCGAGGACACCATCGTGTTCTACTGGGGCGACCATGGCGTCGGGCTGCCGCGCGCCAAACGCTGGCTCTACGATTCCGGCACGCGCGTGCCGCTGATCGCCCGCATCCCGGAGAAGTTCCGCCAACCGGACCAGGGCAAGCCCGGATCGGTGGACCACCAACTGATCAGCATGATCGACCTCGCGCCCACGATGCTGAATCTCGCCGGCGCGCCAGTCAACAGCCAGTTCCAGGGGCGGGCGTTTTTGGGTCCGCGCCTGTCGAAGCCCCGCGAATACGTGTACGGCGCGCGCGACCGCATGGACGAGCGCTACGACATCATCCGCGCCATTCGCGACAAGCGCTATCGCTACATCGTGAACTACGAGGCGGACAAGCCCTACTACCAGCACATGAACACGCCGGAGGCCGGCCCCACGATGAAAGAACTGCGCCGCGTGCACGCCGAAGGCAAGCTGCCGGCGGCGGCGGAGTTGTTCCTGGCGGATCGCAAACCGGCGGAAGAGCTTTACGATCTGGCGAACGATCCGCACGAGATCCGGAACCTCGCCGCCGATGCGAAGCACCGCGGGGAGTTGGAGCGGCTGCGCAAGGCGCATGTCGCGTGGATGCGGGAGACCAAGGACGTCGGCCTCATTCCCGAGCCGGAGCTCGAAGCGCGCGAATCCAAATACGGCAGCCGGTGGGCGATTCTGCGCGCGCCGGAGAACGCCACGCTGCAAGACCGGCTGCTCGCGCCGACGATCGACGATCCGGATCCGGCGGTCCGCTATCGCGCGTTGCGCAGCGGCCAGGGCGACCCCGCAAAGCTCGTCGCCGATCCGGCGCCGGTGGTGCGGATCGAGGCCGCCCGGCGGACGTCGAACGTCGAGGTACTGGTGAGGGAGTTGGCGAGTCCCGTGGATTCGGTTCGCCTGCATGCGGCGTTGGCGCTCGACGGATTGGGCGCCAAGGCTCGTCCCGCGGCGGAGCCGCTGAAGAAGGCGCTCGACGACGAGAACCGGTACGTGCCTCGGGTCGCGGAGCACGCGCTGAAAGGGCTCTGAACACGAACGGGATCCGCTCACGAGACTGAGAGGAGATTTTCAGCCAGTGCGATAGGCGAGGAGCGTCTCGATCGCTTCGAGCCCGGCTTGCGGATAGCAATCCACCGTCTCGGCCAAAGCGGCTTCATGGGACAGGCCCTCGTCGCGGAATGAATCGTAGTTGCCGGTAATGGCCTCAACCGGCAAGCGCGTGTTCTTCAATAGCGCCGCCCCGCCGACCTTGCCGGGAATGACTTCGACCAACGGGCATTGGGCCCAGCCGGGCGCGCGGGCGAGAGTGGGCGGGGCAGCCTGGTCATCCGGGATTTCGATGGGGTCCATGTGTCGTCAGTAGGCGCGAGCCGGAAGCGGCGCGAGTTCGAAGTGGCGCGTAAAGAAGCGGCGGTACAGATCGCAGCGCAGGCGGCCGCGGCGGCGCGAGGGTCCGGCCACCAGCCCCGCCCAGCGAAGCCATTCGAACGCAATGTCGTCGTCGCTGGATCCGGTGTCCATCACGTCTTTCAACGCGAGCAGAGCGAGTTCGTTGCGCTCGAGCGCCACCAGTTGGCTTGCCAAATGATCGGCGAACGGACCATCGAAGTCGATCGCCTTCTCGTCCAACTCGGCGACCGTCAGGTCTCGCGTGGTGATCTCCCAGAGCGCCAGTCTCACTAGATACGGCTGGCCTCCGGTCACCTGGAACAGCTTCTCGACTTCCACCGGCGATAGCCCCGCGTCGTAACGGCCGCAAAGGCCGGCCACCTGCTCGAGGTTGAAATCGTCGAGCCGGAGCCGGAGGCCGACGTTGAACGGCGACTGCTCGGCGCTGCGGATCCACAGGCCGGGATCGGTCGAGTGAGTCACGATCAGCGTGAATCCAGCCCATGCCCGTTCGAACGCGCGCAAGTTATGCCAGCTTCGGAGCATCGAGAAAAAATCCTGCGCCCAGGATCTCGAGAAGATCCGGTCGGCCTCGTCGACGCAGATCGCCACGCGGCCTTCGGACTTCGGCAGGATCTCCCTCTCGAGGAAGTTCGTCAGGCTGGCGATTGCGCCGAGTTCCTCGTCCCAGTATTCGGATAAGGGCTTACCGGGGCCGGCCTTCTGCTCGATCCGCCGCCCAATGGCGCGCAGGCACGATGCAAGGGACTCCAGATGGACGCCGTCGAGCGATTGGAAATCGACGTAGAAAGCTTGCCGGCCATCTTTTTGTGAGAGTTCATACGCGCGGGCCAGCAGCGAACTCTTGCCGCTCTGCTTGGGACCGGCGATGAGGATCGTCTGCCCGGAGTGGGAAGCGAGGGCCTGAGCCAATTCGTCGTCGGCCTGCCGCTTCACGTAATAGGGCGAGTCCGGCGACGTCGCGCCCGCCGCCGGAAGAGCCGCGCCCGGCGGCTGGAGTGGGGCGCCGTTCGACAGGACGCCGGCGACCGCCTGTTCCGGATGATCGATAGCTTGCAGCAGACGATCGCGGATCGCTTCGAAAGGTTCGCCGCGCGGCCACTCGAGCGGAACGCCGTCGAGGCCGGTCACGCCCACGGGAAAGCCACGCCACCCGTGGAGGGAGATCGGAATCAGGCGAGCCTTTCCGGACGCCTGTCGCACGGCAGCCATCTCGATCTCTTGTTTGACAAACTCGCTGCGCGCCGAGGACTCGGACAGCAGCAACAGGATCACGTCGGCTTGGGAGAACGCCTGCCAGATGGTGTCGATCCAGTCGTCCCCTGCTTGAATCTTCGTGTCCAGCCACACGGAGAAGCCGGCTGCCTCCAGATGCACGCATAGGTCGTTCGCCATCGCGCCATCCCGGTGCGAGTAGGCGATGAAGATACGCTTGGCCTCACCCATCGGTCCACTCCTTCGACCGGCGCGGTAGGAAGGCCGTCAACGCCGCCGCGATTCCGGGCCGAGGATCCTGCCACGAGAATTCATGGCTGAGCAGGCCCGCCCAATCGGCTCTGTCGTGATTGAAGCCGCTCTCTCGAAGGAACAAGACATCGCGGCCCATCCCGACCATCCAGCCCCACTCCATCGCCACGTTGGGATTCAGTTCGGGGGCATACTGGTCCTCGACAATGGCGACGCCCCGTGCGCATGCGCAGAGATGGAGCTCCACGTTGTCCCATAGCCATCGATGAAAGCTCCGGTCCGATGCCAGACGTGGCCGGTAGCCGAGCCGCCGAATCTCGGAGGAAACAAAGCCGACGACGTATTGCAACCGCGCCGCCCGTGCGGTCTCCTCGGCCGCCGGGTACTTTGTCATGACGAACACGGAGTCCTCGTAGGAGCCATTGGAGTGGATCTCCTCCAGTTTGACCGAATGGCGTTCGAATCGTTCGGGCCGGCGTTCCTGCAACTCCATGGCGTGGCGAATTCCGAGGCGGCAGTGGAGGATTTGCTCTTCGAAGTCCATCCACTTCCGAATCCGAAGGGCATCGTCCGCGAACGCCGCGCGGAGCAGTCCGCGTTTGGAATTCTCCAGCCGGCCAATCTGAGCGTACCACTGGTCCAACTCGGCGATGGTGCGCTCGATCGTCGGCATGGGCGGCTCACTTCAGAATATCAATCCGCCGCCGAGGGCTGATACGCCGCCTCCACTTCCCGGCGGTCCACGCGGCGCTGCGCGCGAGCCATGTATGTGTACACCACCGGCGTCAGATACAGCGTGATCAATTGCGAGAACATCAGTCCGCCGGCCACGCATAAGCCAAGCGGCCGCCGGGCGTCGCCGCCCGCGCCGAATCCCATCGCGATCGGCAACGCGCCCA